>DAHO01000067.1:0-14246 GCA_002498455.1 Euryarchaeota archaeon UBA602
GGCAAGACATTCAAGTGCTGCCTAGAAACGAACCCAATCATGGAACATACACTCGCAATGCAAATCTTCGGAGTCGTCATGATTCTCGTTGGAATCATGAAAAATTGGGATCCTGTTGGTTTAAACAAGAGCATTTTCGGAGAGGGTGAAGGCGTAGAGGGAGGCCCTGCCGCATCGATGCGGATGCTCATCGGAGGTGGTTTTGCCGGAATTGGTGGTCTGAATCTTTACTGTAGTTTTATGATTGACAATAGTGCAGTCGAAGGAGACTTCATCCTCATCGGGAATGTGATTGCACTTGTTGTAATTTTGTCGACTATTTTAGGGGCTAAATTTAGGGGTTTTTTGGAGCATATACCTGTACCTCCGTTGGTAATTTTCCCCTCACTTATTGGGATCTGTCTGTACGCAGCAACCTACTAGAAAACTGAACTGTGAGTAGGGTAAGACATTCAAGTGTCAGGCCGATGCGAAATAACATGGGCGGAGGATATTCGGGCTCTGGGGACGGTTCCAATCGAACCTATGGAGGCTACCTTGGCCTACACGAGTTGCTCTCTTTGCAGCGAGATGAGGAAGGGGTTAGCAATGATGAAATGCACTTCATTGTCACTCATCAGACGTTTGAACTTTGGTTCAAGCAGGTCATTCGCGAATTGCGTGAAATTCGAGACATATTGGACTCAAAGCACGTTCAAGAATCCCAAGTACCGAAAGCGGTCGAACACCTCGGGCGCGTGACGGAAATCTTCCGCCTAATGGCCAGCCAATGGAAAGTCATGGAAACGCTGACACCACAAGGCTTCCTTGCATTCCGAGATGGATTGGGAACTGCCAGTGGATTTGAGTCGTATCAAATGCGTGAGATGGAAATCATTCTCGGATTGGAGCCGGTCGGTCGTGTCTCAGAGATGGATCCACTGGGTCACTTCCGTAAGCTTGCAAAACGTAGCGAAGCTGATGCTGCCGCCTTGGTTCGATTGGAAGCCGCACTAGAAGAGACCACACTCGTTTCTGCACTCACGGCATGGTTGGAGCGGACACCGATTATGGGCTCTTTCTATGGTTCAGATGGAGATACAGCAGCGGTGGAAGCCTATGTTAGCGCCCACCTTGCAGCATATGCCAATATTGGTGTCGAAACATGTTCTCGAATGGAAGCCCAAGGGGTGGAAAATATTGAGGCAGTCAAGGCACGATTTGCCGCAGCCAATCAAGGAGCTAATGATTTCCTCAAACCCGATGGTGTGGTCAATCGTGCTCGGGCAGGACTTCTATTCATCGAATCTTATCGAGAACTTCCCCTTCTCGCTTGGCCTCGTGTCTTGATTGATGCCGTAGTCGAATTAGAAGAAAGCATGGTACTGTTCCGAACACATCACGCACGAATGGTGGAACGAATCATTGGTCGTCGCGTAGGCACCGGTGGTTCATCCGGTGTCGACTATCTGGATGCCACCACAAAGTACCGCATCTTTGGAGATCTATGGGGAGTCCGTACGATTCTGTTGAAACCAGAATTGCGACCCACATTGCTCAATGGCGAAATCTATGGGTTCGCTGGAGACGAGTCACAGTAAGCGAAGGTGTTGATGATGTCCAATGTTGTGATTTGTGCTGTGGCGCGAACACCCGTGGGTCGGTACAGAGGTGCACTTGCGGACCGCTCCGCTGTCGAACTCGGCGTTCATGCCGTCAAGGGGTTGCTAGACAGAGTCGGAATCGATCCAGCGAGTGGAATCATTGACGAGGTCTTGTTTGGTCAAGTCCTCCAAGCTGGGGCAGGACAAGCCCCCGCTCGCCAAGTTGCTCTCGGTGCAGGAATGCCTCACAGCACTCCGGCGACTACAGTCAACAAGGTCTGCGGTTCTTCTCTAAAAGCGGTAATGTTGGCCGCCAACAGCATTCGTGCGGGGGAATACAATGTCATCGTCGCTGGAGGCATGGAATCGATGACGAATGCGCCCTATTTTGGCAAAAAAATTTCCAAGACGGAGTATGGTGAATTGCAACCCACCATGATTCACGATGGGTTGTGGGACGTTTACAACAATGAACACATGGGGAATACCGGAGAGACGGTCTCTGAGGAATTTGACATTGGTCGAGAAACTGCAGATGCATTCTCTTCTCGGTCCCATGACTTGGCTCAAGCCGCATGGGATCAAGGTTGGATGGATTTTGAAGTCGTAGAGACACCCGGATTGGATCGCGATGAGGGCATTCGGCCCGGGGGTGATTTGAGTGAAATGCGAGCGGTATTCAAAGAAGGAGGCAAGATTACTGCAGGCAATGCTTCACAACTGTCTGATGGAGCCGCAGCCGTCTTGGTTGCCAGACGCCAAATTGCGGAAGAACAAGGATGGCCAGTCTTGGGCACCGTACTGGATTACTGCACATCTGGTGTTGAACCTGCACGAGTGATGGCGGCACCCATCCCAGCCATTGAGTGCTTGCTGGAGCGCAACCAACTTACCATGGATGATTTGACCTATGTCGAACACAACGAGGCTTTCGCTGCCGCTTCATGTGCCGTGGCCAAGGCCTGCGAAATTTCTGATGAAAAATTCAACCCACACGGTGGAGCGGTGGCCATTGGTCACCCTCTTGGAGCCACTGGAGCCCGGTGTCTGATGACGCTAATCAATGCCCTACGGCGCTCGGGGGGCGGCAAGGGAATCGTGACCTTGTGCCTCGGTGGAGGCAATGCTGTAGCCATGCTCGTAGAAGCCTGATTCAGCGACGGAAATTCTGACCCACCATTTGTGGAATACCGGTGGGTGGGGGTCGCATGGGAGGTGGAGGGGCCTGTTTGCGACCGGTGATGAGTACAATAATCGCGAGAACAATGACGATAGCTGTCAACCCAATAATGACTCGAGTATCCATGCCCATGGCAGAATTACCGCTGGTGCTACTGTTCCCTTGCTCTTCGTTATCCTCGGGTTCCGGTTCTGGTGCTGGAGTGGGCCTGGGTTGGGGCTCAGGTTCGGGTTCAGGTTCAGGAGGATGCCACACTGTGTACTGTACCGACCATGTGTGTGTGATGATTTCATAACCATCTGAAATGAACACTGTGACTTCATACACGGGGGTGCTTCCGTTGTGTATGCAAATTTCTGCAAGATAGCCCATTAGGGGTCCTTCGCATTCAAAGGGACCTAGAGTTAACCAGGAATCAGAGGACACCACCACAGTCCAATTTTCATTCAATGCCAGTTTCCATGTTGTATCGATTTCCAAATTCGCATCTTCTGAGATGTTAACAAAGGATTGCAAGTACAATGATTCAGAGGTGGCATTCAGTTTGATTTCAATCTCGGTAGGAATCACAGAAATTTGTCCAGCACGATTGACCAATTCATCAATCAGGTTGTTGCAATTTTGGTCGTATCCGTCCCAAATTTCTGCAGCATCAGGGTGTACAGTGGAATCATTATCATCACAGTCCTCAAACCATCGGAATCCATCCTCGTCTTCGTCAAGGTCAGGAATCAATGGGTTGGTCAATGTTACATTGATTTCATAGCCATCATCAAGTCCATCGTCATCGGTGTCATTGTCGAAAGGATCTGTCTGCCAGATGTTGAATTCGTTGAGATCGAGTAGATTGTCCTGATCAGTATCCAATCCCTCAAAATCTTCGTCAATGGACTGATCACAATCATTGTCAATGCCATCCAAACTTTCAGGCATCGATGGGTGAATCCAAGCGTTGGTATCGTTACAATCTTGGAACCAGTACCAACCGTCTTCGTCCGCATCTACGTCTGGAATGAGTGGATTTGTGCTGTAAATGAGAATCTCATCTCCATCCGTTAGGTTGTCACCATCGGTATCGGCAAGGCTCCAATTGGTCCCGTAATCGTGATATTCGGAGAAATCTGACAAGTTGTCATTGTCCGAATCTGTGACGTTGAATCCTTCATCCCACAAATCATTGCAATTGTCATCGATGCCATTGAGTATCTCAAACATTCCAGGATGAATCTGGGCATTGCTATCATTGCAATCTTGGAACCAATACCATGAATCGGTATCTGCATCGGGGTCGAAAACCAATGGGTCGCTGCCAAAGAATAGAATCTCTTGAGCATCGGTCAAACCATCTCCGTCGGTATCATTGGAGAGGGGGTTGGTCCCGTAGAGGCTGACCTCTTGACCATCGAGTAATGTATCGTTATCGCTATCTGAATCCAAGGGGTCGGTATTGGTGACCATGACTTCTTCATAGTCGGTCAAGTCATCATCATCGGTGTCGATATCGTATGGGTCGGTACCGTGAACATCGGTTTCATTCTCATTGGTCAGACCATCGCCATCGGAATCTAGGATTGTGGGGACACCATGGATGACTAGTTCCCAATCATTCCAAGTGCCCGTATCCCCATTGCCATCATCTTCCACATTCAAGGTCCAATTGCCATTTGACATTTCATCCCAATTGTGTACGGTGGAAAACATCCAATTTCGATAATTATTGTTTGAGTCGCTTTGCTTCTGCGCAAGCGTACTTTCAGTTCCGGAAGGCGATGTGAGAGTGATGATTAGATCGCCTCGATAGGTGTGATCTATATCGACATAGACTTCGACATGTTCTATGCGCAGTCCATCATTGATGGTCACCGTATCGTTAATTCCTGGAGCTGAGTTATCGGGTATTGCAGAGTTCACCGTGCGTGTTCCACTGGTAATGTTCATTGCAGGATCAACGCTGGTCCAGTTCTCTGCCAAAGCCACCGCTCGACCGGCATCCACCGCTCCGAACCCGTACTTGTGTGAGACATCATGCCCGGCACCATTCAGGCCCCATGAGTTGTCATTGGCATCGTTGACGCGTGCACTGTGGACCAGAATATGCTGAACATCCCGCCAAGTCAAGTTTGCATTGGCCTCCAAAATCAAGGCGATAACGCCACTGGCCAAAGGTGTGGCAGATGATGTTCCCCCGTAGTTGTCCGTGTAGTCATTGTTGGTGTAACCAGAGGATCCTTCGATGTCCGTTGTCGTGATACCTTCGCCACTGCCATCGCTGTGAGCGGCAACGAGAATGTTTGCACCGGGTTCAGCATACCATGATTGCTCACCTTGGTGTGTAATGGCGGTGACCGCAATGGTTTGACGAGCGTTGGCATATCCGTCTTTATTCGAATCATCATCCGAATCCAATCCATTTCCAGCAGCCCACGTGATGATGTTACCAAGACCACCGCGTCCATTGGCAACATCATCTTCGAAAGCGGCAATCATCAGTGGACCAGGCGCCTCTAGGGTACTACCGTCATCACTGGGTCCCCATGAATTGCTGTAGATATCGACAACCTGATTTTCATGGGAGAGTGCATCCGCCTCTTTTGAATCCGGTGTACTGCAAGCGATGAGAAGCAAACCCAGCAAGTTGGCGTCGGGAGCTGCGCCCGATACACCGACGCTGTTGTTGCCTGTTGCCGCAGCAACGCCTGCGGCAGCAGTTCCATGAGCATCCCAGCTGGAGGGATTTGGATTACCGTCATTACCACAATAATCGTAATCATTGCTTGAGTCGTAATTGGTACTGAGGTCAGGATGGTCTGTATCCACTCCATCGTCAACAATCCCAATGGTGACTCCCGTACCTTGGTATGATTGCCATGCACCAGTAAGATTGGCATCTTCACCAGAAGCTCCTCCACTGGTTTGGCCTGTATTTTCCAAATGCCATTGGTCGCCAAACTTTGGATCGTTCGGTGTCCATCTAGGTTCATGTTGTCGATCGATTTGGGGGCAAGCAACTTCAATTCGATGAATTTCAAGCCAATGCTGAATCTCTTTGGCATCTGCTTCAACCAACCAAGCGTATGACAGGAATGGAGCCTCAGCCCCCATGGGATTTCCAGAGACCACCAACCAAGTTCCATCGTGAGCGGGCCATTCTGTACATCGCTCAAATGCGGATTGAACGGCCTTGGAGTACTCTGAAACATAGTCTGTTTCTGGGTATGTTTCCGTTGCAGAAACCAACGGAGATAGCGATGAAATGACCAACAGCAAAGAGATGCCGAACCACTTCATGGCCCTAAAGGCCATGATTTGGTTATTGAAACTGTGTATGGGGCGTTCAATTGCTCAGGAAGGCTTGAACGGCGGCTTCAACCTCTGAATCAGGCATCAATCTCCGTTGACTCTTGGCCACCTCAAACAGATGTGCAACCAATTCGTCACTCGCTTCGTGACCGTGTTGCTCTAACCACCAAATGATGTTTGAACGACCGCTCATGTGACCGATCCGAATGATTTGTTGCAATCCATAATCCTGTGCAGGAACACCTGAATAAACACGATCTGCCAGCCAATGGTCACCCTTCTTCATCGCTTTGATAACTGCACTTGCATGGACACCGGTTCCGGTTTCAAAGGCATCTTCTCCGAAGACTGGATAGTTGCGTGGAAGGGCCACCTCAACGTAATCATGAGCTTTTTGCATGTATTCGTTGAGAAGGGTCAAATCGTTGTTGATGACGCCCATCAAACTGAGATTGACCAAGGTTTGATCCAAGGGAGCATTTCCAGCCCTTTCTCCTACACCCAAAGCCGTTCCATGAATGACGTCGGCTCCAGCTTCTGCTGCGGCCAGATTGTTGGCTACTCCGAGGCCACGATCTTGATGACCATGCCAGTTCACTTCGATGTCTCTTCGCTTCACACCGGCGTCTGGAATGACCTCTTCTTGGATAAATTTCAGCAGTTGAGTCACACCATTGGGTGTAACGTGACCACAGGTGTCGCACACACAAATTCGATCGGCACCCAATTCAATGGCACGGGTGTACACTTCCTTGATTTCTTCCGGCTTGGATCGAGTTGTGTCCTCTGTGACGAACATGACTGGAATGTCGTTATCGACGGCGAAGGTTACTGCTTTCTCCGCCGTGCTGAGGATTCGTTCCATGGTCCAATTCTCCGCAAACTGCCGAATTGGACTGGTGCCCAAGAATGCACTGGCTTGAATTTTCATCTCATGCTTGGCTTGTAAATCAACGAGGGGGTCAATGTCTGAGACCACGGTACGAACCGCACATCCAGGCCGGATCTGGTAATCATTGTCCGAAATGTGCGACAGCATTGCGTCGATGTGATTGACGTGAAATGGCCCAGCCCCTGGTAAACCTAAGTCGACCTTTTGGACGCCCAAACGCTCCATGTAAGTCAACAACTCAATTTTCTCTTCAATGGTCGGATTTCGAGCGCTAGGGCTTTGCAAACCATCGCGTAGGGTTTCATCATCAAACCAGATTTCATGCGGATGATTTGAGGGATTTCGCTTGAATTCATAATCGACGGTGTTCCAGTCAAAAATCAGGTCGCTTTCTTGCATTTCTCCCCACCTCCACACGACGGGCACCACCCGAAGGGGTGGTGGGGTGTATCAATCCGACGCTGGCGATGGCTCGGAACTTGATTTCCTTCGAGTCATTTTGGACAGTATGTTGATCATCGCCAGGACAAGGAACATGATGGTCAATTCTGGACTGAACAAAACACTGACGAGCGAAATGAAAATCAATGCCAAATAGGACATTGAAATGTAAAACGACCGAGCTGCCGAAGGGATTCTACCTTTTTCATCGCGGGGTTCGTTAATGTCTATCGAAATAACCGATTGGTTGTACCAAATTCCTAACAGCAATACGATTAGTGTATACAGATATGCAGACAATTCACCGACTTCTGCGGGATTCAACCATGGCATCGCTGCGATACCAATCAAAATCAGCGCATAGACTCGCATCTCAGTAAGTGTTCTGCGAGGACCATTTACCCAAGGCATCATTGGAATTCCTGCAGCCTTGTATTGGTCGCTGCGGTAGAGGGCAAGGGCCCAGAAATGTGGAGGCGTCCATAAGAAAATCAGTGAGAACATCAGCCATGGTAAGGGACTGCCCAAGTCGAATGGATTGACGATTGAAACGGCATCACCCATGGCTGCCGCCCAACCAACCAAGGGTGGCGTGGCTCCAGCTGCTCCTCCGATGACAATGTTTTGTACACTGGTTCGCTTTAGCCAAAGTGTGTAAATGAACACGTAAAACAGGATGCTGAATACAGCCCAAAATGCAGCGACTTCGTTCGCGAAATGAATCAACCAAACAGTTCCTGAAATCGACAAAGTTAGTGCCCACAACAAGCCAGCTGATGGTGCGATTGCACCTCTAGCAATGGCTCGATCGGCGGTACGCGGCATGGTCGGATCAATGTCTCGATCAATCACGTTGTTGAACGTGTGTGCCCCTCCTGCGGTTAGGTATCCACCTACGAAGACTATGGCCATGGTTTCAAGAGTTTGACCATAATCAAAGTCAACGCGTCCAGCAATATTCCATTGAATCAAATCATGAACAAGAATGGTGCACATTGCGGTGACCTGTAAGAGAGAAAGGACTCCTGGCTTCATCAGGTGAAACCAATCGGAGAGCGTGGCTTTGGCGGCCACTTCAGATTCGCCCATGAAACTAGGCGGATGCATCCAATCTATCAATGACGCCCTTACAGGGCGTCGTCATTTGCGATTAATCCTCGTGTGGATCTACATCGATAGGAATCAACTGTCGCTCATATTCGAGGAGTGCAATCTTGAGTGGATCAAGGACGAATCGCACGTTGGCTTCGTCGACACCGTACAAAGAAACCAATTCTTCGCGGAACTCTTCTCTCAATTTCTGCTCGCTGACATAAAGTGGTGCACCCATACTGATTTGGAGCGCTCTCGCGCCAATGATTCGGGCCTTTTCAAAGCGTGTGTGTGGACGGGCGGGTTCAACCATGTGATTCACCATCAGCAGTTCGCTGCGACTCCGCGACCTGCCCGGGTGTCATAAGTCCATCGGGAGCCCCGTAGGGGCTTATTTCACTCCTCCTCGACCGTATTGGTACTGGAAACAGCGTTTCGAGTCAATACACATGCGAAACCGATACACAGGAAGGCAAAGCTCGCAAACATCAGATGCATCAATGACAAAAGACGCTCATAATCATCGAAGGTGAGGACGTATGCTGCGCCGATTAGGATGTTCAATATGTAGAATCCAAAACCCCCGTGTAGAACCTTACGAATGGTACCTAATTCCATTCGACGTATATTCCACAGCAACCAAGCACCGACAATGACAACGAAGACTCTGTGCCCGTAAGCAAGATTTGCGGCATTCGTGACAATCAAACTCCCATTGCATAGGGGCCAAGCCTCATACGATCCGACGTTACAAGCAAGATTTTGTCCAGAGGTGGTTGAGACAAATGCACCAAAGATGAGAACGGCCAATGTCGACAAACTCAAATCATACATACGGGGTAAAATTTGAGCACTGTGGTTGGGATCCAGTTGCATCCATTCAGGTAAAGCATCATCGGCATCCATCCATTGAACCCACGCCCACAAGAGTGAGATGGCCAAGAACATTGAACCCGCCAAATGGACAGCTACGGACCAAGGAACATTGTCATACATCACTGTAATCATCCCAATCGTACCTTGGATGATGACCAATACGAGAGCCAAGTTTGCAGCCTTGGATACTGCAGGCATTTCACGTCTACGTTTGAAGGCCAAATAGCACTGCAAGATGCACAGCGGCCCCAAGATGATACCAGTCACAAATCGATGGAACCATTCCAGAAATATTTCCCAAACAGTATAGCGATATTCAGCACCCCGTGAATCGATTTCATCAGGATTTTCTTCCCACCAGGCTTCTTGCTCAGATTCGGAAACATCAAACCCCCATGTACCGAAGCATTGTGGCCAGTCCGGACAGGATTCTCCGGCGTCATAAATGCGGATGCTTCCACCCAATACGACTGCAATCATGGTAATCAGAAACAGGACAAAGGGAAGGTGATGCAATCTCCACCACTTCGAATTGTCTTCCACGAAATCACCACCAGATCAGTCCGCATCTTCTTCTTCGGATGCTTCAACGTGTTCCTGCTCGGATGCTGTAGGCCAGTCTCGCTGCCATTCTGCATCGACGCCTCCTCCCGACCATTCACCTTCGATCATGATTTCCTCAACCTCAAAGTCCTCGCGCCAAATGGGTTCTCCCTTGGATCCGGATACAATCAATTTGTTCGTTTTCTTATCCAAGCCCTTGCGAATCAAATTGATGCCGCGTGTGACAGGAAGTAGATGGCCGACAGGTGTACCGGGGGTGACGATGGGATTGTTTGCTGTACAGATGAAGATTCCCCGAGCTGGAGCCAAAACATCGGCGCTATCAGAAGGACGCTGAGGGTCTACGATTCGACCGATTACTTCACCCTCCTGGACGAAGGAACCACGACTGACGAACAAATCGAGTAGACCTCCTTCATCGGCACGAACCCACGTGGAACCACTGGCAAGTAATCGGAACTTTGGACGTGCTGGATTTCCAGGAATAACATGTAAACCACGAAGGACATTCAAGATTCCATGGATGGCAATTTGTACGGCTTCGTGGTCGGCAAGATTGGCACCTCCGCCCTCATAGGTCAGAGAACCAATGTCGAGATCGACTGCGGAGCGCCGCATCGAGCCCTTCGGTCCCTTGGAGTCCAAGATGACTTCAATGCCAAATGCTCGAGCAATTCGGTTACTGGGTGGATGTGCAAGATCTGCACGGACCTGAGGCAGGTTGTCGCGACCTCGTGCTGCGGTGTGTAAATCCAAAAGATAGTCGGAACCCGTAATCAGTTCATTTAGGACGCGATTTGCCACACGACCGGTGGTCGAACCGGTCTCCGAACCGGGGAACTCTCGGTTGAGGTCACGACCATCGGGGAAGTATCGAAGTTGTCGGGTTAAACCAGGTGGATTCAGCACCGGAGCCAAACGAATGGTTCCAGCCATCATCTCGGGGTCGAGTGGCCGTCCCGGGTCAGTAAACACGTTTTGAGAAAGAAGACTCGTTGCAACTTGGCCCACCATTTCGTCACCATGAACACCACCGGTGATTGTAATGGTAGGCCCGGGACGACTCCCATGAATGATGGTCACAGGAGTGGGCCATGAATCCCCTAGTTTGACGTCGAGAAGGGGCAATTCAACTTGACGTATGGTCCCCGGTTTGATTCGCTTACCAAAAAAACGGTGCTGCTTAGCCCCTGCCAAACGATCCCAATCGGGTCGTGCAGGCTCATGTGCATCCAAGGCCTTCTTGATTTCACGGCGCCTTTTGGGAGGAATCTGGTTGCTAACCTTGAGCGTTTTTTTACGCTTAGGTTTTCCAGTTTTCTGAGTCCTCTTGCCGTTTTCAGGCACCGAATCATCCCTCCCCGTTCGACGGGTAGAATTTCGATAATCCCATCCTCTTTGAATGAAACCGTCAGATGGACTCCGGAGGAGTGAATTCAACGGTCAATCCTCAAAGACGGTCGATTCCCAGCGAGCCTCATGGAAGATGAATGTGTGCAGATGAAACATGCGCCCAACAGCATTTGTTTTGGATGCGGACCTGCCAATTCAGAAGGTTTGCAAATCAAATCATATCCGATTGAAAATGGGCTTAAGATGACTTTTGAAACCGAGGATGCGCATCAGGCATTCCCAGGAATGATCAACGGAGGCATCATTGGAACCTTGTTGGACTGTCATGGGAATTGGACCGCTGCGATTGCCATCATGGAGTCTCGGAATGAAACCGAGCCCCCTTGCACCGTGACTGCAAGATACTCGGTCAAGTTGAGAAGACCAACTCCACATGGAGTCCCTCTAGAAATTACCAGTCAAGTCGAATCATTGGATGGTGACCGCGCTGAAATCAGTATGAAATTAACTGCCAATGGTGAACTTTGTGCCCAAGGTGATGGGCTGTTTGTAGCGGTCAAAGAAGGTCATCCTGCGTGGCATCGTTGGCATTGAATGATGGGTCATGGAAGAACGAACCATCTTCTTGTTGCCACCACCAACGTCCTTCGGGGTCAATGTAAGCCATGTGACCGGTGGACTGGTCATACACTCCTCCGCCGGCAAGGTGACTGTAGTCCGGTACATGGAACGAATCAGATTGAATTGTCGTCTCTTCGGGCGGTTCCGATGTCGCAGATTCCTCCGGATTTTCTTCAGCCTCTTCCTCTTCTTGGGTTTGAGCACGCAACCGAATCGCAAGCATGACGGTAAATATCGATAGGACGACGATAGCAAGAGCAACAGTCAACGCCAGCAATGCACTAACTGCGCCTCCTCCTCCAGCCGCAGAATTTTCCTTGTCTGATACCAATTCATCATCGGATGCATCCAATGGAGGGGTTTCGATTTTGAGCAATGATATCGCATTCAGATTTGCACCGTCAGTCACCCGCACGTACAGTTCTGTATTGTTCCAATCTGCCCATAGAATCAAACCATCTTCACGGAATGTATTCCAAGTTAGATTATCGTTCGACCATTCAATGATTGAGGGGCCGCTGCCCATTCCATCATCAACCATGATTTCCACAAGCAATTTCGATACTGGAGTACGTGAGGCATTGAGTTGCTCTACGGAAAGTAGGGGCGCATTACGATCAACTCGAATCCATGTCGCATTGGCTAGACCAATATTTCCAGCTTGGTCAACGGCTCGAACCTCAAATGAATATCGGCCATCCATGAGCATTGTGAGGTTCAATAATGATTCATTTTCTGACACAGGAGCCCACAAGCCTCCAGCCCATCGAACTTCATAATGAGACAAACCAGACAATTCATCCACAACAGGGGGCCAATGAACCATCAGTTGATCGACGTGATTCCACTCATCTACCGGAGTGATTTGAGGCGAAGGAGGAGGGGTTAAATCCGTCTCAATACTGGCATTTGCAGTCACAAATCTCAGTTGATAGGGGCCACCTGGCGTAGCCGGATCCCAAGTGACTCGGATGTGATACAATAGTCCAATGCCATCGATATCGGCGTTGAGTGCTGAAACGGTAACCCAGCGAACCTCATCGTCTACAAGTCCCTGACCGAGGGCAGAGGTACCATTGAGCACAGCCACTTCCAAATGTGCACCTTCTGCACTCAAACCAATCGATGTTTGGTTTCCTGAATCGATGACGATCGCATACCAATCGACAACATCTAAGCCCATGAGACAACCGTCCAAGGTGAGGTTAGCATTTGCACCTAAATGATGTGCAGATGAGCGAGTGGAGGCGGCATCCGATTCAAATTCACCATCTGTTTGTGGATTTTCACAACCGGACAATGTGTCGCCCGCAGGTGGAGGACTGCTGGAATCGATTGTAAACGTCGCATTGGAGAGTCTGATATTGTTCGATTCATCGTCCTCATAATGCTCCTCGGCAGAATCGATTACAAGAACGACCCACCATACTCCGTTGACGTCTCCAACCAAATTAACCACTTGTGAATCAATGATGGTTGAACCACTCATCAATGATGGGACACGAGATTGTGAAAGTCGAATATCACCACTTCCCAAGGAGCGGTCTTCAGAAAGCCAAATCTCTACGTCAAACCCGAGTGCTTCTTGACCCAGATTTTCAGCACCCCAATGAATCGAGACCGTTTGACCTGGTTCGGCCGAAACGGGTGATTCAACCCATGCGGCGAGAAGATCGCGTGCGGGTGCTGAAATTGTGAAAGATGGACTGGCGGCGACATTGTTCGATTCATCCTCTTCGGCGACCTCAGATGAGGTATCAACGATGACAACCCAGTGGAATGTACCAATATGTTGCCCCGGAATCACAACTTCTCGAACAATTTCAGTTGAGGAACCGTGACTCAATGGGTTGACCCGGAAACTGTCAACTTGAGTATCATCTGTCCCAGCTTGGGCGTCCAGAGACAAGACGAGTCGAACATCGAACGAAGCGGTGTCGGAACCCCCAGTGTTGCTGAGATTGATGTACACCGACGTGGATTGGCCACTGACTGCATTGATGGAATGGCCAATTGAATCGATGACAATATCTGCCTGTTCTACACAGAACTGACCACTGGATGGCATGGCATTGTTACTCTCGTCCATCTCAACAATCGAGTCATTAGGATCGACTATGATTCCCCAAAACCAGCAACCGTCTCCTAAATTGGAGGGGATACCCAGATTCACCGTCCCTGTCCATGCGCCACCCTGTACAATCGTTCCAGTCGCATCCGAGCCAACCAATACATCGTTGCCTGTTCCACTGATTGAAGTATCACTTGAAAGGTAAATACTGTAATCTACGCTGTTGACATCTTCCATCCCAGTATTTGAGATTTGTACGGAAACTTGGGCCGT
>DAHO01000067.1:14637-26491 GCA_002498455.1 Euryarchaeota archaeon UBA602
CCGCAATCCATCACGGTCAATTGAGCACTGTTTGATGCGACAATGTTGTTGTTTTCATTGGACTCAGAAATGTAGTCACCATAATCGACATACAACCCCACATAGTAGGTCCCCGGTGCGATGCTGGTCGGCAATGTCGCCAACATGCTCGTATGGGTGTATGAAGGGACATTTGCGGTTCCACTCGCATAACCGAGAGACGTTCCAGTATAGATTGCAGAAACTGAATTTCCAGTTGAAACCAGTGCTTCATAATAGTGAGAACCGGCATTATCGGATCCTAAATTCGTCACACTCAAAGTGATGTAAATATCCGAACCTTCGCAGACTTGACGATAACCCGAATCAACAGAGATTGAGGTGGCTTGGAGGTCATAGTCTGGAACGGAGATGTAAATCGAATTTCCAACCTCGATATTGTTGGTCTCATCGCCTTCTGTCACCCGACTCGTAGAATCGACAATGATTCCGAAATAGTAGGTTCCTTGAGCCAAGTTACCGGGCAGGGATGCGCTGAATGTACCACTTCGATACGAGCCTCCAGAAATGCTGCTTGCCTGTTGTGTAGAACCCAATTTTGTATCACTGGTAGTAATGGTCGAATCGGTTGAAATGTACATCTCCCAGTAAAACCAGCCTGAAGTGTCATCCCCTGAATTATCGATTCGCCAAGAGAGACTGACCTGCTGTCCGGCTTGGCCCGTGCTGGGCCCTGATGGACTGTCTGGGACCAAGTCAGCGGGCTCTTCAACATCTATTCTCGAATTGGATGAGACAATATTGTTGGTTTCATCCAGCTCATTCACCGTACCTCGATTGTCCGCAATCATTCCAAGATAGTAATATCCCGAATTCATACCGGTTGGTATGGTTACACTGTATTCGTAACCTGAACGATAGGAGCCACCACTGATTGAACTCACACTGAATTCATCAACAAAGACATCCGATGTGGAAATTGATGAGTCGGTTGAGAGATACAACTTCCAATAGAACGAACCAGAATAATCCGTCCCAGTATTGTCAATTCGATACTGAACCGTGATGGTATCTCCCATGACCACTGATGATGAAGAAGTACTGACCGTAGTCGCCTCAATGTCTGGCAAATCCTCCTGCAATGTAATCTGACCACATGTTCGAACATTGTTTGACTCACTGGATTCGTCAACATCGGAATTCACATCCAAGATGTATCCCCAATAGTATGTGCCGGCATTGAGGCTTGAAGGAATTCGATTGCTACTCGATAGTGAGTCTGTACGATAATTTCCAGAAGATAGGCTGGTCGAATATTGATCACTCCCCACTTGAGTATCGCTTGTTGTGATTGTAGAATCGGTGGACAGATACATGGCCCAATCGAACGAGCCCGTCGATTGTCCGTAACTTGATGATGCGTCGTTTTCATACTGAATAGAGATTGAAGAATCGAGATAATCGCCGATGGTTCCTGTTGAAGGAGTCGAACATGATGTTGAAGTTGTTCGAGGGATGAGGTCTGCCAATTCGTAGATTCGAGCTCTTCCAGAATCGTAGTCGTCATTGTTGTTTTCATCCGACTCACTGACTTGGCCATTGATGTCAACAATCATTCCGATGTAGTAGTAGCCCCCTGTAATCGAAGATGGGATGGTCACCGACTTGGTTGAAGATCGTGTGCTTCCAGAAGATATGCTTGATTGCGACCAAGTATCCAACTGTATGTCATTGGTTGTAATCGTTGTATCAGTCGACAAATAGAGACCCCAACGGAATGAACCAGACGATGAATCTCCGTCATTCTTGATTCGAGTACTGATGCTCTTACTGTCACCGGCATCAGCCGATGTCCAAGATGCCGAAAGATAGTCGACAATAAGGTCAGGACCACTTCGCCCTCCAGTATCCATCGTATCGTTTTTGGAGCTTAATTGCTCAACATCGGAGGGTGGAGCCAAGGCTAGCAACATCGAAAAAATTGCCAAAACGACGGCGAATCGAACCAAGGTTACCCGAGAGAGCATAGTCATTCTCCGTAACGGTTGTTGGACCTATATGTTGTGGTGGGCCTGTAAGGCCCAATTTTTCGGTCAGATTAAGAACGGTGTCGCTAAGCGTGTCACATGGAAGACAACGAGGTCTTGCGTAAAATCGCAAACTCGGTGATTGTGACCATGCACCAAATCCCTGATTTACAGTATCTTTCCATCAATGAATTACATGAAATTCCACTTGGTTTTCTCAGAAGAGATGCCACAAGATTACATGCTGTTTGCCGGTATAGAAGAGGCATTTCCAAATCACAAATCTCTGGCCCATCTGATGTTCGTTGTGTCGATATCCACCCAGTTGCAATGGAGGTCGAATGGCGGTTGTATGCTGCTTTCTTGATTTACCATGAATTCCTGCACGCACTGGGATATACAGGCCATGATCGGACCTTCCGAAGACTTGAGGCACTCTGGCCCAACACGACTGCGACCAAGATGGGGGCCGCATTTGGTCAATATCTGCGAAGAAAGCGCTGTAAATGGCTTTGGAAATGCCCTCATTGTTCCAAAGAGTATCCCCGGAATCGAAGGGGTAACGGTCGCTATCGTTGTCGTGATTGTCGCGTGATTTTACAGGATGTTCCCGCTGAATCACAACGGACGAAGGGCTAAGCCCCATGTCCGATCCCTCGGTACATGCGATGGGGGCGATGGGCTGTGATGCTCGTCATGATTTCCCTGCTTTCCACACCCATTGCCAGCGCGGATTTATCGATGGAGAATCAATCATTAAATTTGGTTTGTTCCAACAATGTATGTTCGTTGTCCACTAAAGCCGTGGGAGACATGGCTCTTACAGGAGAGGAACGGCAAGCAAATCCAGCCCAACCGGCCACCATTGTTCTTGAGTTCCCAATGAGTCCGAGTCAAATGACGGTCAGTTTGCTACCTGCTACAATCGAATCAATGATATTCGATTTGCGAATTACCGAGGATAACTTGGGCATTACGAGGCCCGAATTGTACGTAGAATTAGTTGTCGGACCCTCCTCCAATGCATGGGTCATCGAACCACCCGAACTGGGGGATCAGGGACCCTATATTCTGGAAAATGCTGATTTGGACCATTCAAATGGACGCATCTTGAAGAGTGGAGACGAAGTTTTGGTTCGGGTATCCTTCGATATTAGCCAGCCTGTCACTTGGGAATTGCATCTTGCTGGTGAGTCAAGAATTGAGTTACCCATTGAATGGAGTATTGATGCTGAGGCATCCAATTATGATGAGCCATCGAGTTTTTCTGAACCACGAGCAATTACGCTGATTGGCAGCACCACCCAAGGTGGATTGATGGGAGCAGATGTGGATTGTTTTCGCTTTGACGTTGAAGCCCAATTAAGCTCTCTAACCGTAATGATTTCTTGGGATTCAGCACCGCTTGAAGTTGAGCAATCGAATGTGATTCCTGAATTCTGGGATTCAGAAGGTCGAGCTGAAAGCGAACCCGAAATCCGAACCAAATACGAGGGTGACCTCGTGGTCAATGACATTCGTTGGATGGAGCCTAATGAAGGCGAGCATACCCTATGTTGGACAGGGATGA
The DNA here is from genome assembly GCA_002498455.1 of Euryarchaeota archaeon UBA602. GTDB lineage: Archaea > Thermoplasmatota > Poseidoniia > Poseidoniales > Thalassarchaeaceae > MGIIb-P. The sequence continues at coordinate 18,214 of DAHO01000067.1, forward strand.
GTGACCGATACCAAACCTACAGTTTCACTGGTTCGAAGACCATCATGGGAGTGGGAAGCACAACCCCTGAGGAATTCACCGGAGATGCAACATGGGATACCGGTATTTCTCAAGTTGGGCAAACTGAATTTGCCAGTCAGTCCAACGGTGCTGGCGTGATGACAATGGTGGCCGCCAGTGTCTCAATTTTGGTAGCCTTAAGCGGTTACATGATGAAACTATCATCACCGTGGCTGCCCCGATTCATGCTTCCACTCTCCATCCTTTTGTTGCTCTTTGGCGGTATCATCTCTCCAGCTGTTTCCATATCCAATGAATCACCTAATCCCGGCGAAATGACACTGGATGAATTGCTCGACAAGCGATTGAATCGCGTCTATCAGGGCGTGATCAATGATGATCAGGGTGAGTTCGGGCCGCATTGGTATGGTGGGTTCATGGGATTAAATGACGGTGAACAAATCAACCTCATGCTCTCAATCAAATCCTTCCATCCTGTTGGAGATGGGCGTTGGCAGATTCAAGCCCAAGAACTAGATGACATCGATTTGGACCGTCTCGTATTTGGGAAATTAAATGACGGACCTATGTCGGATGAGAATGAGGTTCGATTCATCCTTCGTTCAGGGCGATTGCTAGCACTGGATTTGTTGTTGCTAGAGGCATTACTCATTGTGGACGAGCAGCCAAGAGGGGATGTGCTCCACATTCAATGGGACATGGTTTCCGACTCAGGGATGAGTTCACTTAGCTCCCCTGCTTGGACCAGTCGCCCTGATACAGTATCTTCAGAAGATTGGAGGAGAGTAACGACTGCAGTCAAACCGGATTTGTTATCGGTTTCTTTCTGTGATTGTGGTATCGACGCAATGGAACTCTCGATACGCTCAAACCCACCATCCGCCAATGATCTCATCACACCCCAGGGAATTGAAACCTCTAACGGATTGATTCCGAACGACTTTTGGGTCGCAGTAATGGGTTTTTGCGTCCTGATTGCAGCCGCTGTTGTAGAGAAAGAGCGGCGAGAAAAGGGCATGTCCCTAGCGAGTCAAATCTTGAACTGACTACTCTTCTTCGTCATCGGGGATTGTTGCCAACATCTCGTCCAACATGGCTCGCTCCTCAGGATCCAAATCATGGTCTTGCAGTGCTTCCACAATGCGTGCCAATTGTGCATCGGATAGGCCCAATGGACGTGCAGCTCCAACAATCAAGTCCATCTCTGCTTCAGATACATGGTTGTCTTCCAAGGCTGACTCAATCGCTGCGCGAGTGGCCATTCGAGCCGCACTTCGCTCTGGAACTTGCAATACCCTTGCTAGGGCACTCAACTCATTCCTCTCTGCCTCGGTGAGGATTCCGTCGGCATAGGCCATTTCATAGGCATCATAGAGTAGTTGTTGGTATTTGTCAGGATGTAGAAGAACATCACGAATCAGACCGTAATCAATACTGCTTGCATCTTCGTTCATGTCAAGGCGGATGATGGATGAGCGAACTTCTTTGAGCAACATGTCTTTGATTCCATGCCCAAGCAAAATGAATCCAGAAGCGACCACTGCGGCCCCGAGCCACTGCATAACACCAATCTCAAAGAGACCGCCCGGATTGAACAGTTGGTGCAAACCCATGGTGATCATTGCAGCACCCAGTGCAACCTCGAACCAATCATTGATATCGGGTTCATCATCGAAGAGAGAAAGACGGGATGCCAACTCATCTTCAGTGCCTTCGCCTCTTGCCATAAAGGTGCCTTAGCATCGTAGGGCACTTCAGGCTTCCGCGGCTCCCAACCCGTATCCTTTTGGACAATGGTCGCGGTTCACATGCCATGGTCGACGAGGTTAGCGAACTCGACCTACCGTCCAATGTGGTCGATTTATTGATCAATCAATGGAACATTACCAAGTTGCATCCACCACAAGCTGAGGCATTACCCGTCGCTCTTTCAGGTGAAAATTTGCTATTGGCAATACCCACTGCGAGTGGAAAGAGTCTCGTCGCTTACTTGGCCATTATTCAGCGCATCTTGGTTGACAAGCCAGGAAGTCGGGCATTCTATTTGGTTCCACTCAAAGCACTTGCATCTGAAAAGGTCGAAGAATTACGAGAAGCGGGGGATTTTCTTGGATTCACAGTGGGGATGGCCGTTGGCGACAGAGCGGGTGAAACCGTTTCTTTGGACCAAGCTGATGTCATTGTTGCAACAAGTGAAAAATTCGATTCTCTAATGCGAAATAGAGAAGGGTTTCTGAATCAGGTTAGCATCGTTGTTGCTGATGAAGTGCATCTGATTCATGACCAAAGTCGAGGCCCGACAATGGAGGTGAATCTGGCAAGGGTCAAGCATGAGCGACCAGAGGCACAAATTTTGGCACTCTCCGCCACTGTAGGGAATGCGAGCGAAATTGCAAATTGGTTGAAGGCCAAAAAAATTCAATCGGATTGGAGACCTGTTGTTCTACGCTATGGTACGGTTTGTGAAGGACTGGTTGAACCTCGACTCCAAGTGGGCCCCAATGTGGAAGAAATGGAATTGCCTCCACCCTTTACCCTAGAAGATGAAGGTGATAATTTACGAAATGTTCTCAGTTCAACGGTTATCGATGGGGGTCAGGTACTGATTTTTCGTGCGACTCGGCGCTATGCGGAGGGAAGTGCTGCCAAGCTCGGAAAGTGGTTCTCCAAGCGCATGCAGAGTTGGCAAAAAGAAACTGATACTGCACCGTCTGGGCTGGATGTTGAGACGAGAATACAGGCGTTGGCTGAACTCGCAAGAGAAGTTGAGGCGAGCGAAGAATCGACATTGATGGGAGAACGACTTGCCGAATCTTTGCGAGGAGGAGTGGCCTTCCATCATGCAGGATTGACAGGGAAACAAAGACGCCTTGTTGAGGAAGCATTTCGCAACCGAATTCTGTTCGCCATTTGTGCGACACCTACACTAGCCGCAGGCGTTAACTTACCCGCACGCCGAGTGGTTGTACGTGATTTGACACGTTGGGATGACGGGCTTAATCGACCGCTCCCCCGAATGGAAGTCCACCAAATGTTGGGACGTGCGGGTCGGCCTCGTTACGATCCCCTTGGAGATGCGTGGTTGATTGCCCGACACTTGGAACATGCCGATGAAATTGCAGAATTGTACTTCAACAACAAACCCGAGGATGTGGAGTCAAAACTTGCAGCAGATCCTGCCTTGCGAGTTCATGTGCTTGCGGCCATCGCTACTGGGGGTCAAAGAAACAGAGATTCGTTAGGTCGATTTTTCCAACAAACTTTCCTTGGTCACGGGGTAGAAAACGATTGGTTGCAAGGGCGAATCGATGGAATCATCGCTTGGTTGGCCGAGCATCGATTTATTCAGCGAACGGGCGAAGATCCAGCTGTTGCGAAGCGACTGGCTGAAAATGAGGCTGTTGAAATCGATGAAGACTGGGACGATGAGAAGCCACTTTGGGCCCAAAGTGCAGAATCGATAGAAGGAGTGGGTTTGCAAGAAATTGTCGAAACCAAACCTCGACCCAAGAGACCCGCAGTGATTGGATTTCAAACCGCAGGGCAACTGTCAACTCCACTATCGGATGAAGTCATTCCAGACTCGCCTGCGATGACGTATGCAGCCACTCCATTTGGTGAACGTGTCAGTCGATTATACCTCGACCCTCTGTCTGGACTTATTCTTCGCGAGGGGTTGCGCAAAGCACGGAAAATTTTGTGCCGAATCATTGAAGATCGCTCTATTTCCCCATGGGCGTTACTCCATCTTTTGACTTGTACACCCGATTTTCCTCCACTTTGGCCATCTGGAAAACAAATGCAAATGATGACCCAAAAGGCGAATGCGATGTCCGATCAAACTCTACTTGAAAGTCATGAATTGAACATACTCGGATACCTTCCCGAAGCTGAAAGTTTAGCCAAGAGTGCATGGACGCTCAATCAATGGATTGACGAAAGTACACTAAGAGAAATTGAGGGAGAATTGGGGGTGGCACCTGGAGACTTGCGCGTAAGAGTGGATCATGCGGATTGGCTGATCAATGCGGCTCGACAAATTTGTGCAAATGATGATGAGACCGACCCTGTCTTGCTTGATGCTGATGTTGAATTGATTGAAATTCTTGACATCATGAGAAAAAGAATCCCAAATGGTTGCAAAGAAGATTTGTTGTCGCTCATCTCAATTCGAGGAGTTGGACGTATTCGAGCACGTACTCTTGCAAACCACGGATATCGTACACCTTTGGAAATCTGTAGGATTACAAAAAATGCTGCACAAAAATTGGCGGATGAGCGAGGATGGAGTCCGCAATTGGTTCAAAATATCATGCAGGCGGCTGAACGGGCGATACAGGCGAAGAGGTGATTGCCGACCGATTGATGAGGGGGGGCCTTCTCCCTGAGTACATGTCCCGTGTGCCTTATCCATGCTGGGGACTGAAATTTACCGAGCCGATTTCCGATGCCAAGGAATTGATTGCACTCATGACAGGGTCGCGGAAGGACGAACGCTGGCTGCTCCTTGGGGGCCCCGCGGCAGTCAGTGAGGGCCAACTGTGGACTGCTTGGCTTGGCGTCGCATCTAGATTTCAAAACGCCACAATGCGAGCGAACACTGTCGATGTTGAATTCATCCGATTGATCGCTGGAACCCATCAGATACGGGTTGGATTCGAGCGTGCCGGGATCTCATCCAGCGATGAGATTGCTTGGCTCATTCATCTTCCAGAATTTCCAATTGAATCAATCCATGAGATGCCTTGGCCCAGTTTAGATCGACATTCTTTGGACCGAGAAGCAGAGCGAATGATGACAGTTCTCGGAGCAAACTTGCTCCCACATTTACCCATACCACATGCAAAGACCGTGGAGCGCCTTGAACTAGAAATCGAACCTCAGTCTATCGAAGATTACTATGCAATTGAACGCTCTGCACTCGCCCACATTGCTCTGGCAGATTACAGTTGATAGCAGGGGTCAAAACGAAACCCCTTATTGCTTCGATGACTTGCCGAAATCATGGCGAAGCACCATGCTTGGCGTCAATGCGATGAAGACGGTTGTGACATCCAGTGCACACCAATGAATTTTGTCGATGTTGATAGCAAGAGATACTGCCTCTGGTGTTGGGTCAAAAAGAACAATCCGAGTCACCCTGAATTGGACCAAATTGAAGAGAAAGTTAGGGCAGAGGTTGAAGTTTGGCGTTGCCAAAAACATACTCGGGATGAGAATGGATTACCTGATGGTCCGAAATCGGTTCGATCACAGGGCAATCGTGTCCACAATCCCTGAGGTGAATCTTTGGTTTCTGTAGAGGGGATTGATGCTAGAAAATGGGGCCAAATCCAACCTGTGTATCAAGAATTCTTGGAACGGGAAATCGATTCGGCTGAGGCTTTGGAACAATGGTTGCTAGAACTTGGTCAGTTTGATGCGTTTGTGGGTGAAACCGGTTCAATGTTGTACGTAGAAATGACGTGTGACACTGAAAATGAAGAAATCAAGCAAGCCTACCTCGATTTTGTCGAGCAGGTTCAGCCCGAACTTGCAAAGGTCGGGGACTTATTGAATCGTAAACTGGCAGATTCACCACATGCGGATGCATTGGACTCAGTTGAATACAATGTATTGCTAAGAGATACGCGCATGGATCTAGCCTTGTTCCGGGAAGAAAACATTGCACTTGGAACAGAACTGACAAAATTGGGTCAGCGATACAATGAGATTTGCGGAGCCATGACAGTTGATTTTGATGGTGAAGAGAAAACCATGCAACAGATGGGGAAATACCTGCAAGTCAATGACCGAGCGGTCAGAGAAAGTGCCTATCGGGCGGTTGGTGAACGCCGATTCCAAGACTCTGAAGAAATCGACGAATTATTCGACAAAATGGTTGGACTCCGTCATCAGATTGCGCTAAATGCGGGCTACGAGAATTTTCGCGACTATACCTTCGACGCCAAACATCGATTTGACTACACTCCCGGTGATTGTGAGTCATTCCAAGCCGCCATTGAGCAAATCTGTGTTCCCCTAATGCGAGATATTGATGAGGAGAGAAGAGAGGTTTTGGGACTTGATGCACTTCGAATGTGGGATATGGGTCACGATGTCAAAGGGCGAAGCCCGCTGCAACCTTTTGCGGAAGTTGAAGAAATGGTGGCTGGGACCAGCCGAATGTTTCACCGATTGTCACCTGAATTGGGAAAATTCTTCGATTCTCTACGTGATGGAACCAGTCTTGACTTGGACAGTCGTAAAGGAAAGGCACCTGGAGGTTACCAACTACAGCGTGACCATTCGAGAAAGCCGTTTATTTTCATGAATGCTACGGGTTTGCAAAGAGACCTTGAAACAATGGTTCACGAGGCCGGGCACGCATTCCACTCAATATACGCCGATCACCTCCCGTTGGTTGACTACCGCAGTGCACCGATTGAATTCTGTGAGGTTGCCGCAATGTCGATGGAACTGCTAACCCACGACTTCCTAGACGAATTCTATTCTACTGAAGATGCAAACCGTGCGGTTCGTGAACACTTGGAAGGCATTGTATCGATTCTCGCGTGGATCGCCACAATCGATGCTTTCCAACACTGGATTTACACGAACCCGGATCACACCAAAGAAGAGCGGCATCAGCAGTGGATTCAACTGGGTGAGCGATTTGGATCCATCCTCGATTGGTCTGAATTTGAAGAATGGAGAAAAGTGGGATGGCAAAGGCAATTGCATCTGTTTTCCTACCCATTCTATTACATCGAATACGGAATTGCTCAATTGGGTGCACTGCAACTTTGGCTTCAATACCAAAAGAGCCCACAAACAGCATTAGACAATTATGCGAGGTCGATGCGCTTAGGTGGCTCACGGCCGTTGCCTGAATTGTTTGAGGCCGGAGAAATGAGCTTTGACTTGGGCAGTACAACGGTACAGGGTCTCATCGACGCGGTTCGAACTGAATTAGATCAGTTGCCCGCTTGATTGTAGCTCGACGGCATCGAGTGGATGGGAAGGACTCGATGCCGTCGAGGCCACAGGGCCTGACACTCAATCGCGTAGGCCATCTGCAGTGACGAAGAACTTCGCTTCGCCTTCTGGCAGGTTGGGTGAATCGACCAGGCGGGCAATGCGTGACCCGGCCTTGGACTTTCGTAAGTACAAACGGAAGGTCGAGGCGTGACCAATCACGTGGCCACCGACCGGCTTGGTTGGGTCGCCCCACATGGCATCAGGTTTGGACATCACCTGGTTTGTAACAAGGACCAACGCGTTGTTGACATCGGCCAGCTTCTTCAGCTCCTTCATGTGACGGTTGATTTTCTGCTGTCGATCTGCCAGCATCCCACGACCGAGGAATTCTGCTCTAAAGTGCGCAATCAATGAATCGACAATAATCAACTTCACGTCGATATTCTTTGATGCACGCTGAACTTCATCCACCAGAAGCATTTGATGTGCGGAATTGTAAGCACGAGCCACGTGAATTCGCTCTAGTGCAACCTCAGGATCCATGCCAACTCCACGAGCCATTTGTGCGATTCTCTCTGGACGGAATGTGTCTTCAGTATCGATGTAGAAAACCTCTCCACCGAGACCGCCCTGTTCCTTTGGGAGAAGGCAATTAACGGCCAATTGGTGTCCGACTTGGGTCTTACCGCTACCGAATTCACCGTATACCTCACAAATTGACTGTGTTTCAAATCCACCTCCGAGTAACTCGTCGATGGCTGCACAACCGCTGCTCAATTTGAGAACCTCACGGCGACGCTCGAGAATGGAGCTACCTGAAATAAATCCACCAATGTTGGCCAATTTCTTGGCTGATGTGATGATTTTCGCCGATACTGCTTCACCGAGTTCTGCTGCGTCCGCGAGAGATCGGGGCGTCATGACCGCGATGGCCAAAAGTTCGTTGAAACCTGCCTCGCGCAATTTCTCCGCGGTTGCGGGTCCGACGCCAGGTAGATCTTCTACGGTTAGCTCTGGTTCTTCTTTTACGTCGATGATGACGACCTCCTCATCATCCTCGGTAGTGGTCTCGGTCTTTGTTGTCTTCTTCTCTTTACTCATGCAATCACCTTGTGCTGTAGACCGTGCTAGAGTGCATCAGTATATCAAGCAACGATGGACAGTGTGGAAAAATTATGCCACGATATCTAGAGATGATGTCCCGCAGTATGTCGTTTTTCTACTTTCATTTCACATTCATCACTTTCACAATGTTGTCACTCGTATGATTTGGTTTTGGTAGCGAGTGGTGGATTTG
>DAHO01000088.1:0-20561 GCA_002498455.1 Euryarchaeota archaeon UBA602
GCCATTCACCGTGGACCTGCACAGACCATTCCTGCCATGCGAAATGCAATGCGTGGTGCAATGGTACGTGCTGGAACGACCATCATGGAGCCTATGCAGAAGATGTTCGTCTCCGTTCCCAACGATTGGTTAGGTGGTGTGACCCGTGAAGTGACACAACGACGTGGTGTCATTGAAGACATGCCCGCAGATGGAGAAACTACCACTGTAGTGGGCACAGTTCCGGTCGCTGAGAGTTTTGGATTCTCAAATGACATTCGTGCAGCATCGCAAGGGCGAGCTGTTTGGAACAGTGAGAACTCAGGATTTGAGGAATTGCCACGCATGCTACTGGAAACGGTTGTTGGTGATATCCGAACTCGAAAGGGCATGAAACCCGAGATTCCTGGTGAATCTTACTACGCCGACTGATTACGAAATTCGAACCATTTGGAAGTCGGTTAAGTCGCGCAAGACTTGAAGCGATTCGCGTTCGGGCAATTGATCCAGACAAGCATGTGCAGCTGTGTGGAAACTCATTGCTTTGTCATAGGCGTATTGGATTGAACCGGATTGACGCAGTTCATTCACTACAGTGTCTAGAACTTCGCGATCCGTATCCTCAATCCCTGAGCCAAAAATTTCATTGAAATTGGGCAATACATCGCCAGATTGCTGTAGAGCATGAATCGCAATGAGTGTTTGCTTCCCCTCAATGATGTCGCTACATGCAGGTTTCCCTAGGGTTTCGCTGTCACCTGTAGCGTCAATTAAATCGTCCATCAGTTGGAAGCAGAGACCCACATTCTCACCCCATTCAGTCATGATGCTGACAACTTCAGAAGATGCCCCTGAGAGCAAAGCACCCGTCCGCGCACATGTCGTAAACATGGCAGCAGTTTTGCCGCTAATCATGTGTAGATACTCATCCTCCTCAACAAAATCCCGATCTTCAAACGACATGTCTTGTTGCTGACCTTCACTAACGCGACGAACCATGCTTCCGATAATACGAACCAATTCTCGGAAGTATTTGTCATCAAAGTGATTGGACTCAGCCAATACTTCGAACGCTACAGCCAACATGGCATCTCCAGCATTAATCGCGGTCGGGTGATCGTACTCGACGTGAACTGCAGGACGACCTCGGCGCACAGAATCATTGTCCATGATATCATCATGAACGAGTGTAAAATTGTGAATGATTTCAATTGAAGCACCTAAGTCATACAAGCCATCGTTTGAATTGCCTACTGCATCGGCAACCAGCCAAGGTAAAATGGCACGCATACGCTTGCCACCACCAGCAATAAGATGCATCATTGCAGAGCCAAGAATCTCGTTCTCGGACTTACTCAATGCAGCAATGATTCTGGTTTCGACAGCATCCTTGTGAGACTTCAAAGCTGTCAACACACCCAATTTTGAATCATCGGGTGATTGTCGATTATTACTCATCTTGACCTCACCCATGTCTCGGATTAGATGGTCTGCGTGAGTAGGCAGACCGTCAAGGTTCCCCCACCATTCGGGTAGAATGTTTTCAGCAATCAATCTGAACCATGGGGCAATAGTTCCACGTGTTTCTTTGGGATCTTCTAGCCATTCTTGCAATTCTGTTTGCGTGACCCATGCGGTTTCTGAAATCTCATTCGGATTGGGTTCAACATGCAAATCACTTGTCGTTCGGGCGAATAAAATGTGATCCAATTCGTGCTCGACCCAGATTTCATCTGCTCGTGCCCTGTACAACATTCGAGTAATGAAGAATATGTCCTCTAGGGGGACATCACCATCGGCAATACCCAACTCTTGCTCCATTTTTCGTACAGCAGCAACCTTTGAGCCGTCTCCAAGTGGACCATTGGCATTCAATTCACCGTCGATATGCAACGGGTGGCTGCACACCGTATTCGCCCAAACACTCGGAAATGTGATCTTGTGGCTGGCACGTTTTTGCAGCAACAATCGATCGTTTTCGTCAAAAAGCAAAATTGAAAATGCCCGATGAAGTACTCCTTCACCACGGTGAGATTCGACTTTACTCATCGGTCCTAAGGGATTGTCTGATTCATCAACTAGAATCACCTGTTCAGACATCATCGAAACTTGATCTGAATCGTATCCCTCTTCGAGCAGTGCGTTCGCCTCTTCTATCACCATGTGAACAGTGCAACGAGGTAGAGGAGACAAATGAAGGAAGCGGTAGTCCTATTCTCGTTAGATGCTAATGCGTGTACCCATTGTTTCCCCTGTATTGATGATTTCAACCATGCGACTGGGGTGATGTCCATCGATAAACCAAACATGTTCGACGTGTTTTGCAATTTCAAATGCGCGTTCAACCTTGAGAAAGATTCCACCTGTGACATCGACATTTTCATCATGGACACCGGAAAAGCCAGTTTCAACTGTCAATAGCGGTATTAAATCCGCCTCAGTGCTAGAATCTGTCATCACACCGGGTGTACCTCCCATGGCAAAGATACTGCATATGACACCCGGTAATTCATTGCTGAGTCTCAGCATCAAATCATCACCCGACAGAATTCCGAAATCTGCGGGTGGGTCGCAATTCACTACGTCACCAAAGGTCAGATGGATCCCAGGTGCTAGAAATGCATCCAAATCACCATGAAATGTACTACCTGTGTTGGTCACAAATTCGCGTGGTGGGTGACTATGTATGGGTAAATCTCTGAGTGCATCGATGACATGTGAGTGGAGTTGGTCCATGTCTCGTCTAACCAATTGAATAGCCTCACCCTGCTCTAAATCAGGAATATTACCTTCCGCTAATCGATATTCCTTTGCACGTATATGTCCAAATGAACCTGCACCATGTACGATGACGAGATCATGGCCCATTTCGTGAATTTGCCTGACAGTTTTTGCCAGTGACTCAATCCGATTGGGCAATACTGTGCATAGACTTGATTTGTCGGTGATGAGGCTCCCTCCCCACTTCATGACAATTCGGCCCATGGGTCCAGTACGAGGCTTACGTTCAAAGTGATAGCGCCGTTTCATTCATCAAGGAGTACGGTTCGGAACAGGATATGGGTCAGCCAACACTTGAAGAGTTCAGGCGATGGCTACAAACGGAAATATCCGCATTGGAATCTACTGGTGAACGCAGTGCCGAAGAAGAGCGATTGTTGCAATTAGACATTGCACTCCAGGAGGCAATGGCATTTACGGCAGCATGGAAACTACGTGAAGAAGCATCCGTTAAACCAACAATTCGTGAGCGCTCAGTACGCCTTGTCTCAGATGGTCCGCAAAAACAGGGTCAACCTTCAAACGCTGTGAAATGCGATTCATGCGATGCAGATTATGATGAAGATCTCGGATTTTGCCCGGTGTGTGGCGAAACCCGATAATCACTCTTCTTCTGCCTTGGCAGCTTCTTCAGCTTCCCATTCAGAGATACATGCGACCAACTCAGGATGATTGTCTTCAACCAACCCACAGTATCGGGCCTCCACTTCTTCGGTGAGATATACAGTGGTGCCAGCGTGGTAAATGGTGTCCCCATTCGCTTCCATCTGAATACAATCGACCTCAATAATAACTGGCCGGTGGTGGTGTACATGTCCTGCATTGGCGGCGGAGGTCACAGTCTTGGAAAGGTGAACATGCTTTCTATCTCCGGGCTTAATCCCATGTTCCAGCAGGTGCTGAGCTTCTTCTGGAGCACAGGGGAAGTAAAGCAGGTTTGGAGTATCATCACTTGGCAAATCCAACTCAATCTCAACTGTGTGAGCGTATGTTGCGCGAACCATGTCGCCTCGAACATCATAACGTCCTTTGGTACAGGTTTCGCTGACAGCACGAATGTGATGTGGTCTCAACCAGTGCATTCTTCGGTCGCGCTTAGTAATCGCCTCGACCATTTCTCGAACATCGACCCATCCATTCATATCCATGTCTAAGTCAAATTTTTCTGGAAAGTGTCGTAGAATACCGGCCATTCTACGGCCAAGTATATCTCGCTCACGATCACTCATGATGAATTTTCCTTCATCGTTACAAATAGGACAATTTTGGCCTAGAAAAAATCCACACTGTGGCTGGCGTTTACAATCTCGAATCATCAAGCCGCCGACCGGCCCCCCCTAGATAATGGGTTCTGTGCCCATAGGGCACATTGAACAGTGAATGATTATGGGCGCCAAACGACTCGGAGGGATATGCGAACGGTCATTGTGGACTACTGTCGCACACCGTTTCACCGAGCACATCGTGGCGAATTGAAGGATGTTCGACCTGAGAATCTTTCCGCTGCTGTCATTCGTGCAGTCATCGAACGAACTGGAATCCAGGCCGAATCGGTTGAAGATCTCATGCTGGGTTGCGCCTATCCCGAAGGTGAGCAGGGCCTCAATCTTGGACGGATTTCGACTTATTTATCGGGGCTTCCACATACAGTACCGGGAATGACAACCAATCGGCTCTGTGGTTCTTCCATGCAAGTCATCCATACTGCAGCGGGTAGTATTGCGATGGGATCTGGGGATGCATTCATTTGTGCTGGTGTTGAAACCATGTCAAGAGTTCAACGTGGCGGTTTTAATCGTACACTTCATCCTGACATTGAATCACAGTTTCCCGATGCGTATATTGGCATGGGTATAACCGCAGAGAATCTCGCAAACAGTCACCAAATTTCTCGTAGAAATCAAGAGTTGTTTGCTGCATCAAGTCATGAGAAAGCCATCAATGCACAAGAAAGAGGTTATTTCCGTGATGAAATTGTTTCTGTTGAAGGTGTATCGTTAGATGGTTGTATGCGATCTCCAAACCTCGAAAAAATGGCAAAACTTAACCCAGCATTTATCGAAAATGGTACGGTTACAGCAGCGACAAGTTCACCACTCACTGATGGGGCCGCTGCGCTGCTTCTATGTTCAGAGGAATTTGCTACAGCACATGGATTGAAACCTCTTGCATCTATCATCTCAACCGCAGTTTCCGGCGTCCCTCCTGAAATCATGGGCTATGGGCCGGTACCTTCCAGTGTAAAAGCACTGCAACGCGCTGGATTGAATATGGATGATTTGGACGTGATTGAATTGAACGAGGCCTTCAGTGCCCAATCTCTCGCGTGCATGCAAGATATGGGTCTAGAGATGGATGATGAGCGAATAAACATTGACGGCGGCGCGTTGTCAATCGGTCATCCATTGGGTGCCAGCGGTTGTAGAATCACTGGTAAATCAGCCAGTTTGTTACAGCGATTGAATTCTGATTATGCATTGGCAACAATGTGCATTGGTGGTGGAATGGGTATTGCAACCGTTCTAGAACGTTGGAATTGAATGAACAACAGGCTTGATATGCGGTGTCACAATGGCACATCATGGGCTTCGGTATTCGTGAGGGTCGTCGTCAGGCCCGCGAAAACCTTTCCAGTACTGAGGGTGGTGAATGTGGGCGCTGTGGCGGTAGCGCAACAAGTTCGAATATTCCTGGATACTTGCAGTGTGTCAAGTGTGGATATGAATGGAAAGATCCTGAAGCTGAAACGACTGATCGCGGTCCTCGCGATTCGATTTCACGTGATTCAGAGCGCATTGAAGAATTCAAGCGCGAAATGGCTTCAGGTCAAGGTTTGGCCGGCGTACTTGGCGTCCATGACGGCCTAGATTCAGCCCAGAAAGAATCTCTAACTCGACTGCAGGACAAGTGGATGTCGGGGATGCAAGGTCAATACAATGCGGCTGAAGAGGAGCGAAAGCCCCTCATGATTGCGTTTGACGAGGAAGACAATCTACTAGAGACTCAAGTTGGTTCAATTCACTTATCTGACAATGTGTTTGATGGTGGCGAGGAAATTCGTGTAGAATATCCGGGGCGAGGCACTGAATTTTTCGTCATCAATGAGGATGATGCACTGGGTTGGAAACGAGGAAGAACCTTGATTGAAACTGCACGAAATATTGCATCGATTATCAATCGTTCAAGTACTCTTGTTCATGCATTCGCAGAGGGGACATCAGTCAATCTAGAGTTACGTGATGTTCAATTGGATGCTGATAGTCTGGTGATTTATGTTGATGACCCAGGAGGTAAAAATATGACAGTCGAAAAATTGGGCGTAATTTTAGATCCCAGTGAAGTACAGTTGTACGAGGACTATCACAGGGTAGTAGGTATCGCTTTAGCTGACGGCATTATTACTCCAAGTGAAGATCAGATGTTGTGGGCAATGCGACAAAACTTGGGAATTTCTGATGCAGACCACGTTCGCATCATCCTCGATTTGTTCGGTGACAGTGCTGTCAAGGAATGTCCTGACTGCGGGATTAATGTGCCATTGTATGGAGAATACAATGCTTGGTGGTGCGAAGGTTGCCAGGTTTGGGTCTAGTTTATGGTACCGATTCGCACTTGGTTCGTGGGCATGGTTGAAATACCGGATAGTATGGGTAACCTCTAGAGGCGATTGTATGGCAGGAGAAACACTACACATTGGGATTGATTTGGGGACGTTTAGGTCCGTTATGGTATCCAGTGACGGGCACGATGAAAAGGTGCTGACCGTCATCGGTACACCCAAAGATCAAATCGCTAAAAACTTCCTTAAGCGCGATGTTTTGTTCGGTGAAGATGCCCTAAAGAATCGTCTCGCTCTGAATTTGTACCGTCCTCTGGAACATGGTGTCATCAAGGATACTGCAGAAGACAAGCGATTCATCAATCATTTCATCACGAACATCATTGGTTTGGCTGACCCAGAAGATTACGATCGTGTTGTCGCCATTATTGGTGCTCCCGCTGAAGCCAGTCATGTGGACAAATCTGCGATTTTCGATGCCGCATCAGGCAGTGTAAACGCATGCATGATTATTTCCGAACCATTCGCGGTAGCCTATGCACTCGAGAGGATTGAGCACACACTTGTCATCGATATTGGCGCAGGTACAACCGATTTGTGTCGTGTGTATGGGACTATTCCACGGCCCGAAGACCAAATGCACGTCAATTTCGCCGGTGATTTCATCGATGGTCAATTGATTGCTGAAGTACAGCGAAAGTATGCGGGTGCTCAAATCACCAAGGATATGGCCCGACGTTGGAAGGAAGAGTATTCTTTTGTCGCAGGAGCTGAACCAGATGAACCAATTATTGTTGATTTCTCGATTGAGGGCAAAGCCATGTCTCTCGATATCACAGACTGTGTCGCAAATGCATGTGAGAGAATTGTCGATCCTATCGTCAGTGGTGTTAAGGAATTGATTGCGGGCTCCAACCCCGAGTATCACGATGCTTTCCGACGCAACATGATTCTAGCCGGTGGCGGTTCAGGAATCCGTGGTCTAGGCGACATGATTGAACATCGCCTCTCTGATATGGGTGAAGTCGAAGTCCTAACGGTCGAAGACCCGGTCGAACTTGGTGCCATGGGAGGCCTAAGATTGGCCATGGAAGTACCCGAAGACATGTGGAAGAATCTGAACCTCGCAAGTCGCTGATTATTCCTCTTCATGATACAGTTCAATACTGTCTTGGGAAACCAAGGGCAAATTGCATTTGGGGCATTTTTCATCATGCTTCAATGTCAGTGGTTGGACCGCAAGTAGGCTTTGACAGTGAGGGCAGGAAGCCAAAACTTCGTCATGCATCAGTGCGATATTTTGATTGAGAGCCATCGAACCCCCATCATACCAAGCCTGAAAGAGCGGATGTCGAACCATACGTAATCGTTGCATCATTGACCAACATAGATACAATAGCAAGAATCCTTGGATATATCCCCAAGTTCCAGATTCCCCTCCAGCGGCCACTGCAAATTCCCAAATACTGAGAAGAAAACACATCACAATGGTGATCGTCCAAATGGTCGAAACCCAGGGCAATGCCCAACTCTCACGATTGAAGTATCCACGCACTATGTAACTCAATAATCCAGCAGGGAGCACAAACAAAACGGTCAGCAGCAACAAGTCGCCACCGAATCCACCCGTTGCTACGAATATCAGAAAGCCAATCAAAACCAATGTGAAAATCAACATCATCCCCGATTGACGGTGTGCAATCGTCAACTGGTCGCCATCAATGTCTTCTGCCACGTCGAGGCCAAATCGTCTACCAAAATCGTTCTTTCCATCAAAATCGACCTAAGGATGGATTCATGAAGGCGGCATGCAGCCCTTGAAGTGATGCGGGACATTGATGTTGACTGCCATAGCACTGCGCTAGCGGGTCGCAGAATTGCTCTGGGCGTCACGGGGGGTATCGCCGCCACAGAATCGGTTCGCCTCTGTCGTGAACTACGCCGACATGGTGCAGAGATCACAGTAATTATGACCACAGCAGCAACCAAGGTAATCACTCCACTCGCAATAGGTTGGGCTTCACAGAGCGAAGTCATCTGTGATTGGACACCTGAAATGTCACAATTGGAATCCTTTGATGCACTTTTGATTGCCCCTGCTTCTCGTAACTTTCTTGCACGATATGTTTCTGGAATGATGGATCATCCATTGCTGATGACCTGCTCGACTGCTCGTGCCAGAGGTACACCCACACTCATCGTTCCTTCAATGCACCAAGACTTGTTTGATGACCCCGTCACAGAATCGCTATTGTCCAATATTGACCATGGAAAAGTAATCCGTGGGCCTCACGAAGAAGGTCGGTTTAAGCAACCAAATCCCGTACAAATTGTCGCCGAACTTTGCCATCTCGTCAATCGTACAGAACAATCCAAACATTTTGCTATTACACTCGGTGCAAACCGCGCTCCAATTGATTCCGTTAGGGCGATTCAGAATGCCTCCAGCGGGCGAACAGGTTGGGCCATCTCGGAATATCTGTACAGATTCGGACATGACATTACAGTCATTGCAGGAAAAACGAGTGCTGATCCGTCGTTTACTTTACCCAATGTCGTCAGGGCCGGTACACCGGATGGTATGCTAACCGCATGCGTAGATGTGGCTACCCAAAATCCAAGTCCAGATGGATGGGTTCATTCCGCCGCCGTTTTGGATTATTTTGCGCCAGCCCTTGATATGAAGAAACCGAGTGGTGAAAATACATGGGCTATTGAGTTAAATCCCGGACGCAAGCACATTGCTGAATTGGCGCAGTATGTGCAAGGAAAGCGTCGAATTGGATTTAAACTTGAAACAGGTGTTTCATCTAGTGAATTACGGGACCGTGCAGAACAACAGTTGCAAAAGTATGGTGTGGATGCTACAATTGCAAACATACTCGAGCAGATTAACGAACCCGGTACTCCCAGAGCTTACATGGTGACAAATGAGGGCATGCGTCCATTAGAAACACTAAACGAGGTCTGTGACGCAATCCTAGAAGTATTGACCAATTGATGTGATTTATGGCGTCACATTGAAGCAGAAGTCATGTCGAGGTGGATACATGGCAGAACATGGGAAGGCCAAGCGCGGCATTCCTCCCAAGTCCGACTTCAATGCATGGTATCCTGCCATTGTTGAAATTGCAGAACTCGTCGACAAGCGTTACCCAATCAAAGGCATGGACGTTTGGCGCCCCTATGGGTGGAAGGCCATGCGTTGCATCGATGCATTGACTCATCGCGAAATGGAACGTACCGATCACGAAGAAGTCTGCTTTCCGTTACTTATTCCTGAAGACTTACTTGAAAAGGAAAACCGTCTGGTTTCACTACTCAAGCGGGCCCGTGAGGAAGGGGTCGACCCCGGTGAATTGCGAGTTGAAGAAGAAGAAGCGGGATTCAAAAAAGAAGTTTACTGGGTTAAACACGCTGGTGAAAACGAACTCGATGTCCCCATGTTCCTGAGACCAACAAGTGAAACTGCAATGTATACCATGTTCCCTCTGTGGATACGCAGTCACGTTGATTTGCCACTGAAAACATATCAGATTGTGAATACGTTTCGATATGAAACCAAACAAACTCGATCTTTCATTCGAGTTCGAGAGATTCACTTCTTTGAAGCCCACACTGCCCATGTAGATGAGGACTGCGCATCACGACAAATTGAGGAAGATCTCGAAATTGTCGGTCACTTGATGGATTCAATGGGGCTGCCCGTAATCATATCAAAACGACCCGTTTGGGACACATTCCCTGGGGCTTGGTACACGATTGCCATTGATGTCATTATGCCAAATGGTCGAACACTTCAGGTGGCATCATGCCATCATTACAAAGATCAATGGGCCAAAGCCTTCGATATCACCTATCAAGATGAATCGGGTAATACGCAATTCTGTCACCAAACGACATACGGTATGTCTGAGAGGCTACTCGGTGCTGTTGTCGGAATGCATGGAGATGACAATGGCTTGATTTTCCCACCACCTATTGCACCGATTCAGATCGTTCTGATGCCTGTTGCTGCTCACAAGAGTGATGCTGTCATACCTGCGGTTGATGCTGCAGCTGCTGCACTACGAGGAGCAGGTTTCCGAGTGAAAATTGATTCGCGCAATCTACGTCCAGGACAGAAATACTGGGACTGGGAAATCAAAGGTGTACCACTCCGTTTGGAAATCGGACCCCGTGATGTCGAAAATGGCAATGCTTTCGCAGCACGGCGTACGGGAGGTAAGGAACCGATTCCTTTGGAAAACATCGTTGATGGTGTACATAATCAACTTGACATGGTCCAAACTGAACTTAATCAAAGAAGTCGAATGCATGTTGATGATTGCATCATTCGTCTGGAAAATTTAGAACAAGAAATTTTGGACGGTCACATCTACGAAGTTGCTTTCGATGGTTCAGATGCCGATGCTGAAATATTGGAAAAAACAACAGGACTCGCTATTTTGGGTGACGCTATGGAATCCTTTGCAGAAGATCAACAATGCATTGTCACAGGAAAAACCACTCGCCGGCGACAACACATCGCCCGAATGTACTGATTACTTTCTCCAACCGGAGTAGATGAGCCAAAGGCATCCGACAATTAGAACTCCATCTGGAATTCCGAAGGACCCGGCTTCGCTCCATGCATCAAAAGAATCTGTACGGTGGAAATCCAACCAGTTTAGTTTCATTCTTTCAGTAATCCGACATGTCGTATGCATGGCTTCAGTACAACCACCCATGAAGTTGCCAAAGCCGTAGAATACATTCGCCAATGTCCCGGCGATACCAACCGAACCACCCATAATTTGCAATTTAGCAAGCAGTGACTTGCCTTGATGTACCTCATCGTCATCAATGTCATAGATGGGGTTGTCTGGCATGTCTTCTGGCATTGGTAGTGAGAGGTCTGGAATATCTTCAATCAACAAATCTTCACCATCGATTTCAGAGAATTGATCGACGAGTGCTCGCTTCGTTTCCCCTCGAGAGATGCCAATTTGTTTGATGAAATCTGCACCATAAATTCGTTCAGCTAGACTGGCCAAAACCGGATCTTCGGCGATTTCTTGAGGTGACAACTTGCCATCAAGCAGTTCCTTGAGTCGATTACTGTCGTCGCTCAATCACTCCCCTCCATACTTGCGTGAGCCCCCCTCTTCATCAAGGCTATGGATGCGCTGATGAATGAAGTTGCGGTTATTTTCGTGCAATAACACGCTTTACGGCGTCAACAATATCGCTCGATTTGAGACCCATGATTTGTAGAAGTTCATCACTTCCACCGGACTCACCAAATCGGTCCTGTACCCCAATCATTTCAACAGGTACGGGTTGATTGGCAACGACATGTTCAGACACAGCACCAGCTAGACCACCGATTACGGAGTGATCTTCAGCGGTCACAAAGGCTCCACATTTTCGGGTCAAATCATCGATCAACTTGGTATCCAATGGCTTGATTGTGTGCATATCGACTACAGTTGCATGAATCCCTGCTTGTTCCAATTCAGTATGAGCATTCATGGCCTCATTTAGCATGACACCGCATGCGAGAATGGCCACGTCATCACCCTCTCTGTGCACGACACCCTTTCCAATCTGCAGTTTCTGAATATCATCTTCAGAATAAGCACGTGGGACCTTATTTCTTGCCGTGCGCATGTAACTTGGAGAATCATGATTGCGTA
The DNA here is from genome assembly GCA_002498455.1 of Euryarchaeota archaeon UBA602. GTDB lineage: Archaea > Thermoplasmatota > Poseidoniia > Poseidoniales > Thalassarchaeaceae > MGIIb-P. The sequence continues at coordinate 11,998 of DAHO01000088.1, forward strand.
ATTGTAAAGTCAACTCTCGTGCAGAGATGTCATCGCATGGATGGATGACAGTCATATTTGGCAATGTACGATAGATGGCTAAATCTTCAATTGACTGTGCGCTCGAACCATCGGTACCCGTGTGAATCCCACCATGGCTACCGCACAAATGGACAACAATGTTCGGCCTTGCGATTCCATTGCGAACTTGCTCAAAGCCTCTTTCGCTAAAGATGGCAAATGTCGATGCAAATGGTACATAACCTGAGGTTGCCATACCGGCCGCAACTAACATCATATTTTGCTCGGCGATACCCAAACTGACTGTGTGCGAGGGTTTTTCAGCCCTAAATAGGCAAGATTTGGTCGATTTCCCGAGGTCGGCCTCCAAGACGACGACCTTGTCATCATCCAGCATTTCAAGCAGAGCGGCTCCATAGCCATCTCGACTCGCGCCACCACCACTGGGTGCACTCATGCCAATTCCTCCATTGCCAATTGAAATTGCTCTTCGGATGGTGCCGCACCATGGAATTTAGGATTGTTTTCCATAAATGATACTCCCTTACCTTTGACAGTATGCATCACAATACATGCGGGTCCATCGGTCACTTGATCAGCCCAATCAATGGCGTTTACAACTTCTTCCATGTTGTGGCCATCAATTTCCATTACAGACCAACCAAATGAAGAAAATTTTTCACTAACATCAAACATTCTCATCTGATGATCGCAAAAATCATCGTTTTGGATACCATTTCGATCGACTATCACCTTTACATTGCCGATTTCATGGTGCACTGCTGCCATTACGCCTTCCCAAATTTGGCCCTCTTGTAATTCTCCATCGCCAAGCATTACCCAAGCGGTACGTTCACTTGAATCAAGGGTGGCTGCCAACCCGCAACCGATTCCGAAAGAGAGGCCCATTCCTAAACTCCCTGCACTAAAATCAACACCGGGACACCACTTCATATCCACATGACCTTGACAAGATCCTCCAAGTTTACGGAAAGTATCCAAATCAGATTCAGTAAGGAAGCCTCGTTCGTGGAGTACTGCATATACTCCCGGGCTTGCATGTCCTTTGCTCATGATAAATCGATCACGGTCGGAAGCCTTCGGTGAATCGGTATCTACACGCAAACGATGCCCATACAACCCGACCAACATATCGATGGCACTCAAACTACCTCCTGGATGTCCAGCTCCAGCATTATACACCATTTTCACGATATTACGGCGACAGCGTTTCGCCATCGCCTCTAATTCCGTGACGTTGAAGCCCATTCCACGTTCCATACAATCCTTCCCAACCTTCCAAAGAAGGTCTTTGAGTGTTACCGCAGTGTCGACAGCATTCAACGCGACGAAGGAGGCTTTAATGCAGAGAAAAATCGTCGTATTCCATCGACCATAATTGCAACCCAATCAATCAATAAATTTCCACGGCCATTCTTTGATCTGGGCATTCCACGAGTGGCCAAATAGGTGAATACAAGGAAAAACCAGAGGAAAAATAGAATCGATAACCAAGTAGGAAGCGTACCGATAACCCTCTCGGAACACATCGAATGTCCTGATTCAAGATCCGCATATGATTCACGACAGAACCACTCGGCAGGGGCCCGAATTGGCTTCACTAAGTTTGCCAAAACGATGAACATCGCAACTATGACACCCATAAGAGCTTCACCAGCTATCATACCCGCAGACAGTAACAATCCACGTTTTGACACATCAGTGGCCTGTTCAGAAGCCTCAACTGAAGGCTCTCCCGTCAAGGTCCCGTCGACTCTAAGATGAACTGTGCGCAAGACAAAGTGGCTGAGCAAACCACCGACAAAAATTGTTGCAGACAAATAGAATGGTAAGTACATCCCAATCGCTACTGACATGACAGGCAAATTTTTCCAGATGATTAACACTGCAATCAGGACGCCGAGTCCAAGCATTGGGTAGTTTACTGTACCACCGAAGATGCCTTCGATTAAGGTACCAATGATTTCAGCTTGGGGTGCATCCAGGGCTGAACTGCAATTGGCAGTCCCGTCAGCATAGTATTTGACAGGATTGGCTTCACAGTATGTTTTGGTAATTCGATATGCATCATTCAATACAACCAGTGTCAGTGGTGCCATGACTGCACCCGTAAGCACACCGACAATCTCTGCGATTTGTTGCCTCCAAGGTGTGGCTCCGACCAGATGTCCCGTTTTCAGATCCTGCATCACATCGCCTGCGATTGCAGCATTGACGGCTACAACACTGGCTATGATTAGTGTAGCAAACATCAATTCCTCTTGTTCCATTCCCAAGACCAGATCACCGACGATTACAACCAGTAATGCGGTACCCATTAGAGTCGCAATTGTCATTCCTGAGACGGGTGAATTACTAGAACCAACTACACCCGCGATGTATCCCGCGACTGCAGAAAAGAAAAACGCCGTGACTGCAAGGAATAATGACCCAACAGCACCTAAAATCGCAGCTTCAGTAAATGTGGCGCCTTGCTGATTTAGTCGCCAAGTGTAGAATATGAATGTCAGACAGACAATTGCAATTAATACAGGTAACATTTTCTTCATTGGCAAATCTTGTTCTGTACGCAGCATGCCTTCTACATCATCTCCAATTTGTGCCCCAAACACACGACTTACACCCGTCATGATCGTTGATCGCATCGACCAAAGTGTCCACAGTCCACCGACAACCATACAGCCAACCCCTACAAACTTGACATGGGTGCTCCAGAGGGCATGGGCACTGTGTGCTACATCCATACCACCACTTGGCCAACCATGGACAAGTCCGTAAATTGGAGTGATTAGTACCACACCAAGAATGGCACCTGTAAATATGTAAGATGCTATACGAAGACCTACGATATATCCTACAGAAAGTAGTGCCAATGACAAATCGGATGCAGCGTACAACCGTGTACCGATAATATCGGCACCGATCATGACCTTAGCCTCTGCAATTTCAAAACCTTTGACAAACCAACCGTAGATAGCACCAAGTCCAAGCGCATACAGGATAACAATCAGTGAGGAACCTCCTTTTTCACCTGCGACTAAAACTTCCTCGCAGGCAATTCCTTCTGGATACAACAGTGCCTCTTCAACAATGAAAACACGTCGTAATGCAATCGTAAAGATGGTTCCCAATACACCACCTAAAATTGCTACACAGAAAACCGTGACAAAGTTCATGTCATCTGCAAACCCCATCACCAATAATGCAGGCATGGTGAAAATGATTCCAGCAGCCAGGGATTCACCTGCTGAGGTCATCGTTTGTACAACGTTGTTCTCAAGGATTGTGACATCCTTGAATTTGAGTAATCTAAGCAATAACATCGACATTACAGCAGCTGGAATTGAGGCTGACACCGTCATCCCCATGTACAATCCTAGATATGTATTGGCAGCAGTCATCAATGCACCCAAGACCAGACCGAGTACAATCGCACGAACGGTTAATTCCGCAATGTTTTCCTCAGCAGAAACATAGGGCTGGTGTCCAGTCGTCACAAAGTGTCGAATTCCAATGGGATTGTCAAACATCCGGTCTGCGATGTTGTAAATACAATGGTCCCTTGTGGGACCTTGAACATGAGCCTCATAAGCAATAAGGGTTCACGCGGACCTGCTGAGTATGGAGGGGGACGCTCAAACAACAGCCCATCCGGAAGGGGATTGGCATGCGTTAAGCTCAGACGAAGTCTTGTCTCAACTAGAGTCTCATCATGCAGGTTTGTCGAGTGATGAAGTGTTGCAAAGGCGTGAAAAATATGGTCCGAATAAACTTGCAGAAAAACCACCAATTCCTGCCTGGAAGAAGTTTCTAGAGCAGTTTCAAGATCCCATGGTTTACCTCTTGATTGCTGCTGCAATCATCGCGACCATATTCCATCCAGAAGAATTGGGAACACCGATATTCATCGTATTTGCATTGACATTGAATGCCTTCTTTGGTTATTTACAGGAAGCCAAAGCAGAAGAAGCAATGCAGTCATTGAAGAAATTACTCGTCAGTCATTGTGTCGCACTACGAGATGGTACAGAACACAAAGTCAGTACAGATGAATTGGTGATTGGTGACATTATTTGGCTGGAAGATGGATTGAATGTTCCTGCCGACGTACGCATCCTTGAAGTTCACCAACTGTATATCGATGAGGCTAGTTTGACCGGTGAATCTGATGTTATTCACAAACAAACAGACCCCGTTGACGAATCGGCCATTCTGCAAGAACAATCGAATATGGCCTTCATGGGTACAGTCACATCGAGTGGTCGAGCAAAAGCAATCGTGGTCAGAGTGGGGATGAATACCATTCTCGGTGGGATCGCGTCTGGAATTAGTGACGTCACAACCCCAAAGACACCTCTCGAAATCAAACTTGAGTCACTGGGTCGTTTTCTCGGTTATGTTGCTGTAACAAGTGCCTCTCTACTGTTGCTCCTGCACGTGGTCAGCGCTTGGTTCAGTGATACGGGTCAATCAATGTACCAGGTGATCGCTGAGCAATTCCTGATTGCAGTGGCCATATTTGTCGCCATTGTACCCGAAGGTTTGCCAATTATTCTTGTGATTACGTTAGCCATGGGCATGCGAAACATGGCGAGACAAAAGGCCATTGTCCGACGCATGAAGGCAGTTGAAACTCTAGGTTCTACGACTATCATTTGTACTGATAAGACAGGCACTCTGACTCGTAACCAGATGACTGTTCGTGCTTTTTATGTCAATGGTGAAAGTTACGGGGTTTCCGGTCGAGGTTTCGACCCAACTGATGGCAAATTGCAGAAGGGCGATCAAAACCTCCCCGAAACTGCGCTTGCTGAACTGCATACTGATATCGCATTTAGGCAAGCGATTGCAACATGTCTTCTGTGTCAAAATTCAAACTTGAATCTCATAGACGGCATTTGGGAATCAGTTGGTGACCCTACTGATTCTGCTTGCGCCGTGTTTGGATGGAAACTTAAGGAGTCTGTAGATTCCTATCGGCGTAGACATCCACGATTCAGGGAGTTTACATTTGATCGAACACGTAAGCGAATGACCACCATTCATGAGTTTGATGGGCAGCGTTGGGCATTCTCCAAGGGTGCTCTAGGTCCATTCATGGGAATTGCTACCCACATATACGAAAATGGAGACGTAGTTCGACTCGAAGGCAAGCACAAGGACAAGATTTCTGAAATCAATCTTGACTATGCCTCGCGTGCGCTAAGAGTGCTGGCGCTTTGTGCACGTAAGATAGACGATAATGTTGAGATCGATGAAATTGAATCCGTAGAATCGGATATGATTTTCCTTGGATTGGTTGGAATCATGGATCCTCCACGTCCAGAGGTCCCGGATTCAATCGCCAAGTGTCACGATGCGGGGATCAGTGTGATGATGATCACTGGAGATCAGAGAATGACAGCCATGGCTGTCGGACGTGAAATCGGTATCGTCAACGATGACACTGATCACATGAGTGGTAAGGAACTCCGCGAATGCACCGATCAAGAACTCCAAGAGCGGCTTTCTTCGATTGCAGTGTTTAGTCGTGTTACTCCTGATCAAAAATTGCGAATTGTTGAACAATTGCAGTTACAAGGTCATGTTGTTGCGATGACTGGTGATGGTGACAATGATGCCCCTGCACTTTCACAAGCGAACATCGGAGTTGCGATGGGTAATACGGGCACAGATGTTGCCCGTGACGCATCCGATATGGTGCTACAAGACGATAATTTCTCAAACATTGTATCTGCTGTCGAGGAAGGTCGAAAGTTGTACCAAAATATTCGAAATTTCGTACGCTATCAAATTTCAACGAATGTCGCTGCAGTCACATTGGTCATCGTCACAACGTTCTTCCTCGGTTGGAATTTACCACTCACTGCTACTCAGTTGTTGGTGATTAACATCCTCATGGATGGTCCACCAGCAGTTGCGTTAGGCATTGAGAAACGAAATTCAGATGTCATGAATGAACCGCCAAGGGCTTTAGATGAATCACTCCCGAATGGTACAGACATGAGCCTGATTGTTCTACTTGGCATTGTCATGGTTTTGGGTACAGCGGCTGTATTCTGGTTTGCCGGAGGTGGAATCATCACAGGCGAGCCATGCTTGGAATACGACGGCCGTGTAGAATCCTCCTGGTTTGAAGATGGCGTGTGCAATGAAGAAGCATGGATGGTCGATGCAGAAAATCGATTTGCAGTAGCTCAAACCATGGCATTTGCCGTGTTTATCTTTTACCAATTGTTCAATGTACTCAACTGCCGTAGTGTTGATCAAAGCATCTTTCAACTTGGTATATTCAACAATAGGGCCATTACAATCTCTTTTATCATCAGCGCTACCTTCCTCTTCGCAATGGTACAAGGCGCAAACTTCACAGTACCTCTGATTGGCTTACAGATTGGCGATTTCTTGTCTGTCGTTCCGCTAAAACCAATTGAGTGGTTAATCGTCTTCTCTACAGCGTCCAGTGTATTATTCGTCGATGAAGTTCGCAAGAATTTCCAGCGCGTTTCTTCGTCTCAAAATGCCAAGAGGTGATCGCTTGAAATCTTGGACTTCAGACGCGCAAAGTTGCGGTGTTAACCCTGATTGGCTTACATTACTTGACGGGATGTTGTCTCCAACGAGTGAATATCCAGATGAGCTCCAAACAGTCGTTCAATCCATGCGGGAGGGTCTAAATCTCACCGTAGAACAGGGTTTGATTCTATGGAACTATCCTGATCTCAATATGATTGGCCACTTGGCCAGTCTCTCGAAACAGGCTCGGTTCGGTAAACAGGTCTTTTTCAATTCTAACCTACATGTCAATCAAACGAATATTTGTACACTAGCTTGTAAATTCTGTGCTTTCCGTCGAGGGAAGCGCGCGAAAGATGCGTATGCATTATCTGTCTCGGAATATCTTTCGCGAATTGAGCCCTATGAAGGCCGAATCGATGAGGTTCATACAGTCGGTGGCCTTCACCCTGATTGGGATGTTGAGTACTACGAGGAACTGTACACTGCATCAAAAAAATTGTATCCCCATATCCACATCAAATCACTTTCTGCAGTTGAGGTGAAACATATCGCAGAAATGAGTGGCTTACCGACTCGCGAGTTACTCAAGCGACTGCAACGCGCCGGTCTAGATTCATTGCCGGGCGGTGGTGCTGAAATCTTGGATGATGCCGTCCGAAATATCATCTGTTTTGGCAAGGAATCCAGTGAGGAATATATTGCGATACACCGTGATGCACATTCAATTGGTATGCCTACGAATTGTACCATGTTATTTGGAACAATTGAGACGGTTCGACAGCGTATTGAACACTTGTGTAAGTTGAGAAATTTGCAAAACGAATCTCACGGGTTCCAGTGTTTCGTCCCTTATCCTTATCTCCCAGATAATTCTCGTTTACCCGAAGCTCAACTCGCGAGCGGTTCAGAGATTTTGCGTATGATTGCCGTATCTAGACTGATGTTGCACAACATCCCCCACATCAAGGCCTATCGTATGAACATCGGTGACAAGATTTCAGAACTCGCTTTGCATTACGGGGCCGACGATTTTGATGGTACTGTCGGACACGAGGAAATTATGCATGAAGCGGGTTCGATGACAAACTTGAGTTATTCAAAGAAACAATTGACGAAGTTCATTACTGACGCAAAAGGAATTCCAGTGCAGCGTAATTCAATATACACAAAATTCCGTAGATTTGACGATGATGATGGTAATTCTCAGTTCATCAGCCTACCCATAATTAGCATGGGGGTTGGAGAATGAATCGCTGGCATCATATTCTGGGCAAAGTCGCATTTGTGAACTGTGACCCGCTCTTTCACGAATTGCCAGATCCTTGGGAAATTCTGCATGCACCCCCTTCATGGTTGACTGGACATGTACTACGTCGTGATTGTTTGTTGGCCCCTATTCCTACAGCGGATTTCGCCAAAAATGCCGATCAGTTACAATTGTTGCCAAACATCTGCATTGCATCAGATGGTGCGGTGGGATCTGTCCTTTTGTTTGGAAATAGGGACCCATCGTTGATGCGTGATGTTGCATTGCCGACGGACTCTGCCACCTCAAGAAAACTCTGCATGTGGATTTTGAAGCAAATGGGTTTGAATCCTAGACCGGTAGATATGGGGCCTGACCTCGGTCAGATGTTAGAGCGATGTGACGGTGCCCTCCTAATCGGTGATCGAGCCCTCGATGAAGCTGCTCGACACCCCGAATTGGTTCGCATGGATCTAGGTGAGGCCTGGAAGGACTGGACGGGTTTTCCGATGGTCTTTGCAGTCTATGCAGCACGAATTGATGCACCTGCAGGGCCTTTGAAAGCTGCTCATGAATTGTTGTTGGAGCAATTGAATGCATTTGAGCAATCGGGTGATGTACGCTCGAAAATCATTGACGCCACATCCAATCGGAGTGGATTCTCACTAAAGCGCATTGACAAATATTTCGACGAGGTCATTAATCGACTCGATGCTGATGGTCAAAAAGGCCTGGATTATTTCCTTACAGAAGTTTGTGAATTGCAGGATTATCAATT
>DAHO01000088.1:20959-26450 GCA_002498455.1 Euryarchaeota archaeon UBA602
TTGAGTATCGGAAGTAATGAATGACAATGCATCTTGCATTTCGGCATCTTCATCAGTATTTGGTTCTTCAGAAATTGTCGTATTGGTTTGAATTAGGTGTGAGAATTCGACAGGATCATCAACCGGTTTCTGCTCTTGTTTTTTACTCGTTTTACGAACCTTCTTCGTTGAAACTATCTGGTCTCCAATTTTGCTCAAATCAGCTCGTACCGCGGCAGGAGGAGTGGGTTTACGCTTGAGATCATTCTTGACAGCTGCAGGCGGTTTTGGTTGTCGCTTCTTGCGAGCAGGAATGTCCATGTCTTCATCCCAAGCAGCTGCATCATCAACCATATCCTCCCAAGTTTCATCATATGTCGCTACTTCTTCATCTAATTCAGAAAAATCAATACGATTAGATCGTCGAACTGCAATCATAAATGCCATACTACCAACACATATGATTGCAAAAAATACGGCGTACCAATATTCAGCAATCATGTCGATTACGGATTCAATTTCACTGGGTTCGGGTTGTGGTGGTGTGATTACTTGAACCTGTAAATCTGCATCTCGACGATTCCATATTTCTTCTACAAATGACATCCCACTTGCATCATCGATTTCAACCCGGATTGGGAATGTATGAACAATTTGTGCGATCGATGATGATGGCAATTGCAACCCATTTAAGATTGTCATGTTGTATGGCGCCTCCATGGTGGATGTGGTGACTCCGGTCAATGTCCATGTGATGGAGATGCGTGTTCCACTGTCACTGTGCCTGGTCGCATAAAGACCCGAATCGATGCTGCATTGAATATTGTTTGAGATGAATGTTGCATTTTGAAATTGGAGATGACTCGCCCAGCGAGATTTGACCTCTGCAGGGCTGTATTCGTCACACATTGAGAACAAATAGACATCATATTCAGATTGATCAACTCTGGATGGATCATTCACTGAATCAGCAACCAATTGTCTGACATAGGCACTCTGTTGACCGTCTAAGTGAATCGTATCTTTGATTGTCACATCATTGCCATCAATGTTGATGTGGACATTGCGCATATACGTAGGATCTGGCTTGAGATGACAGTTGTTGCCAGAAGCACAGATATTATCGAATAAGTCAAGGATTCCATCGCCATCGTCATCATCATCAAGATTGTCAGGAACATTGTCTTGGTCCGAATCTATCGCTGAAGGAATCTCGGTGCTCTGAAGGATTTGATCGGCATATACAGCCACATATTCAGAATTGGTGGCAATTGCAATTTGGTTCAAGTAGGGGTGAAAATTGAATTCTAAGGCCTGATGAGGCAAATACAGCGTACCTTCAACTTGAATCGGAAGAGTACTGGCGTTGATGAATTGTAGGTGTCGAGGTACATCTGTAATGGTATCAACCAACACAGTCAATTGATGATTGCTTTGATGAAAATCAACTTGGGTAGCATGAACGCTAATATCAAATTGGCCAGAATACGAAAACGTTTGATCGTAATTCCGAAGGTAGAGTGCCCCGCCTCCAATCCAGGCCATGGTAGAACCATCTGGTGAAAATGTACAATCCATAATTGGATCAGTTGTTTCCCAGCGAGCCACTTCAGTTTGATTTGTCCGATTCCAGATGATAACTGTCCCGTCATTGCTACCACTGAGTAGGTGTGTGCCATCATGCGAATGATCAATACAATTAATGTGGTCGTTGTGGGATTTAGGATAAGATCGATTAATGTCTAGGTTGGTCCCCGTACCCGTATCAATGTACCATTCCACAATAGAGCCTTCTTCATTGGCGGTTGCAAATAGCATGTCATCTGCTGAAACACTGATGGCATCCACGTTTTTCCCATCCTCAGTGTGTTTCGTACGTGAATAATTCCCATCAGTTTCCAATTCAAACACCACTGCACCTGGTGTATTCGGAAGTTCGCTAACCATACCCACAATCATGTAGTTCCCATCAGAGGTGAATTCAATCGATTCTATGGGGAAATCAACCAATATCTCTTGCACTTGATCGTGAGTTCGGGCGTCTGAAATTAAAATTGAGTTTTTATGGCCACTGGCTAACACATCACCGTTGGGACTGTAACTGACAGCTGTACCCATAGTGTACTCAGACTCAGCGACACCCGCCCAGCCGAAACCCGAATGAGCGGCTGAAAGAGGCAAAAAAATCATCACAGCTGTCATCACTAAGGCTGCGGCTATGGGGCGCCGGTGTGTATAATCAGTAGTATGCACATGATGTTCATAACGAGCGAACACAAAGCCATTTCGCAATTGATGTATCAATGGTATTCGAATTCTTTGCTCTGGACCCATTCCAATAAATCGATGGCGACCTCACAAGATTCTGAAATCACAGGTTCTGGATCATCCACAAATCTTGCAAGTGTGTCCATTGCCGTTCTGTCACCGATGGCACCGAGCGCTTCTGCGGCCTCATGTCTAACCATCAAATCTTCTTGTTCGTCGCTCAGTCGTTCGATCAATGTAGGAACAGCGTGTCCATTTTGCATTTGACCGAGTACGTACGCAATTTCGTGTTTCAATAAGGCACTCTCTGAATTGAATGCTGCACACAGTGCATCTACAGAATCATTACCACCCATATTCCGTAGAGCAAACAAAGCTCGCATACGTTGAAACATTCGCTCATTTTCATCGCACAAGGTGCGTCGTAATTGTGCGATTTCAGTAGTTGAACTGGGTGGCGCAGGATCTACGGAATCAAATGGACTGGTAATGGGTATCCGTTCATCAGACATTTACTCACCTTGAACCAATGAAATCAATATCATCAGGGATAAAATCAGGGTCAATCATTCCCAATTTCTGCCCATCTTTCAAGAACTTTCGAATACTTGAACGACCATCTTCACCATAGTCAATTGTACGCTCATTCACATACATCTGGACAAATTTCGAGTTGGTTTCCTCATCGATACCACGTCCCCATTTGATTGCAAATTCCAATGCTGCATCGGGATTACGAATGCTATGTTCAATGGACATCCGAACCCACTCGGTGATTTTCTCACACGCTTCGTTTCCGAGGTCACGGCGCACAACATTGCCGCCCAGTGGCAACGGCCAACCAGCGTTGTTCTCATTCCACCAAATGCCGAGATCCAGTATGAGATGTAGTCCATGTTGTTCCCATGTCAATTGACCTTCATGGATGATAACTCCAGAGTCAAATTCACCAGATTCGATGCGAGGAATGATTTCATCAAAAGGAACAATCGCTGTGTCAACATCACCACATGCGAGCTTGAGTGCCAAATGTGCACTTGTCTTGTGCCCTGGTATAGCGATGGTTTTAGAGCAAGCTTCTTCCAATGACATGGGTTTTCGAGACACCAACATAGGGCCGTAGCCTTCTCCCATGGAAGCTCCACAGTTCATTAGTGCGTATTTGTCTGCAATATCTGGATAGGCATGAATGCTCACAGCACTGACTTCGTATTCGCCCGCATGAGCTTTTTGATTCAATGTTTCAATGTCCAACAGTACATGCTCAAATCGATACCCTGGTGTCTCAAAGGCTCCCGTAGTTAGGGCATGAAACATGAAGGCATCGTCCGGATCTGGAGAGTGACCCACTCGAATGGTCTGTACATCTTCGGCATCTTGCATGGCTGTCCGTGTGACGTTTGGCATTTCATTGGTTCGGAATCAACGACTCATCTCTATCATTGACCTTAAGTGCCTGACATTTGTGCGAAATATGAGTGACATGGTCGATAAGTCAAGGTTGGCAATTTCGAAAGGTCAGTTGGGCCCCGTTTGCGACATGTGTGGTGTATTGATGACTTTTGGCGAATCTCTTACCATCGATGATCAATACGTTTGCCTCAGTTGCTATGAATCGATGACTGGTATCACGTCGTCTACAGATTCAAATTCGAATCCTGGATTACGAATGCAGTAATCGCTGGATTCAATAGCCTCCACGACCAGCATCAATCGGGTGGCACCTTGAGCGTAGGTTGGGCAAAATATGCCTTCAAATTCGCTGAGTACTACAATAATTGTAGTATCGATGCCATGTGGTATCCGCCGAGACTCCGAACTCGAGAATGGATGTTCATTGGATTCGATGATCGCCCACCCGAAAGGCACCGTGGGTTTCGTAAACCAGTAGACTTGATGGCGCATGTGAAACGTAAAATTCCAAGCAATTGCTTCTATTCTACCGCTTACTACAACGACCCAAATCAGCGCAAGATGAAGGAAAAAGGTTTGCAGGGAGCTGATTTGATTTTTGATTTAGATGGGGATCATCTACCGGGGGTTACCGACGGTGATTTCCCCGCGATGATTCAAGTGATCCAAGAACAGGCACACCAGTTGTGGTATGATTTTCTCGAGCCAGAGTTTGGATTCAAAGAAGAACACCTGCAGGTGACATTTTCTGGCCATCGTGGATTTCACTTACACTACAGATCGCCAGATATTTGGCAACTCGATTCACCAGCGCGTCGCGAAATCGTATCCCATATTCGAGGTGAAGGTGTCGATATTGGTGTACTACTGAACGGACCAGATTGCGCTTGGAAACGCAGAGTTGTCTCAGGTGTGGATTCAGTTTTGTTGAAACTTGATGATGCTTATCAGGATAATGCAAACGGCAAAAAAGCCCTTTATCAGCTCAAGGAAATAGTCGATTCACGTATTGGGATGCCTGGATATGTCGGTCCCAAGAGATGTGGGATAGATATGCTGAAAGCCGTTGCTGAGCGTGTGCAAGATGCAAGTCGACGAAAACGACTGATTGAAAGTTTTCAAAAAGATGGTACAGTCACTCAACTCGGGGGTCCAAAAGGAGGCAGTCAATATGACAATGTATTCAAAGAATTGGTCAAGGGTGACAACTCGATTGTATTGGGCAAAGCCGGTGAAACCGATGAAGTAGTTACCATTGATTTGAAGCGTGTTATTCGATGGCCTACTAGTCTGCATGGAAAATCAGGTATGAAAGTTGTTGAGCTACCTTTGAGTCGACTTGACCCGAATGGTCAGAATGCGTTTGATCCTTTAATTGAAGCCATACCTTGGAGTCAAAAAAGTGGCCTAGAAAGAGTGCGAGCACTGCGCTCTAATGCTATTTACCGCATTGGCGAGTCACAAGGTGAATTGTCAGAGGGAGAAGTATACGAAGTTGATGAAGCTACTGCCACATTTTTAGTGCTGAAGAAATGGGCTAAACCAGTGAAATAATCGAGCACCAACTACGTTGGTGTTGAATTCGACCAGCGCATACGTTAAAGGCAACTGCAGAGTCAAGCATGTTACGGTGGGGCGTAGCATGTCTGACGAGGATGAGAAATCTAACCCTGCTTTGCCCCCTTTACCACCTGTCGGTAACTTGCCTCCACCACCCCCGATGCCACCAACAGGCGACACTCCTGCACCGCCTCCCATGCCCGATTTAGGCGGTATGCCTCCACCCCCGGCCCCTGGGTTGGTCCCAGCACCTCCACCCATGCCCGAGATG
>DAHO01000045.1:0-1980 GCA_002498455.1 Euryarchaeota archaeon UBA602
AAAATCGAGAGTTTGATTGGATTCCCAATCATCAGTGTAGGTGTCGGCCCCGATCGAGAGGCCACCATTGAGAGAAATTGAACATCGACGGAATCAAGTAGGAAGTTTGGCGAGGACGATATATGGGATTCAAGTCGAAGGCACGTAAAGCGCGTGGTGAGAGTGGTAAATCCGAGGGACAAAAGCGACGTCGAAAGGAACTGGGTGACGGCGAGAAACCTTGCTGCATCAAGGGTTGTGACAAATGGGCTGACAAGAGTCACGGGGGACGAAGTATCGCCTTTGACAACCTTGCTGATGTCTGGGATGAGGATGATTTAGTCGGCGAGGGGAGACGCTTGGCTATCTGCAAGCCCTGCTATCGACATTACAAGAAAGAAAAGAAGGAAGATGAGAGCCAAACTTGGTGATTACTCGCTCTCCCATGGCGGCTCTGGCGTCAACCAATGGCAGGTCTCTGCAGGTTTTGGCCAACCTTTCGGCAAATTTCCTTCGGCTTCGATTCTTTGTTGAACAGACTCAATATGGCGCTCTAGCACAATGGAACAGAGATTCTTTCCAATGATGGCTTCACCCCGACCACACACGATCAACTCAGGATCCAAAGCTTTGATCTTCTCCAAACTGGCTTTCATCTGGACCAAGTTCCCCGTGGGGAAATCGGCGCGAGCAGGGTGTTGTGCAGATGGAACTAGATCTCCACAGATGACAGCTGACTTTTCGGCAATCAAGAAACTACAGGAATCTAGGGTGTGACCCGGTGTGTGCAATACCTCGACAATGGCATCTCCGAGGTCAAACTGATCACCATCATTGAATCCAACAGCAGTAAATGCAGGCATATCAGAATCATATCGACTCGCCCATGTCGTAAACAAGTCTCCTCCCGCAAGGGGTGCGACTGCGTCTTGATGAATGCAGATTTTGGCTTCGAAAGCTTCGGCTAGATGGGGCGCGGCTCCGCAGTTATCGTAATGTCTGTGGGACAGTAATATCGCCTCAACCTTGGGGCGCCCCTCAAGATGAGGTTTCAATCGCTCAACCAAGTTGGTTTGATACCACGATGTGCCTGAATCAATAATGAATGAAGATTCGGTGCCTGAAAGTACGATGCAGGCCGAATCGTGATGGATTCCAGGCAAACGTTCCAACCTCATGGGACCATCTTTATCCAAGCGTCGACGACCCATGACCATGACGGTTTCGACGCCCCCTTAAGGGGGCGATAGAATTCCACGCCGGTTAAATAGGGGGAGCAGGTCGGCGGGCCATGGCACGATTCCCCGAGGCTGAGGCACGCCTACTCGGTGTGAAAATTTGCATGAAGTGCAATGCCCGTAATGCCCTACGTGCCAAGCGCTGCCGCAAATGCGGTTACAAGGGTCTTCGATTGAAGAACAAGGAATCCAAGATTTGAGGACTCGCGTTTTACAATCATTTCATTTTGTCAACTTTTGTTTGACTAGTGTCGGTGAATTTACAGAGTACAGGCCACCTTCGGTAGTTGATGCGACGAGAATGGACGGAGGATGACGAGGCCGTCAGCCCCGTGATAGCGACCGTCCTGCTGATGGCAATCACCGTTTTATTGGCCAGTGCAGTTTACTTGCTGGTTGATGATGCAATCACGACCCCGGACAAGGGTGAACCCTACGCGAAGATGAGTGTCAGGGCCTTGGACAATGGGTACCAAGTGGTTCGCTTCACGGATTTATCCCAGAATCTGTATACCTCAAGTGTCACCTTCACCTTGACTCCCCCTGCTGGAATCAATGCGACTTCAGTTACCGGATATGCCAGTGATGCCGACGTTTACGGTGCCGTGGGAGAACCCGTTACATTCCATGACAGAGATGCTTCGTTCACCGTCAACCGAGGAGACTACTTCGTGATCAATGCAACTGCGACTGGAACCGATGATGGCGGGTGGACAATCTACGTCCGTTCGATTAGCCCGACTGGCGGAGTGACCGAACTCGC
>DAHO01000045.1:2368-7395 GCA_002498455.1 Euryarchaeota archaeon UBA602
TGGACCAGACTTGGAGGAAGGGCCGAGACTCAGGCGTGGGAGACGCCGACGAAGCCGTTCCTTCGAAACTCGACAAGGATTTCACAGCGGAACCCCCCTCAGTAATAGGCGTCATTGCTTTTTCCTTTTTTGTAGTACCAGGAGCAATTATTTTCGGAGGGGTGGGGGTCTGGTTACTGTTCTTCTCGATAATGAATCCATATCACGAAGACGGGGGACTAGTGGGGTTTGTATGTATGGGGATTCCCCTTACATTAGTTGGATTGTTTTGCTTCTTATTATGGTGGGCCGGCGTAATCAAAGAACGCCTGCGCGTGCAGCACAGTAGGGATCGACTGGTCTACCAGGCTACGCTTTTGGGGCTCGGGTTCCCTCCGCTTAGGGGGCTCGGGCTCCTCTCCGAGAAGAGACGCCTCTCAGAAGCAGTTTACCTCGAGACCGACAAAGATGGGGACGATGCAATGATCCACGGCCGCTCAAGCGAGGGGGTGGAGTGGGAACTTAATATCGAAGTCTTGGTTTGCGAATTGGCGGAACCCGAGAATCCATACAACCCCCCCTACCAAAAAAAGGCGAGAGAGATAGCGGAAGCAATTGGCATTGAGTTCCGAACAGAGTGACCGAACTCTCTGCGCTGCCTTTGCCAGCGACGGAATGATGAGTAAGGTCCCATTCGCAAGGCTGTGGACCGACATCCAGGTGGAGGCACTTTTGTTGTCAATGCGACCCACGAACCCATCCAAGAGGTGGGGCTTCCACCTTCCAAGAGTCATTTGATTCGATGGCTACTGATGGCTGCTCAGAGCGATGGAGTGACACGGATTACCAACGTGAATGGAGCGGCCTTCGATGCCTGCTCCATGCGAGACGCATTGATTCAATTGGGAGTTCGAATTGATGTTGAGGCCCACACATGGACCGTGCATGGAGTTGGGGTCGATGGGTTCTCAGTACCGACGGAGACCCTCGACCTACACAACTCGGGTACGGCATTCCGCCTGCTTTCTTTTGCCTGTTTACGCAATGGAGAGGCGATTTCGATCACCGGAGACTCGACTTTGGATTCACGAATTGATCGTCATTTCTGGGAATCATTGGGAGTTCAGGTAGAATTTCCATCGGAAAAACAGAATCTACCCTTGAGAATTCAAGGCCCGTTTAACCAAAATCAACTCACAATCGACGGTAGTAAAACAAGCCAGCATATTTCAGCAATTCTACTTTCGATGCCAGCGAGGAAAAAAGCGCTTGATTTGACTATAGAAGGCGATATAGTGAGCCTAAGGCACGCTCAACTTTCATTTGACATAGCAGCGAAATGTGGCTCAGAAAATCAGCTTGGAGATTGGCATTTACAACCTTGGAAATGTGAGGCACCATCAAATGTCGACATCCCATTCGATGCATCCCATATCTCGTTTTGGAAACTATACGAAATATTGCATAGCACTTCACTCCAGATCCCCCTCGTTTCAACGAATGACTCGATTGGTGCAGAACTTCTACAAGATATTGACATCAACAAAAATCAAGTCATCGATTTGTCCCGAGCCAATGATTTGATCACACCACTGGCTGCGGCCATGGCATTGGGCGGAGGGGGGACGATTACGGGGGCCGGTCATGCAAGACACAAGGAAACCAATCGAATCGAACAAACAGCAGCAATGCTTGCTTCATTTTCAATGAATGTAGAGTGTACGATGGATGGACTGTCGATTCAGGGCGGACAACTTCCCAAGTCCCCAACATCGACTGTCCCAACATTTGGAGATCATCGTATGCAGATGACTGCAGCTGTCTTGGCAACAAAGGTCGGTGCTGAAATTGAAGGTAGAGAATTGCATCAGGTCTCATTCCCTGATTTCCTGAGATTCCTTCAGCCGTGACGGCCGAAGTGACCGTCCAATTTATCCAGACTCATTCGAAGAACGGTGGGGCGACCGTGTACGCAGGCCCATGGATTGTGGATGGTTCGCATGTCTGCAAGTAAACGTCGCATTTCTGCTAAAGACAATTGCTGGTTCGCTTTCACAGCTCCTCGACAGGATTTCATGAAGGCAACCTCGTCTGCAAGACTCTCTACCGTCTCCAATCGTTGGGCACCGGACTCCAATTCAGAAAGTACGTCTGAAATGAAAGATTCCAATCGTTCACTACCAAGGAGCAATTGTGGAATCGCAATCAGGTTAAGCTCCTCATCAAATGCAAATCCAATCTCGCTCATCTTTGCTCGATTCGCACGCAGAGTTTCTGATTTTGATGCGCTGAATTCCAATGCGATTGGTGCAACCAATTCCTGGCTTTCCCATGACGTCATATTGCTTCGAAGGCGTTCGTATCGAACTCGCTCGTGAAGGGCATGCTGATCGATAATGAACAACTCATCCGCACCTTGTGCAAGAATGTATGAATCTGCAAATTGAGCCAATGGAACCATCTCGGGAATGTCCGTAACTTCGGCCTCCAAAGGACTTGGTTCAGAGAGTGGAGATACACTGTGTTCTCCCGTACACCAGCGGTGTAAATCACGCTCTGCACTGGAAAGTGCAGGTGCGATTTTTTCAATCCCTAAATCAGGAAGAGTTTGCTGAACAAGTGGTGACTCACTTACCTTTATTTCTGCTTTTTTTACAGGCTTTTCTACCGGCCCAGCATAGGTGATTCGAGTCTGAGCGGATTGAGCCCAAACAGGCAATGGCTGGTTGTCCTTCTTTGGAGATTCAACCGAGACTGAAACCGATTCAATCGGACTGGTATCAGGTGTCATTGAGCCTGTGGGCAATTCAAGCAATGTATGTTTGATGGCACGCTCCAAGCGTTCCAACACCCGCCAAGAATTCTTGAGGCGTACCTCTCTTTTGGTGGGGTGAACATTGACGTCGACTTCATCGGCCGGGAGATCCAATTGCAGCACACAAATCGGATGCCGCCCCACCATCAATCGAGTATGGTATCCACGCCGAATCGCCTGTGTGAAAGGAGAGTTAGCCACTGGCCGTCCGTTGATGATAATGTGAATTTCATCCCCCTTGGAACGGTTCAATTCAGGCGGAGAAATCCATCCGGACCATTCCTCATCTCCTGGTGCATTGGCATCTTCTTGGGAACAACGGAGTGGAACCAATTGTTCAGCCGATGCTCCAATCAAATCGAATAGACGATCTGTAGCTTCAACTCCAGGTGGTGTTTCCAACACAATTCGCCCATCGATACTGACTGTGAATCCAACGCTGGGGTTGCAGATTGCCTGTGCCACGACAATGTCAACGATGGCCGAGGATTCTGTAGCAGGACGCTTTTGGAAGGAGAGTCTAGCAGGAATATTGGCGAACAAATACAAGACTTCGATGATGGTGCCCGGTGCCATTCCAGTCGGCTCAACGGAGCCCTTTGTACCATCACTCACTGTAATTGACATACCATCAGAGTCTACCGTTCGACTTGATACCGTGAGCTGACTGACCATGCCGATGCTGGCTAGAGCCTCCCCTCGAAATCCAAGTGTGTGAATGGCACTCAAGTCGGTCGCAGTCGACAGTTTACTGGTAGCGTGACGAGTGACGGCCAACTCCAATTCTTGTGCGGCAATCCCTCCACCATCGTCAATTACAGCAATTCGATCAAAACCACCTCGATCGATTTCGATTCGAATTCGAGATGAACCGGCATCAATGCTATTCTCAACCAATTCCTTGACCACCTGTGCTGGGCGTTCAACAACTTCTCCGGCCGCGATATGACCAATTGTATCATCGTCCAATTGCACAATGGGCCGACGATCGTCTACGGTTACAGTCATGTCATTCCTCCAACCATTCGTGCCTTTCTTTCAGCATACTGCGCAATTCGTAAATCAAATCCATCGCATCCCGTGGACTGAGCATGTCTGGGTCTACCTCAGACAAACGATTCTCCACTTCAGATGCTTTTTCCACAATCCGAGTGGGCGGACTTCGACTCCATCCGAAGAGTGAAGATTGTCCAGCCTCTCTCTGCAAGGGAACACCACCTTCACCCGCACGGGCCCCCTGTGCTTGTGATTCAAGGAATAAGAGCAGGTCTCGTGCACGTTCGACGACCGGAGTGGGCAGTCCTGCCAAACCAGCCACCTGTACACCATAGGAATCATCACAAGGACCTTCAGCGATGGTATGTAGGAAAGTGATTTCACCGCCTGAATCTGCAATTTGAACATGGATGTTGTGCAGTCCAGGGACTTCATCAGCCAATCCGACCAGTTGATGGTAGTGAGTTGCGAAGAGCGTACGACATCCGATTCTTCTAGCGATATCTTCAGTGACCGACCAAGCGATTGCGAGGCCATCAAAAGTTGAGGTCCCCCGACCGATTTCATCGAGAAGAACCAGACTATTTGGCGTCGCACGTCGTAGGATGTGTGCCACTTCAATCATCTCCATCATGAAAGTAGAACGGCCGCGACGAAGGTCGTCGTGAGCCCCCACTCGTGTAAAGACACGATCGACCAATCCGATTCGAGCTTTCGTGGCAGGAACATAGGAACCGGATTGAGCGAGAATCGAAATTAAGGCAGAAGTGCGCAAATAGGTCGATTTACCACCCATATTGGGACCCGTCAGTAGCAAGAAGCGTCGCTTCGCATCAAAGCGCACATCATTGGGTACAAATCGACCATCTGCCTCGAGCACGGGATGTCTTGCTCCAGAAATGTCCAATCGATCATCGCTCACAATCTGTGGTCGCGTCCATGAACGCTGTCTAGCATGATGAGCGAAGGAAGTCAAAACGTCCACTGTCGAAACTTTTCGAGCTATTTCAGACAATATATGCGTAACAGCCTTGACCTCATCACGGAGGCTACAGAATAGTTTGAATTCAATGGCATTGGCACGGCTGTCCGCAGTCAAGATGATTTCTTCCCACTCTTTCAATTCAGGAGTTACATAACGTTCAGCATTGGTCATTGTTTGCCTTCGAATCCAATCTTCTGGGACTTTGTCCAAATGGGTTTTTGTTACCTCAATGAAATAACCAAATTGCCGATT
>DAHO01000045.1:7776-67828 GCA_002498455.1 Euryarchaeota archaeon UBA602
AACTCAGCGAGCCAACTGGTGCCCTTCCCTGCCTTGGTTCGAAGATCGTCCAATTGTTCGTCATAGCCCTCTCGGAACAAACCACCATCCCGAATTAATGCGGGCTGCTCAGGACGCAAAGCATCCTGTATAACCTCCTTCAATGATTCGAGTTCGCTTAATCCCGTTGCGCAATCGTTCAACAGAACATCATCTGATTCCTGAAGCAGTGCTTGCAATGTCGGCATTCGTGAAAGACAATCGCAAATTGCCAACAAATCTCGACCATTTGCACGGTTGTAAGCCAATCGAGTCGAAAGGCGTTCTAAATCTCGCATCGCTTTGAGACTCACACGAATTTCTCGCAATCGTCGATTTGCATTGACCAAACTTCCGACTGCAGCGTGGCGCATCTCAATTTCGGAGGCATCCAATAACGGCCTGAGAAGCCATTCCTTGAGGAGACGCCGCCCCATCCAAGTTTGTGTTGCATCGATGGCCTGAAGCAAACTACCGACCTTTTCTCCGGACAACGTTTGGACCAATTCGAGGTTGCGAAGAGTGGTTTGATCCAGAAGCATATGATTTGCATCGGCACCAAGATGGATTTCACGGAGTGGAACCGCGTCAACAAGATGGAGTTTGGACAAGTATGCTGTGGCCAATCCAGCAGCTTCCATGGCCAAGGGCCTAGAGTCTAAGTCAAGGCTTCCTAGGTCACTCATTTCAAGCACGTTCCTCAGGGCTTGAAGACGACCCTTGCTCGGCAAATCATGGATACTTAGTACAAGACCGTCAGTTTCTCGAAGAAGGCCAAGAATCGCCTCCTGCTTCGAATCCTTTCCACTCATGACCAATTCTCTTGGCCCCCAACGTAGCAATTCATCACGCAATCTTTCAAATCGGTCATTTCCTTCAAACTCAGTTGAAGATGCACGACCACTTGATGGATCCATGACCGCTATGCCGAGAGCATCGCCTTTGAGAACAACTGCTGAAAGTAGCGCACTACCGTCTTCACCAATCAATTCTTCTTCGTAAAGAGAGCCTGGCGTATATACCCGAGTCACAACACGTCGGAGAATTTTCTCACCGGGTTGCAATTCATCAGCCTGTTCACACAAAGTCACCTTGTACCCTGCCCGCAACATCCTCTGAAGATAACCCTCGACCGAATGCCAAGGAACGCCAGCCATCGGTACAGGATTGTCACTATTCTTGTCACGGCTGGTCAAGGTGATCCCCAAGACCTCTGAAGCGGCGACTGCGTCCTCATAGAACATCTCGTAGAAGTCACCCATTCGGAAAAACAGAACCGTATCTGGATGCTCGGCCTTGATTTCCGCATACTGGTCCAGCATGCTCGGTCCCTTGGCCATGGACTTGACCAACCTTTGAGGCGGCCTATGAATCACGCGGCTCGTTCACTACGTGAACGCCGATTCGCTTTGAGGAAATTACCATGTCCCTCTGGAAAGGCCATCGATTCATGGGACGACAATGGTGGGACAATGCCCCCACACATGGCCTTCTCGTTCTAGTCGCAGCTATCTGGGGTCTTGGATGGGTTGCAGGGCGAGTTGTTGCACTGGAAATTGAGCCTGCTACAGCGGCTTGGTTACGTTATTCCATTGCATGTATCTGTCTTTTTATGTACTTGTTCTATAGAAATGGGAGTAGAGAAAATACTGATTTGGCGACACGAATGCAATTGCCGGTGCGTGGAGATCTTCGTCGATTGTTACTGATTGCTTTTTTTTCGACCCTACTGTATCAATTGTTCTTCATGACCGGTATGGCGCGAACGGCAGCCGGTGATGCAAGCCTGATTGTCACTCTGAATCCCGTATTTACGGCCATTCTTGCAGTACCCATGCTGGGTCGCCGTATGACTCTGCGCCTCGCAGGAGGGCTTGCAATCGGAGCAACAGGAGTGGCAATCGTGACCGGTTGGTCTCCAAATGTAGACATTCCCACTGCAACACGCATTGTTGGAGACATCCTGATTATGTTTGCAGCTGCTTCATGGGCCACCTCAACCAACCTTGTGAAAGGTCTATTAGAGCAACAACAGAACCCTTCTCATCGAACACAGAATCCTCTTTCCATTATCGTTTGGTCCTCTTTCTTTGGTTGGCTTATGCTATCTCCATTCGTTGGTTGGGAACTGTGGTATTCGGGATGGACCACTCCCACAATCGAGATTTGGTTGTGGATTGTATTCCTGGCGGTTTTTTCAACGGTCATCTCCTACGTCTGGTTCGCTCAAGGAATCGATCGAATCGGCCCAACCGCTTCATCCACGTACGTATTCTTGGTTCCCGTTTTCGGTATTATTTCAGGATGGGCCATCCTTGGCGAACGGTTGGGGTGGAGTCTCGCGATAGGGTTTGTTCTCATCCTCATCGGTGTTCGTATGGCACAAATTGAATCCATTGAAAAATGAAATCTATAGGACGTCATGCTTACGGAGTAAAGCATACCCACCAAATCCGAAAAAGGCGACAAAGGACATGACCAAAATCAGGTCAGCCAACAGTGACAAACTTCGAAGAAGAGAGCGCTGAGCCATCGGATCAATGGTCACACGAGTATCTCCCTCTTCGCTGAACATCACGACATTGTCCCCGGCCATTGAGGCTGAGTGCAAATCACTGGGTGTTCCATCAGGCAGCTTAACCAGAGTTGGATTTTGATCACCAATCTCTAAGTTATAGAGTCCATTTTCACTCTTGAACCAAAGCATGTTCTGAGTGTCCATTGTGATTGTGCTAACTTCTATAGAACCGGCGATACGGTGCATATTTCGTCCCACTGTGCTGTCCGATGTGATTCCATAAATTGAATCTCCACCTCCGACAATAGCAATCAAACAATTCTGAATGCATCCTTCAAAGTGACCGTCCACCGGGATGATGGTGTGAAGCGGTGCCCCTGCACCCCTGTGAAGCATGGTCAAGATTGGAGGTCCAGTCGTATTTCGTTCCGCCTCAATTAGCACTTCAGAAGAGAGGCCCAAGACCGGGTTACTCGTTTGATCATGACCGATGATAAGTGCGCCACCCGATACGGATTCGATTTCATCAAGGCTGATGTCATTGATTGGGTAGGTCGCGCCTTCGCTGACATTCAACCCACTCCACGAATACACAGTACGTGATGTGGCCATTTCGGCAATCAACCACCCACTGGCCAGTTGCCCATCGAGCGAGACGATGTCTGGAGCAGGACTTTGCCAATTTAGCGAGCGTGGAGCAATATCATTGTCCCCTGGAATCATGACGCCGAACCAACCATCTTCACCCCCCACAAGCCACAGGCTGCTTGAACCCCCAATTGCGGTAGCATTACAGTTGCATTGAATCTCACTCCAAGTTCCACCTTCATCTCTGAGCATCAGTGCCAACTCTTCTCCACTGTCTACCAAGGCTAGCGCATGATGTCCGTCTTCATCCCAGATCACATCGACAACCGGGCCTTCTAGGCCTGTTTCCATCGTCGAGACGCCGGGTAAAACCTGTGCCTGATTGACCCACCCGGCCCCAAGTAGAATGAAAATCGCGAGAGCACCCATCGCAACCCAAGGCCTCTCTCTTGGAGAGTCGACGAATGAAAACAGGCGCTCAACGACGTTTGTCACGGCACCTCTGTGACCTAGAGAGTTGAAGAACATGTCCTCTATCCAGTGTGATTTGCCACCGTAGGTGGCTGGATGGATTCATATACGGGTTGTCGGTGGCCGTGCCCCGAGGGAGTCAATTATGGCACGTAAACCCGCAAAGATGTATCGCCGACTAAAGGGTCAAGCCTACACTCGACGAAAGTACACCGGTGGTGTGCCAAACAATCGTATCATGCGATTCCACATGGGAAATCGAAAAGCCGCTGAAGCGGATGAATTTCCTGTCATCCTAAACATGACTGTAGACGAAAGCTGCCAAGTACGCCATACCGCACTTGAGGCAGCACGTGTGATTTCCAATGCGACCATTCGAGCTGCTGCAGGCCAAGATGGTTATGCACTCCGAGTTCACGTCTACCCGCACCACATCCTTCGTGAAAACAAGCAAGCGACCGGGGCCGGTGCAGATCGTGTATCCCAAGGAATGCGCTGTGCATTCGGCAAGAACGTTGGAACTGCTGCTCGCTGCAAGCGTGGTACGACCGTCATTTCAATCTCAACATTACCCAAGAACTTCATGGCTGCCAAAGATGCACTTCGTAAGGCCAGCATGAAAATCCCCAGTCCCTGTACAACCAAGGTTGTCAAAGGACACGAACATCTCAAGGGACTCGTCTGATTTCTCTTAGGTGGTGTAGGCAACTACACCTAGTTTCACCTAGGTAATCGGCTTTTTTTAGAAACCCGCCAAATTAGCGTTTTTTGCGGCATGTAAGTAGAACCTTTCATAAGTAGTTTGAGCGGCTTACCTTAATAATCGCATGGGATGCGAGAAGGAAAAGGTGAATGAAAATGGAACTAAATGTAAAGAAAATGATGACCGAGATGGGCGGTGCTTTTGCTGTCACTTGGCTTATTTTTGGTGTTACACTGAAGGCTGACGGCCTTCCTGGTGACAGCACTGGAATGGGTCTTGCTGGTATTATGGGCGTTGTCGGTTTGACTGTGATCTGGATGGCGTTCAAG
Organism: Euryarchaeota archaeon UBA602; assembly: GCA_002498455.1. Classification (GTDB taxonomy): domain Archaea; phylum Thermoplasmatota; class Poseidoniia; order Poseidoniales; family Thalassarchaeaceae; genus MGIIb-P. Next base: position 12,404 of record DAHO01000045.1, read on the forward strand.
GGCGCAGACATCCTACCACAGGTTACATGGATGAAGCAGATGTCGAGCACAGACAACTTGTCCGACACAGATGCTTGGATGAACACAGGCATCACACTGGCAATGCAAATTGTCGGTGGTATTGTGGCTTACGTCCTGCTTAGCCAGATGCACGACAGCATCTTTGGCTATGCAGATGCGGCAGCCCTACACTCGGCTATGGGAACTGACTTCTGGGGCACAACTGCTTGGGAATTCAATATGGGCGCAACTCTTGGTTTGATTGCTGCTGGTGCAGTACTAGGTCAAGTCATGGCTGTTGACAGTCGCTGGGCAATGCCTGTTGCAATCGTCTTGATGACAAGCATCGTTAACTTCGAGTCTGCAACTCAGATGGCTTCAGTTCTCATGAACGAAGCTGGTGACACCGTAAACGTGGCACTACCATGGTTGTTGGATGGTGTGTTCCTTGGTGCTGGTACCCTATTGGGTAACATCATCAACGAGAACATCCCTGGCGAAGAAGAGTAAGTAAAACCACTCTGAAAAGCAAACACAAGATAACACACATGTCCCTCAAGGGCGCTTTGGCGCCCTTGGGGGGCTTTTTTTTTGGTCTGCAAATTGTTCAAAACCGAGGGACGTTTCGCCCAATCATGGTAGAGGAGACAACGACGCTGGACTTGCGCGTTGAATTGCTCAAAGAAAGTGTGGCAAACGCCCCCGTCGTATGGAAGGAAGGTTATCCTTACTTTGTCCACCCACTCTCAGATGGCGTTCCTAGACAATCTGCTGAATTGCTCGCTGCAGCCCGTGATTTGATCTCAGAGAATGTGGATTGGGATTGCATTGACATTATCTTGGGCATTGAAGCCATGGGGATTCCTTTGGCAGCTGCTCTATGCTTGTCAAGTGGTAAACCGCTTGTTGTTGGACGTAAGCGTGCGTATGGGCTCCCTGGAGAAGTTGCGATTGACCAATCCACAGGATACTCAAAGGGTCAAATCTTCCTCAATGATATCGCACCTGGTACTCGAGTCTTGATCGTCGATGATGTGGTCAGTACTGGTGGAACACTTCACCCAATTCTCAAGGCCATTGATTCCAACGGTGCGATTGTTCAGGATTGCTGGATTGTATTCGAAAAGGGAGATGGGATGAACAAAATCCGATCTGAGGGAGAATGGCCGATGAATAGTTTGGTCAGGATTGAGATGATTGATGGCGAAATCACAATACTGGATTGATTGTGGTTTTGTTTGTTTTCCTCAAAGGATGGATTCATCAAGGAGAGTATGGACGGAGTTTTGAAGCGGACTCTAGGCATGAGATTGTAAACTCCAAAAGGTGATTGAAATGGATTTGGGCAGGCACGACTTTCAACTTGCAGACTTAGTTGAAAGAATCAAAGCCAATGATCTCAAATTGGTCGCCCTTCAAGTCCCTGAAGGCCTGAAGATGCAGGCCCTAGAAATGATGGATGAAATTGAAACCGAAACTTCAGCGCAGGTCGTTCTTTCGGCCGATCCTTGCTACGGTGCCTGTGACTTGGTTCACGATAAGATGCAGAACATTGGAGTGGAATTGGTTGCACACATGGGTCATTCTCAGATGAACATTGATTCTGGAATGCCAACCCAATTCATCCCCGTTACGTATGATGGTAACCCTGAGATTCAACCGGTCCTCCCCTACCTGCATGCACACAGAGAAATAGCGATTAGTCGACTCAATGATTCATCTGGTCCTGTCCTATCTGAATTAGAAGCACTGGATCGGTTTGAAGACATGGTCGGCCGAGTTGCCCCCTTAACCGATACAAAACTTGGTTTGGTGGGGAGCATACAACATTTACACCTTCTACCGACTTTCAAGGAACACTTTGAGAATGCTGGATTCGATGTCACCATACCCGTGGGTGGCGCGCGGTTATCGTTCCCCGGTCAAGTTCTAGGATGTAACTATTCAGGAGATGACCCGACGGTTGGACATTACGTATTCTTGGGCAGTGGTGATTTCCATCCAATTGGATTGGTCTTGCATACTGGAAAACCCCTAGCAATGTTGGATCCTTACTCAGGTGATGCCAAAGAAATGGGAAGAGAAAGGATTGAGAGAATCCTAAGGCAACGTTCAGGATTAATCATGTCTTCAATGGACAAAGAGAGATTCGGAATACTGATTGGTGCCAAGCCAGGCCAAATGAGGAGGAATTTGGCACTGAGGCTGAAGCGAAAATTGGAGAAGCATGGAAAGAAAGGTTTCCTGCTATCAATGGAACATGTAGGGCCTGAATTGATTGATTTCTACCCGGTTGATGTGTTTGTCAATACCGCTTGTCCACGAATCGCCATCGATGACGCTGTCAAGTATGCCAAACCAATGATTACTCCCTACGAACTTGAAGTTGCATTGGGTGAAAAGAAATGGGAAAATGGGTACAAATTTGACCAAATTCATTGACATCCCGTAGGGGGATAACCCTGCGCCATCGGAGACATTCGTGTGCGTGGCATTCCATATCTTCAAGAACAGCCAACAGTGGGAGCCATCGATGGCTGAATACCTGAATCGGATTGGCGCGGGCCTCATCTTGCTTGATGCAGCGCCCCTTTCCTATGACTGGGTGCCTCCAAAAGTCGTCGGTCGAGAGAGTGATCAGGAGCAATTGGCAGGGATGTTCGCATCCATTGGAACACCGGGAATGTCTTGTCGTGCTGTAATCACCGGCAATGTTGGCAGTGGAAAAACCGTCCTCAGTCGCTCGTTTGCTGATGATTTAGCACGACACCTCTCCACTGTGAGGTTCATTCAACCCGTTCATGTCAATTGTCGAAACCATCCCACAACATCCCAAGTCCTACAGCGGATTGCAACCTCATTGGATGAACGCCATCCTGAGCGTGGATTCTCGGCATCTGAAGTCATCCAAGGGATTCGGAGGAACCTGAGAACACGCAATCAACACATGTTACTGATCCTCGATGAAGTCGACCACTTACTTCGAAAAGACGGAGGTGACCTTCTCTACCAACTGCTCAGAATCGATGAAGGGCGGAATGAGGCGGGGACCCTTTCCCTCATTCTCGTGAGCCAAGAGCAAGTCTTGGATCAGCTTGAGGGTGCCATCATATCCCGCTTTGGACGATCGAATCATCTGAGGCTGAAACCCTACACGGATGAACAACTCAAGGCAATCGCGTCTCAACGCGCTTCCCTCTCAACGCGTACCGGTACAGTAAGTGAGGAAATCCTCACATTGATTGGGCAAGCGTCTGCAGATACTGGCGATGCTCGAGTTGCAATCGAATTGCTTGAAGCCGCAGTAATGCGTGCTGAGAAAGGAGGATTTCAGCAAGTCGAACCGATGCACGTGCAGAGAGATGCAGCCTCCAGAGGTAGAGCTGTAGAACCCAGTGTGGTGGATGAACTTAGCCAACATGAGCAATTGATCTTGTTGGCCATTTGTCGTCGACTTCGCCGAGATCCTGAAGTGACCTCGGGAGATGCAGAGAAATTGTACCATGTCGTCTGTGAGGAGTACGAACTCAAGCCCAGAGGATACACGACCTTCTGGAAGCATCTCAAGTCATTGGAGACTCGTGGATTGATGGAGTCGCGTACTGCAACCGCCAGCGTGGGGCGCGGAAGAACGCAACATATCACGATGCCACAAAGCCTTCCCGGACAGTTAGAAGCACGTCTTGAGCATGCTTTAGAGTCGTAATTTTGCTAGATATCGACTTATCACCTACGGTGGAATGGGCCGAACCGCTCTTATAGGGGGCGACTGTCGCCGAGGCGCACGAGGTTTGAGCATGGCTGAACAAGTATTCAAAGCGGTCGTCAATGATACCGACCCCTCCAGTGGCGGAAAGTCGTATGCGGTCGACATTAGCGGTTCGAACTACAACCACTTTCTAGGAAAGAAAATCGGCGATTCCGTCGACGGAATCTTCGTTGGTGATGGCGAAGTCACACTCGGTGGATTCAAACTAGAAATCACCGGAGGCTCAGACCTGACAGGAACACCCATGCGAGCCGACCTTGACGGTGGTGGGCGCAAGAAGATCCTCGTCTCACCTTCGACCGGTTTCAAGGGTCACAAAATTGTGAAGAAGAAGGGTGGTCGCTACCGCTACACCTACGATGGTCTACGAAAGCGACGTGCTTTCCGTGGGAACGTCATCTCCTCAGACACACGCCAAATCAACCTCAAGATTGTCGAGAGTGGTAACAAATCACTTGCAGACATATTCTCCTCCGGCAGCGATGGCGATGCTGGAGAGGGTGACGGGGCGGAGTGAATAGGAGCTGTGACACCCGATGGCCAAGAAGCGTCAGCTCCCCGGCCAACCTGAAGTGAACATCGGACTTGTGGGTCACGTAGACCATGGAAAGACCACCTTGACTCAAGCTCTGTCCGGGACATGGACAGATACACATTCAGAAGAACGCAAAAGAGGCATCAGCATCAAGTTGGGTTACGCTGACACCGCATTCTATCGAACCAAGAAGGGAGAAGCCTACGCGATGGGTAAGAGACCCGATGGTAAGGAAGATGATGCAAAGGAATTACTTCGAGCTGTTTCCTTCGTCGATGCACCAGGTCACGAGACACTCATGGCCGTCATGATTTCTGGTTCTTCAATCATGGATGGAGCCCTACTCCTAGTGGCCGCCAATGAAAAATGCCCACAGCCTCAAACTCGTGAACACTTGATGGCACTCGAAATTGCAGGCATTGAGAACATCGTAGTGGTTCAGAACAAGATTGACTTGGTGACTCGCGAGCGGGCGATTGAATCGCACGCAGAAATCAAGACATTCTTGGAAGGTACAATCGCTGAAAATGCACCGATTATTCCAGTGAGTGCTCATCACGATGTCAATCTAGACATCCTGATTGATGCGATTGAGAACATCATCCCTACACCTGACTTACGTGAGAAGGAAAATGGGCTGATGTATGTTGCTCGCTCGTTTGACATCAATCGACCAGGAACTCGACCTTCGAAACTCAAAGGCGGGATTATCGGTGGATCGGTAGTCTCAGGAAATTTCTCTGAAGGCGATGACATTGTCATTGCCCCAGGACGAAAGATCACTGAAGGAAATAAGTCAAGATGGGAACCGATTACAACGAAAATCTCCAGTGTACAAGCCGGTGGCCTTGATTTAGAATCGGTACATGCTGGTGGATTGTGTGGTATTGCTACACCCCTCGACCCATTCCATACAAAGTCGGATAACCTGTCTGGACAAGTGATGGCCAAAGTTGGTGAATTGCCACCGGTTTGGGAGACCCTGGATGTTTCGCTGAATTTGCTAAAACAAATGGTCAGTGGTGAGAGCGATGGAGAAAATGTACGTCCCCTGCAACCGGGTGAGATGTTGATGCTCAATTCGGCAACAGCAACCAGTGTCGGTGTTGTCTCTGCAGTCAAAGGCAAGAATGCTACGCTCAACCTACGCTTGCCTATCTGTGCACTTTCTGGTACCAGAATTACTCTTTCACGCCGCGTAGGAAGTCGCTGGCGCCTCATTGGACACGGCATCATCGCGGGGTGAAGCCCGTGATTGGCGTCCTGATTGACACCTGTGGTTGGGTGGCTGTGGTTGAAGCTAGAATCAATATCGATTTGGCCCTAGAACAGCAACTCGGTCCAATTGAGATTAAGATTACACGATCTGTCATGAATGAATTGGAGCGTTTGGCCGAACAAGAATCTCGAAATTTATTGCTCAGCATACTTGACGAACGGGCAGAATTGGTTTCAGGTGAAGGGGAACATACCGACGATGAGCTACTGAATCTAGCCATCAAACACCATTGGCCGGTGTTGACTGTCGACAAAGATTTGAAGAATCGGTTGTACAATGCCAATGCTTCCGTCATTGAAGTGCATGGGTCGAAGGCTTTGCGGTACATTGAATGAATCTCAGTCGAGTGGATGTGAGATTGGTATCCCATTTTTATCCGTCATATTTAGAGTCCAACGGAGCGTCTTGATGACTCCCCGTAGTGCAGTAATGTTTCGAATGGCCTCAGCATTCGCCTTTTGATCCATTTTGGCACTGTGGTAGTGTTTTTCCCACAGTACCTTGCGATCCTCTGCTTCACGAAGCATCTCGCGCAACTCTTCTGCTGAACGTGGTTTTCCGATGGGGCTCATGGGCGACCGCGGTAAAACCGACCCTTTTCAAACTGGCCCCTGCATAAATTGCAAATTTCAGGGTAAAGTGAACATCTCATCATCACCATGGCCATCCATAAGACCGATTTTGACAGCACAATCGATCCAAGCGTGAGCGTAGTTGATTGCACCGAATGCTCGGACCAAATCTCCTTGTTCGACAAACCACTTTGCGTCGGATGCATAGGAATCTGCCATTTCCATCATGATCGCCAAGCGCTTCCCTTCATCTGATTCCGAGGGGAACAACGGTGTCGCTTTGTCTCGAGCTGCCTGAGTAAGACCCAGATATCGCTGGATGAGTTCAGAGGTGACTTCAACATGAGGTTCAGACATCCGCACCCTCCCGAATCGAAATCAATCTTCGAACATCCTCTGCTCGGCCCAAGGATTCGTACAACTCGATCGCGCGGCTAATCATACCGGAGTCTTCAGCATCCCGGGCTGCTTCAAAAATCACTTGACGCTGTTCCCAATCAAGGCGACGAATCTCTCCCGATGCAATTTCTTCAAAGAGCAATTTTCGACGACTGACAAGATGCGGACCAATCCACATCCGAATCAAACCATTGCGTGTCGCCGAAAGCATACGATCGGCATGGTTTGAAGAAAGCAAATCCCCCGCGGGTCGACGCTCAAAATCATCGCCAGGAGGCAGTCGAATCAAATCTCCTGCAACGTCCAATGTCCACCAGCCTTCTCCCGTCCAAGCCGCCTGAATCGGAACCAGTCCATCCCCTGGAATGCGGTCAATACGATCCCAACCAAATGGATTCGGTACACCCTCCTGCAGACTACCATCGACATGTTGAACCAACAAGCGACCTCGATAAAGACGGGAAACCCAAGACCAACGTGTGGTTTCGATTCGACGTTGTGCGTCGTCACCACCCAAACGAAGGGCACGTAGACAACCATCATCATCTTGCGCAAGCAAAATCTCCCGATCCAACCAACCAATCATTTTCTGCAAGGGTCCTGGACGTAGGCGACGTATGCCTCGACCACGTCGATTGAACAGATGGATATGATCGCCCCTGTCTGAAAGCAGCCAACCTCCTCCAGGCCGGCTCACCACATCCCTGAATCCTCCCGACACTGCACGACCTTCACCCAAGGGTTCACCCGTCGCCAAATCCAGCAAGAAAAATGCAGTTCCGGCCAATACTGCGACATTTGTCCCGTCATGCTCCAAGCGGTAGACGTCAAAGGAAAATTCCCTACGCCAGAGGAAATCTCCATCCGCATTCAGTCGACGAACAACACTGCCGGCAGCAATCAAACTGTCCTCGCCTAGACAGGCAATCGCACCGACACGCCCCTCAACTTGGTGACTCCAAGCAATTTCCCAGCGATCCTCCGTCATGTTTAGGCCTCCATGTGGCCATCAGTGAAATGTGCCTTTGCTTGGTCTGAAATACGGAAAAGTCGGGTTCTTCCCTTCTTTCTTACCGCAAGAATGCCGGCTTTATGCAAACCATTGAAAATTTGAGACAAACGTGGACGGCCAACCGATAGATAGGCCTGTAATGCAGCATCAGAGGGGGAGACTTCTCGCGCAATCGCAGCCTCGACAACCGAAATCTCTGCATCACTTAGCGACGAAGCCCGTTGAAAATCAAGTGGTAATGTGCTTGATGATGGGGCTGGGGCCCCTTTGCGTAAGCTCTCTCCAATCGTCTTCGCAACCACCGGATCCATAACAGGTGTGGGTTCAGGCAATGGTTCGGGTTCAGGCAATGAATCTGCAGCCCAGAATGTGGTTTCCTCCGATTCCAATTGCGGTTTTTCTTCGGGCATCCGCATGGTAGGGTCTGGTTTTGCTGCCAAAGGACCAATCGACTTGGGCCTCAGCGCGTTTTCAATGCCAATTTCGACCGATGCAGTTCGCTGACGTTGGGTCAGGCCACCGAATGCGTGTTGAGAGACTGATGGCGGTTCTGTTCCCGGTTCCATCTGTAGAACGGCGCCACCGGCTGAATCTTCCTCGACAGGGGGCGGATCTTCAATTTCAAACGCCGGTAATTCAAACACCGGTTCAGTTTCATCCATCGCAGCCTCAATTTCAACGGGTTCTTCGGGGAATGAATCCTCTATTTCAGGCTCCATTTCAGGGACATCCCAGTCGAACTCCTCTGGTTCATCAATAACATCAGTCTCTGAATCAAGCGCCTCTAGGGGCTCTACCGTTGGTGACATGCGATTTTTGGCATCATTGGGTTCCAAATTCATGGCTTCAAGTATCTCGCTCTTTCTAGTGAAAGATGTAGAGGCCCCACGCTCAGCATCAATAAGGTCGCGAAGATATCGAACCAGACGGCCTGGGCGTCCCCCGGTTTGCGAGATACTCTGTTCAAGTACGGATTGCTGAATTGGCCAAGCCTCATTGCTAACCTTTCTCATTCGCTGATCAATCAGTGCACGTACTGTTCTTGCATCAAAATCCGACAAGGGCTCAGTGATATCGAATTGCATTTGTAGACTCTCAGACCATGCAGATAGTTGTGCAGGGGTCAAAGCGACGATGACCAAAGCCCGCAAACGCGTCAGGACCGGAGATATACGCTCGAAAACCTGAGCCAATTCCGCTCCACTCACACCTGGGAAATCAAATGAAATAAGTGGCAAATCACCACTGAAACCTTGCAATTTAGCGACCATTTCTTCGACTAAAGTATTGGTTGAAGAAGGCGTATCGTATCCTGCAATTCGGCAATACATCTCGTTTAGCAAGGTCTGCGCTGGTGTTGTTTCCGGATAGAATGAGAAGGGATAACTCGTCGATGAAAGATTGCTGAGGGCTTGCAAGATTGAGGTCCTTCCAGAACCCCTCTCTCCGAGCAAGATCATCAATCTAGGGCTACCAAAGCGCAAATGTTGTCGTAAATCAGCCATCAACTGAGAACGGCCAACCAACAATTCGACGTCGCTGGGCTCAATCGGCTTCGCAGAGAAGGGATTGGCACGCATGTGAGGCAGGTGCAGAGACTTCGCAGCGGATTTCGACATCTGAGAGTGCGAACTGAACTTGGGTTTAACAAGTTAACGCGATGCTAACAGGTTGAGAGATTGATTTGGAAGCGTTGAAGAGAGTACCGAATCCCAAATTGACTAAATATTGTAATTAAAATTGTTCTATAAGTTACCGATTAACGTTTAATTAACGCATTGTTAACGTGTCTAAAGCGTTAGTAACGCATTGTTAACGCTTCACTGCACCGCCGTTTGCACTGATTAAATCACCAATCGCACATCAGTGTCGATGTACACGCAACCATTTAGAGGGGTCAATCAGAGGGCGGGGCGAGGAATACGCATGCCTGTTGAAAACAGCCGATTGAAGGGTTTCTACAAACTCAGTGTCAAAGAACGAAGGGATTTGGTAGCCGAATTGTCCGGTTTGGACCAAGAGGCTGTCGAGGCCCTAGCTGCTACTGGAGAATTGTCCGAGGCTGCTGCGGATCGGATCATCGAGAATGTAGTTGGTACATTGGCGCTCCCAGTGGGAGTTGCAACCAATTTCATCATCGATGGAGAACACTACATTGTACCCTTTGCACTAGAGGAGCCATCTGTTGTGGCGGCAGCCAGTAATATGGCGAAGAGATGTCATGCCAAGGGTGGCTTTGTCTCAAACAATACTGAACCCATCATGATCGGTCAGATTCAAGTCGTCGGTTGTGCAGATGCCTTTTCTGCCAAGGCCGCCATTCTAGAGGCCAAAGACGAGTTGATTGGAGCCTGTAACGATGTGGATCCTATCTTAGTCAAGTTTGGTGGAGGTTGCAAGGACATTGAAGCACGAGTTATCGATACGCAATCTGGACCCATGGTTATCGCTCATATCCTTGTCGATTGCAGAGACGCCATGGGTGCGAATGCCGTGAACACGATGGCGGAAACCATCGCCCCCCGAATTGAAGCCCTGACTGGAGGCACTGTGATTCTCCGAATCATCAGTAACTTGGCAATCCATCGGCTAGCCCGAGTCAGTGCAACTTTTACGCCTGAAGAAATGTCAGATTCAGGCGATGCAGCCCAAGGAAGTGAAGTCATTGATGGAATCCTACAAGCATACCATTTCGCTGCTGCCGATCCATTCCGTGCAACCACGCACAACAAAGGTATCATGAATGCAATATCTCCAATCGGTGTAGCCTGTGGACAGGATTGGCGTGCAATTGAATCTGGCGCCCATTCATATGCATCCTATGGAAGAACCTACGGTTCCCTGACGCACTGGGAAAAAGACGCTGAGGGGAATTTGGTAGGCTCAATCGAGTTGCCCATGCCCGTTGGCCTAGTCGGAGGCGCAGTCAGAGTACACCCTGTCGCCAAGGCGAATGTCGCCATGATGGGAGCTAGAACCGCAGATGAGTTGTCCAAAGTCATGGCAGCCGCAGGTTTAGCGCAGAACCTAGGAGCACTGCGTGCTCTCGCAACCGTCGGTATTCAAGCAGGACACATGAAACTCCATGCAAGAAACATGGCCGTAACTGCTGGAGCGGAAGATCATGAAGTGGATGCAGTTGTCGATATGATTCGCTCAAGTGGTGAAAGAATCACTGCTGCAGCCATCGAGAATGCATTGAAGGTACTTCGAGAAGAGTGATTCACTCTTCTTCATCTTGGATGATTTCTGCACTGGACTCATCCCATTCATCACTTACAGGTACTTCTGGTGCATCTTGGATTTCTTGATCTCCATCACCCAAACTGGCAGCCAATTCAGCCCCGTCCATGCCCATCTTGGCTGCATGTTCCCTAAACCAGGCTCGAACTTTCTTGGACTCTGCGTATGGACAACCAAACATTTCAGCAAAACGACGAGTGGTGGTCAAACGTCTTGACAAACCATCACGACGACGATCAATCAATCCTAGATGTGCCAAATCACGGACGTGTTCATAGGCACGTTGCCCAATCATGTCAACCAATTGACTTTGAGCCATCGGCTGGTGATATGCAATCAGTGCAGCCGCAGCAAGAAGGCGCTGAGGGATTTCTGTTCGGAATGATGAGGGGATATGATTCGCCAATTTGGGCTTGACTTCCATCACCCAACGACCACTGACACTGGTCAATTGCAAGGCCCCTCCTGGTCGTCGCTTCATGGTGTGCTGTAAGGATTCGAGATTGGCTATGACTTCCCCCGGTGAGATCTGCATCGATTCAGACAGTTCCTCCACCGATAGAGAACGACCAGCCCCAAACAGAGTGGCCTCGAGAATGGTACGAGTATCAACATCACTCACCCAAATCACCCCCATCAGCGAGGCGCGGACCGATGCCAATTTCTGTCGATGCTTCTGCAAAGTCCTTGGCCTTCGGCAGTTTATCTTGAAGGAAGATATCACCATTGGGATATTCCATCTGCCAGAGGTCTGTATATCCACGATGTGTAAGGAATAGTGCTGAGACAAAACCTGCTACTTGGCCCTCTTCCTCAGCCTCGTTCAATGTCCAACCTTGGGCAGCAGAGTGTTCAGCGAGTTTTTCTGCAACCTGGACAAGAGTGACAGGTGCCCCTTCTGGGCTGGCGGCACGAATGGCCTCCCAACAGCGCCGAATGTCGTCTTCAAGGTCCTCCTTGTGCATCCGAGTGGTTACATTTGACATCCACTCAGAGACCTCAGCAGCATGCTTGATCCGGCTCTGTTCACGGATTCTGCGTTCCTCCGCCTGCTGATGTGCCCCCTGTAGGGACATCAGTAATTCTGTGAGTGTTACAGGGCGACCTTCCTCACGCTTGATTCGGCCATCCAATAAATCCGGAAGTGAACCCGTGGTTTGCCCAGTAATGATTCCAACACTGAAATTGTATTCCTCATCTTCAAACTCTGTCTGCCACCCTTCCATCGCCCAAGGATCGTCTTCCCACTCTTCTTCTGCACGTTCCGCGCGATCTAGAAGTGTTGAAGCCTGCCCATGCAGGATTTGCCAGGCCATACGAATCAGACGGCCACAAGTGGGAAGGTCGACATTTTCTGCATCCTTGGTTCGTTCTTTGAATTTCTCAATGAATATGGACAAATCGACATCCCAAGGGTCCAAGGTTGCATCATTGAACATTTGAAACACAAGTGCTACAGAACGATCGAAGGGTTCAACCAAACTTTGATGCTCAGCACTCTCCAAGTCTGCAATCTCAACCAACCGATCAATGTAGCGATGTTTGTCCAAGTTCGCATCTTCTTGCTCTCCGAGAAGCTGCTTGACGATGGTCGCCTGCATATCACGGGTCTCAAGTAGAGACATGGTTCTCACTCCTGTTCCTCAACTTCAGGAACTTCGGCAGATGTCTCCAAATCACCTTCATCTTCAGATTCTTCAGCTTCAACCGAAGCATCGACTTGTCGTTGCCATTCATTGCGTTCTTCCATGTCTTCTTTGTCATCTGCTGCTCGTTCTGCAAGTGAGGACAGGGTTTGATCGTCACCCGCGTTTTCAATGACATCTCCAGAATCATCCTCGGGGGCGACTGTGACACCATCGAGAATTGAACCACCCAAACTGGCAGGTGCAGGCAGTTCATCAGGTACTGATTCCATCTTTGATGGGTCAGGTAGATCCTTGGTTAACTCTGCCTTTTTGTTCAGAGTATCCATTGCAGCCTCAAGTTCAGCCTCAGCGGCTTCTCCAATTTCGAGTGCCTGCTCTCGGTCGAAGTCTGTAATGCGTCGACTACAGCCGTCACCTGCATGCGTGATACCAATGTGGTGGTCTGCGAGTTGTAGACTGACCTTACGTAGCGTGACCATGATGAATTGTGCCCGTTGACTTCGCAGGCGGCAAAGTCTCGCAATGTGTTCTGCGTTGTACGCATCAAGATTTTGATCAACCTCATCGAAGTAGTAGAATGGACTGGGTTCGTAGTCTTGAATGGCGAAAATAAGGGCGAGGGCTGCCATTGATTTCTCTCCACCAGATAGTAAGCTCAGTTTGCTCTTACTGGATTTTCCACGTGGCTGACACCACATTTCCAATCCACCAGAGAATGGGTCTTTCGGATTCTCGAGTCGCAACTCTGCGTTTCCACCATCTGAAAGACGCTGGTAGACCCGCTTGAAATTCTCTGAGACTATCGACAGTACCGTGGTCAATCTTGACTTACGCTCTCCTTCGAGTTTATCCGTCAATTCGATGAGATCGACACGACGCTTTCGCAAGACATTCGCGTCATCTGCAATGCGGCTTAAGCGATCCTCGGCTTCATCATACTGCTCTATAGAGAGCATGTTTACGTCGCCTAGATTTGCAATCTTTTTCTCAATATTGCGGACGCCGGACTCTGCATCACCAACGCTGGGCAAATCAATATCTTCGGCTAGTGGCTCTAGATTTTGACTGGCCATTTCTTGAGTGAGTTCTTCCAAAAGTCGATGTTTACTTTCGATTTCTTGTGACAACTCATCACACCGATTTCGCAGTGACTCTCGCTTTGCACTACTCTGCTCCAAAGCGGCTTTAATTCCAGCACGATCTTCTCTCAGAGATTTGGAACGTTCGTTCAACTCACGGTGCTCTTCAGCCACTTGCTCATGAGCCACGCTCACCGTCGACAATTCACCGCTTAGAGATTCAATCTCCTTATTGAGCTCTTCAATTCGAAGTTGAGCCTTCTCTAGGATGGTTGTTTGTTCAGCAATTCGTCGTTCTATTTCATTGACATTTTGTTGAAGCAACTGAGAATTCGCATTTCCGGTAGCCAACTGCCCCTCTGCGTCAATCTTGGCCTTCATCGCGGCTGCACGCAATTCATCACTGGCGCGTAAGCGCTCCGACAAGTGTTCAGGTGATGAGGAAAGTAGGTTGTCGGATGCGGTTTGTCGTGCTGTGACTGCGACCTCATAGGATTGAGTGGCTTCATTCGCACGATCTTGCACCTTCTTGTGTACATTCTTAGCTTCAATCAATTGTGCATTGCAAACTTTGACCTTGTCCTCAGCAGATTCGAAAGCCGTATTCGCTCGCTTCATGTCCTCTTGCCATGCACGCAATTGAAGGCTGGAATCATCACTGCCGAGTGCATTAAGTCGCTCACGCATACGATGCTGATTTTGTCGTGACTCTGCCAGTGCTGCGTTGACAGTATTGGAGAGTAATTCCAAACGACTCAACTCAGTTTCGGCCTGTTGAACAGCATTCATTCCCGCAATGTTGCCGCCAAACTGAGGGCGGCGACCACGGACGGCACCACCTACCATGGCCCCACTGGCTTCAGTAATGCTGCCATCAAGGGTGACCATTCTGACGCCACCCATGTGGCGTCGAGCCGTACCCATGTCGCGAACAATTAGCGTATCCCGAACGGCATGCTTGACCGCGGATTCGATAGACTCATCATAGTCCAACAAGTCGAAAGCAAAACCAACCACTCCATCCTGTCGTGCAGTCATGACGGCCTTTCCACCGGGTCTCCGCACGGTTAGTTTGTTCAGTGGTAGGAAAGTAGCTCGGCCTGCACGGTTGTCACGCAACCACTTGATACAAGATGCTGCAGTCTCATCATCTCGAACGATGATGCTGTTCATCCCACCTCCAAGGGCGAAAGCCAGGGCTTCTTCGTGTTCACCATCTTTTGGAGCACACAATTGACCCAATGGACCCAAGATTCCAGATACTTCACCTGAGTCTTTCAGTGACATCACAGATGCAACTGCTTGAGCTAAACCCGCCTTGGAACCCGATCTGTTTTCCATCTCACCTTGGGCCCGAGCAAGAGAGCGTTCTGCTTCGCGGACTTTCCGTTCGATGCCTTCGAACTCATCCATGAGGCTGCGCTCTTCGCGTTGGAGACGGGTGATTTCCTCTGCCAACTCAGTCCGATCAGTCTTTTCCTCACCGGATTGGAGATCTTCACCGACCAATTGGAGATCGTCCCTGTTCAAACGGGCATCTGAAAGGGCTTCTTCAAGTTCAGCAAGTCGTTCTTCAGTCATGGTGACTTGATTCAATGCTCGATCTGCTTCAAGGGCAGCAGCGACACGTGATTCGTCGGCTTTAGTCACTGCTTCAGTGGCTTTGCCAAAGGCTCGGTTCAAATCATGAGTAGCACGATCTCCACCTGCAATGGCCTCTCTTGCAGCTTTTTCTTCTGCTTCTGCTGATTCCATGTCTTGATCTGCTTTGACAAGTGCTTGTTTAGCATGTTCCAAACTTCGTTGATGCGCCTCAAGCGCTTCTTGGGCATTGGATTGCTCGCTCTTTAGGACCTGAATTTCATCTTCGGCTTCTTCGATGGTCGACTCGGAGTCGGAAATACGATCTTTTCGGGTTTCAACATCGACCTGTAATTTCCTTAGGCGCTCCCCGAGTGCCTTGCCGTCGTCACCGAGTACCGAATTCAATTGACGCTCTATATCGGCAATTTCGTCATCTAACTCGAGTAATTCTTCACTGGTTTCACGAATGGATGTGGACAACTCCTCGATTCTTGTCAAGTACCCTGCCCGTTCATCGGCAATCATCTGAATATCATTCAAACGCGAACGGTGACGAGCATGAATTGCTGTGATTCTTGCATTTTCCAAAGCATCGGCCAAATTTCGATACTTCATCGCCTGCTCTCTCTCTTTACTGAGGGTTTTGAGACGTGTTTTGAGTTCATCTTCGAGTAATGCGATTCTTTCAAGATATTCTTCAGCCTTCTTTCGTTGGCGATCTGCTCGCTTGATTTCATCATCATATGCGGTTACACCTGCAACGTCGTCCAACACCTTTCGACGTTCACGACTGGACATGGTCGCAAGGTGCGTTACGTCACCCTGTAGGACAATGTTGTATCCATCGCCACGAGCGCCCGCCTCTGTCAGGATTCTGCGGAATTCTGAACTCGTTGATGAACGCTCATTGAGATAATATGCGGTAACTGAGTCGTTTTTCCGATTCAGTTTCACTGTCCGGGTGAATCGGACCTCATCTGCATCGACTCTCAATCTGCGTTGCCCATCATCGCCTTTTGGATTGTCAAATACCAATGTAGCTGTGCAAGAACGGGCGGGTTTGTCCTTCTTCCCTCCATTGAAAATTAGATCTTTGACGTTCTGAGCCCGTAGGCTCTTTGCACTCCGTGGTCCAAGAACGAATTGTATGGCGTCACCACAGTTGCTTTTCCCACTACCATTGGGACCAGTAATTGCCGTAAAACCCTCTTGGTATGGGATGACAACCTCCCCTTTGAACGACTTGAAATTCTCCAATTCTATCGCTTTTAGAAACATATTATTCCCCCAATTTGTATCCCAAGGACACACGCCGGCTAGCGTCGATGTTTCAACGACTATAAACAACACGCCTCGCATACGCGAAGAAAGAGTGATTTTTACCGACAGAATGGGGCGCCATCAGACTGTTTTCATCCCAGAGAGCCGGTATTACCGCATTGCCCACAACCTTCACCGTTGCAATAGTGACAGGTGCGACCTAAACTTCCACCCCAATCATCACCAGTACTGACCTGGAAAGGGTCCTCAAATGCATCAAGCATTAGTGCCCGCCGAAGTTGTCCGACTGAGAAGTCGCCAGGGAGGTGACGCTCAGCAGGACCCAAAAATCGTCGAGTGCCCGAATCTGATATTGCACGTGAGCCGGAGCGTTGACCCCGCCGACGCATGGAGCCCCCCACCAAAGAAATGATCAATGCGATTGTAAGCAAAATGAGTGAGACTCCATTTGGGAACGGGAAGCCGAGAATTTCTCCGGCGTCCATGGGTTGTCCATTGTCCGTCAACATCCCAAAGAAATCTGCAATTCCAACTAGGGCGACGAGAAGGCCAATCCGTTGCAAGTTACGCCCCTGGCGTTCCGCTCGACTCTTGCGTCGGTTTGAAGCGAACAGTGCCCGCAATGCCCTCCATGATAGCAAGGCACCTGTTGTGAGAAGAATGGCATCGATGGGCTCCCATGTTCCAAGAGGTTGGAGACAATCTGAAATCCCAACTGCATTGATGTCTGCACGTATGGTTGCTTCACTGCATGACCCACTAAACACCATTGTCAGGACCAATTTATGCATCTCGCCGCTACCCATTTGGTAAAATCCAATGTGTAAATTCCACAACGTCAGTACGGAGAGAAGCAGGCCGACCGCAAGTTTTGCCACATGCATGGTTCGACCCATTGATATCATTGTATACCGGGCGAGTATTATGACTATCGCCGGGTGCCCCCGGGAAGGACAACGTTGAATGCAAGAATGCTGACCACGGAGTACGGGAGATGAGTTTGTGGCAGATGTGGTTGTCATCGGTTCAGGCATTGCCGGTTTATTCGTCGCCACTCGCTGCGCTCGTGCAGGACTTGACACCATGGTCGTGACCAAGAAAAATCTCTCCGACTCATCGACGAACTGGGCCCAAGGGGGCATCGCTGCGGCCATGGAGAATCACGATTTGCAGTCACATATTGACGACACCATTCGGGCTGGCTGTGGACTCAGCAACCCGGAAATCGTTGAGATGGTGGTCCGAGAATCCGCCCAACGGATTGAGGATTTGATCACATCGGGTGTACAATTTGATACGGACGAAAGTGGATTTGATCTGGCCATGGAAGGTGGCCATTCCAATCGGAGAATTCTGCATGCCAAGGATGCAACGGGGGCTGAAATCGAACGAGCATTGATTGTTGAAGCAAAAGCATCGGACAATCTTGAATTGCTAGAAGACCACATGGCAGTCGATTTGATTCTTCAGGATAAGTCTGCTGAAATCAAAGAAATCTCAGGGATTTGGGTCCTTTCTCCTAATGGAGAAGTTCAGACGATTCCAACTAGAGCCATCATCATCGCTACCGGAGGAGCAGGACACATCTACAGGCAGACTACGAATCCATCGGTCGCCACAGGAGATGGAATCGCCATGGCCCATCGAGCGGGTGCCTTGGTTCGAGATTTGGAATTTGTACAGTTCCACCCAACCGCTCTCGCAATGATGGGAGAGAGGCCCTTTCTGATTACGGAGGCATTGCGCGGTCATGGAGCTGTGCTGATGAACAATGAGAACCTGCAAGATTGGAAGCTCAAAGGTGGCGACCCCGCTTCATTCTCGTTCATGCTCAACTACGATTCAAGAGGGTCATTGGCCACAAGAGACATTGTTGCAAGAGCTGCGGATCAAGAAATGAAACGTACAGGAGACAATTGTGTCTGGTTGGTCACTTCACACCTCAAAAGTATCGACCTCAAGCAAAGATTCCCAACCATCCAATCACGGCTGGATAAGCACGGATTGGAATTGGGTGTTGAGCCCTTGCCGGTTGCCCCTGCTGCCCACTACATGGTGGGTGGAATTTCTGTCGACAAAAACGGCTTAGCACAACAGTGTCCATCTTGTTCAAATCCACTGCCCTTCCGGGGTCTATATGCGATTGGAGAAGTCGCATGTACGGGATTGCATGGAGCCAATCGACTGGCATCAAATAGTCTGTTGGAAGCCGTCGTTTTCTCGAACAGATGTGCCGAGCACGTCATTGCAAACCTGAAACCCGAATCGAATGAAGAATTACCGATATGGAGGGCCGATGGTTTGTCGAATTTGGTTGAACATTCCCCTCTACGAAGTGACCGTATTGCTCTGCAATCAACCATGACTGATGATGTGGGCTTAGTCAAACGAAACGTACGCCTACAGCGAGCTCAAAGAAGATTGGAATTTTTACGACAAGAAGTTGATCATATTTGGAGGGGGAGTTTGCCCACGCGGGAAGTCATTGAGTTGCGAAACATGATTCACGTCTCGAGGTTGGTAACTGCAGCTGCAATCGGACGCAAAACCAATGTTGGACTCCACCACAATCTTGACCACGATTAGCTGCGTGTACTTTGCTCAATTCCCTTAACTAGAGCATGCAAAGTTTGGTTTCGAGGCGTGGGTATGCCGAGTGATTCCCCTCGCTTCACAACCTCACCACAAATCGAATCAATCTCGGTTTGCCGTCCTGCCATAATGTCTTGCAACATACTGACTCTGTTGTCTGCTGTGGCTCGACAAAGATCTTCCAGTCCTTGTGCAAGATCGAAATCACTGAGATCTATGCCCTCAGCGGTCGCGATTCTCGCTGCCTCTTCCATGGCTGCCAAACCAGTTTCAAAGAGTTCAGGGTGGAACAACATCTCACCATTCAATATTCCTGAAATTGCACAAACAGGGTTAATCGCGACATTGAGCAGAAGTTTTGTCCAAATCGTTTTGGCAATATCTTCGCTCCAAATCGGTTGTAAACCTGCCTCATCTAATGCCGAGATAAAACTGTCAACACGGGGTTCAACCGGTTCTAAGTCACTGTTGATAAATGCCCCTAGTTTGATTGTACCACGACTGGTCCACTTCACCTCACCGGGGCCAATCCGAATCGCTCCATGTGTGGTAGATGCCCCCAAAACACGGTGTTTCCCGATGAAATTGGCCAATTTTTCCATGTGTCCTATTCCATTAGAAAGACATAGGCCGATTCCATTGAGAGACAGTACCGAATCGGCAATCTTGCATAGATTTGGCAAATCGTAACTCTTCCCACACAGGATGGCATAATCCGCCCAACCTTGGATTTCTACCGGGATTTCAGTTTGATTGGTATCGAATACAGTCCATCGATCGGGAGCAAGCGCAATGGTACGACCATCCGGGGTATCCAGCAGTAATCCCACCGCATCGAGCGCTTGGGCAGTTTCCCCCCGCGCACAGAGCAAGACTTCGCAACCCGAACGAGCCAACCGAGATGCAATGAGCCCTCCAATAGAACCCACACCGAGAACGGCGACTCGCATCAGGTCTGCCCTCCTGGGCAACCGCTAGGGTTTATGCAGTGAGAAATCAGGTGTAGAATCCATTCTTCTGTCGTTGGTTCCACCCATACAATTTGAACTACATCGTTGTCATTCGTATGGTTGAATTCTGGAAGTGATTCGCCCGATAATAGAGTGAAGTCCGAAATACCCCAGTCATGATCCGTACCGAAATCAGTGGTTTCAACACGAATTTCTATGCTTGAGTTACCACGATTGACTCCCTGATGTAGAATGCCATTGGATGGAACCAAAGTTGCTGTCCATGCGGTTTGATGGTTTGAACATGCGATAAGATGGCCATAATCTGGTAACAACACGGTTCCATTGATTCGATTTTCTGGTAAGGTCATTTCAGGAATTTCAGACATGTTTAGTTCCCATGAACCATTGTCATCGGTTGGGATTGACATTTCAACCCTAGACAATGGACAATGAGTAGATTCAGATGTTTCTTCAAACCACATCAGGTATTCAGCGCTTAGGGACGGGTCGACCATAGAGAAAGCATTCGACAAAGTGGTTGCCGGCCAATATCCGCCTGGTAGGTGAAGGTCCGATTCAAGTGTGACCTCTGAACGGTACACTGAACCATCATCTAGTGTAGTTACCAAATGGGTTTGGATCTCATCACTTCGCAGCAGATGATGTGTGCCAAAGACACCATCAATGCAGATGGTTGAATTTTCACCTGCCGGTAGAGATAGATGTGGGCTCGAATCAAACGTGAACAATCCAACAGGGATTGATTCAATACTGATATTACCGGGAAGTTCAGAGTGCCCTGTCATATTTACACAATACTGAGGGGTGTCAGAATCACCATCCCAAATCCAACTCATTTCAGTGGGAATCGGAGTACTTTGATATGAAAAATTCACTTGATGCGAGCGCGTATCCAACTGTTCCAGCCAATAGATTTCCAGACTAAACAAATCGGCCCTAATCACCGATGGTTGATCTTCATTTTGCGATTGTAATGTGAACTTCAGTGACTGTTCGCTAAGTGGCCCAATATCATCGAATTGACACTCAATTTCTGCAAAATACACAATTTCGCCGCATTCTTCGGAAATCGACAACAAATTGACATCATCCCATGAACCACTGATGCTGAACTCAAACTCAATGTCGATGTCCATGACTCCGAGGGTGTTCAATGGGAGTTCAATTGTGTTGATTTCATCGTTCACAAAAATGAATTCTGAGGGCCATTCTGAGGTGTCCAATCCGGCATCCCAATCGTCCAACTCTTGAACTGGCAATAACCCAGGAAATCCTAGTAACAAAGTGGCAACAAGTACAATGGAAAAAGCATTCTTCGAGCGGTCTGAAAACTCCTTTGCTTCATTGAGAATAAAGGGGATGGCGCTTGCTTCAGGGCTAAATCTACGCCAAGCACCCAAGGCAACCAGCATCAGCCATGGCCAAAATCCACCATTGAATACGATGTATATTCCAGCAACCAAGATACCGACAAACAACCATGTCTGAGTCCCTCCTTCTTCCATTTCACCGGGACTCAACAAGGCAGATAGCAAACGATCACCAGGAAATCCAGGCAAAGGGAGCAATAGAATCCAGCCCATTGTATTGAGAGTGATTCCTGCCAATCCCAAGGGATGTAGCCATGAAGAACGGAGACTGAGCTCTTCCGCTGGAATGTAGAGACTCAACAGCAATTCAGGAAGGACTGAAGCAGATACTGAAATTGGAGATTCGCCAAAACTCGGAGAGGAATTGCTGGTCAAAACGAAACCAAGTACGGTTAGGATCATTCCTGAGATGATCATGATCAGGGGTGCAATGATGGAGACTAATGCCAATGATTTCCGATCTTTGAATGAGAGAAGTTCCAATCGACGCTGGCTGGTAAATCCAATCACCCCAAATGGCCAAATGGGTACGGTCGGCGTCATCAAAAAGGGAACTGCAAGAGGAATGTGGTGACCCAAATCAACTCCTGCTTTCAACGCAAATCTGCGACGAATTTCACTTCCAATTCCCATCACCAATGCGATGGGAAGGGCAAACCAGCAAAACGAATGAGAGAGTAAATCGGGATCTGTCAATTTGGGTCCAGGATCTTGATGCTGAAGCCAAGCCACCCCCGCCAGGGTCAAGAATGAGGTGAATATCAGCCAAACAGCAGCCATTTGTCCCACTGAAAGACCTGGTTCACGACCAAGCAACTTCGGCCTGATGACCAAATCAAACGGCTTTCCATCCTGCAAGGTGGCAAACCAAGACAATCGATTGAGATGTTTATTCAGCTGACTGAGGGCTTTTTCTGAATCCAAATCTTGACCTTTGAGACTTACTCGCCAACCGATCTCAACATCATCCATATCTTCGATAATGTGAAACCAGCGTGAAACAATTCGCTCAATCAAATCGCGATGGGACCACAAATCGGCATCGATTTTCAGCGGTTTAATCGCTTCAGACTCGGCCATGGCCCCACCTCTAGTAAGACTGCGAATCATCAACCGATATATGACCCACGGCGACCTGAAGTCGCAACCATCGGTAAAACTTCGATCATTTATTCTTAAATCGCTTGAGACGGAAGGTCTCTTCGCGCTCCATTTCTTCCAATCGAAGTTGGATGAATGATTGAGCCTCTTGCATCTCGGGAATCACTTTGAATTCCAACGCGTTCACACGGCGCTTAGTCGCCTCAATTTCGACCAAAAGGCGCTTCAATGTGGCTTCCATCTCGGCTGCCTTGACAATGTTTTCAATCAACGCAGAGTAAGAATCTGCTGCTTCGTCAATGTAAGCTGAACCTCCAATCAAACCCACACCGCGCTCACTGATGGTGCTGGTCAAATTGGATCCTTGTACGCTGGGAACGACAACACCCATGATATTGCGAGGACTGACCTCGACTTCGGGACGGTTTGAGATTGCGATTGCGGCACTCTTGACCGCCAATCCACCCTCAATCGCACCGGCAAGGCTGATTGATTCAACCGCTTGTCTGTAGGTCCCCACCAATCCTTCACGCGCCTCAATCATCTCAGAAAGAAGGGTTCGGAATTCGTGGAACAATCCGTCACGCTTGAGCTTCAACAGATTGTATCCATTCTGTGTCTGCTTAATCCGACGCTTGAGATTGATGAGTTCAGAGCGTGTGGGTTTGATGTCCAATGCCATGATTTCTCACCTCCAGTTACTCAATTGCCCAATCACTTCTTTTCGGTAGGATGATACTTGTCAATCCACTTCTGGTCTAGACGGACTAGATATTTGGTGGAAATATTCTGCATGAGATCCCAACACAAATCAAGGGTCTCATCGATCGAACGATCTTCATCACGGCTCTGTCGCAGGAACTTGTCTTCAAACAATCCAGAGAAGTCTAGCAATTGCTTGTCACGCTCGTTCAATGCATCTTCACCAACAATGGCGACAAGACCGCGCAATTCACGGCCCTGTGCATAGGCGGCATACATTTGGTCAGATACCGACTTGTGGTCCTCACGGGTCGTTTTCTCACCGATACAACCACCCATCAATCGAGATAGGCTTGGAAGTACGTTGATTGGAGGATAGATACCTGAACCGTGCAACTCACGCGAAATTACGATTTGGCCTTCTGTAATGTATCCAGAAAGGTCCGGAATCGGGTGCGTGATATCGTCACCGGGCATGGTCAGAATGGGGAACTGCGTGATGCTGCCCTTCTTGCCCTTCACTAGACCGGCACGCTCGTACAGCATGGCCAAGTCAGTGTACATGTAACCAGGATAACCACGTCGACCGGGCACTTCTTCACGTGCAGCACCGATTTGACGAAGAGCGTCACAGTAGTTAGTCACGTCAGTGTAAACAACCAGTACGTGATAATCATGCTCAAAGGCAAGGTATTCTGCAGCAGTGAGTGCCAATCGAGGAGTAATCAATCGCTCGACAGCGGGGTCGTCTGCCAAGTTGACGAATAGTACCGCATTCTCCAGTGCACCTGTTCGCTCAAGGTCACTTCGGAAGAAGTTGTATTCCTCAGCAGTGATTCCCATAGCGCAGAACACTACGATGAACTCTTCATCGCTGTCCTTCAGTTTTGCTTGAC
Organism: Euryarchaeota archaeon UBA602; assembly: GCA_002498455.1. GTDB lineage: Archaea > Thermoplasmatota > Poseidoniia > Poseidoniales > Thalassarchaeaceae > MGIIb-P. The sequence continues at coordinate 36,441 of DAHO01000045.1, forward strand.
GTGCGATTTGCAGTGCAATGTCATTGTGTGGCAAACCAGACGCACTGAAAATGGGCAACTTTTGTCCACGGACGAGAGTTGTACAGCAATCGATTGCACTGATTCCTGTCTGAATGAAATCGTGAGGTGATTGACGACTGTATGGGTTGATTGCAGCACCAATGATGTCGGCTTCACCCTCTGCAACAATGGCTGGGCCACCGTCACGGGGTCGACCAGCACCGTCCAGAATTCGCCCGATCAAATCCTTGCTCACGGGTAGCTTAAACACGTCACCCATGAACTTGACACCAGTTCCTAGATCGACACCTGCGGTTCCTTCGAACACCTGTACGACGACCATGTCGTCACTGGTATCGAGAACCTGACCGTTCTTCATACTACCATCTGTCAAGCGCAATTGCACGATTTCACCGTAAGCTACAGGTTCGGTCTTCTCAAGGAAAACAAGCGGGCCTTTCACGTCTGTAATTGTTCGATATTCCTTTCCACTCATCTAAATCCCTCCTAGTTTTCCTCCGCCGCTGCGGCAATTTGTTTGTTCATTTCGTCAACCAATCCATCGACACGGTCGAGGTAACCGGGTTCGAATCGGTCGCGCATCAGGTTGGTACGTGCTGGGACGTTCACAACATCCTCCAACTGACCCCCTGCTGCGAGTGCCTTCTTGGCTGAATCTTGGAATGTTAGAATGGCTTTGGCCATCTTATATTGTTGCTCTAGACCCGAATATGCGTCGACATCGTGGAATCCATTCTGTTGCAAGAAGAATTCACGAATCATACGTGCGACTTCAAGTGTCAACTGCTGGTCGACAGGAAGGGCATCCGAACCGACCAACTGAACAATTTCTTGCAACTCGGCTTCAACCTGAAGCAGACTGCTGATTTCGGTTCGAATCTCGGGGAAATCTGTAGCGATGTTGTCACGGAACCACTGATCTAGACTCTGAGGATACAGAGAGTACGAACTGAGCCAGTTGATTGCAGGGAAGTGGCGCTGTCGGGCCAAACCTGCATCCAATCCCCAAAATACCTTCACAATTCGAAGAGTACCTTGGGACACTGGTTCGCTAATATCTCCACCAGGTGGTGATACTGCACCAATCACAGTGACTGAACCGTCTTCACCTTCCAAGGTCTCGACACGGCCAGCGCGCTCGTAAAACTCAGCCAAGCGACTGGACAAGTACGCAGGGTATCCTTCCTCACCAGGCATTTCTTCTAGACGGCTACTGATTTCACGCATAGCTTCAGCCCATCGACTGGTGGAGTCTGCCATCAGTGCGACGTCATAGCCCATGTCACGGAAGTATTCCGCGATGGTGATTCCAGTGTATACCGATGCTTCACGTGCAGCCACAGGCATGTTTGAGGTGTTGGCAATCATCACAGTTCGATTCATCAGAGGCTTGCCGGTGTTTGGATCAATCAAGTGAGGGAACTCATCCAACACTTCAGTCATCTCGTTACCACGCTCACCACATCCGATGTAAACCACAATCTGGGCGTCCGAATACTTGGCCAGCGATTGCTGTGTGACCGTCTTTCCTGAGCCGAATGGACCAGGGATTCCAGCCGCACCACCCTTTGCGAGTGGGAATAAGAAATCGAGAATGCGCATACCGGTGACGAGCGGTGTATCTGGCGCATACTTCTGCTTGAAAGGCCGTGGTGAACGGACCGGCCACTTCTGCATCATCTGAATTTCAGTACCATCATCAAGAGTACATACGGTTTGAGTGACGTTGAATGAACCGCTCTCGATACTGGCAACCTTCCCACTTGTTCCGGGAGGTAACATGACTTTGTGCACAATGGTTTCAGTCTCTTGTACTGTACCAATCACATTGCCAGATTCAAGTTCATCGCCAACTGAAACTGTGGCTTCAAAGTCCCAGATCTTTTCCAAATCTAGACCATCAGCATCTACACCACGTTCGATGAAGGTACCCATGGTTTTCTCCAAAACCGGCAGTGGGCGTTGGATTCCGTCGTAAATCTGCGTTAGCAGACCCGGTCCCAACTGTACCGATAGCGTCTGACCGGTGCGTACCACCGGCTCGCCCGGGCGGATGCCGGACGTATCTTCATACACTTGGATAACAGACTTGTCACCGTGTAATTCAATCACTTCGCCCATCAATCCTTCATGCCCTACGCGTACAACTTCATACATTCTTGAACGGATGCCTGTGGCCGTCACCACAGGTCCAGAAATACGGTAAATCACTCCATTTTCGTCACTCATTTTTCGTCACTTCCTTTTTTTGGATTACTTCCAAAGGTCGACGCCAAGCGCCGACTTGATGGACTCTCGGAGGGTATTGTCCTCTTCGGTCCCAATGCCCAACACTGTGGGCGTAATGCTGTCTGCTATCTGCGAGCGCAGACGATCAGACAAGCGAGTCATATCAGCACTATCGATAACGACAATGCCCACATCCTTCTGGCTTAGAAGGCCTCGCATGACTTCAGCGAGTTCTTCATCACCGTTGGGATGATGCAATCGGCTGATTCCAGCCAATTGGAATCCTAAGGTGAATTCGGGTGTACCAACAACAGCAATCTCCATTTTTTCACCTCACAGATTCATGTGCGCTTCGATGACCTCATCAGAGAGGCCTGCCGCTTTGCCACGCACAAGCAAGCGGATGTTTTGCACCTCGAGCACTTTGCTCTCAATGTAGTGAATCACGGGGAATGCTGACAGCGGATTCAGGTAAGAGAAGCGGCGCATCATTGAGTTGCGCTGTTCTTGCAATAGTGAGACCACGGGGTCTAAACTGGTTGCAGATGCCTGAATGGCGTCATCAAATCCGGTATCATCGAATGAGGTGGCTCGGCGGAGGGCCTCAAGCACACCTTCATTCGAATCGGCCATTGATGCAGTTTTGAGAACTGCTTTGGAAATCTTGCCACCGCCAATCATCAGAGCATCTCGATCTTCTCCATTGATTCCCTGACGGAGGCCACGGAATTGGTTGATGATATTTCGATGGTCAATTTCAACCTGGATGTATTTCTCCAATAATGGTGGGCTATCGGGTCCACGGATGGCATCCAATGCATCGCGGTAGTACGCAGAGTCGAGTGTGTCTTCCATCTCCTGTAGGCTCGCATCGACCTCAAGACGAGATAGGGCGTAACCCCAAGGAGTTCCGGACATCGCTGCGACTGCGTCGCTCAAGCTGTCACAATTTCGAACAATATCGAGCCACTTACTGTTGCTCATATTTTCCTCAGGAAGGACTTGACTCGAGACCATTTCGATATCTGCACCACTATGTATGGCGCGCAAGACGGTCTTTGCGTTCTGGTATGAGAATCGCTTGACATACACAGCAACGGTGGATTTCAACCGACCTTGGCAGAAGCCGAGAACGGTTTCAAGATCCGCATCCAAATTATGATTCAGTGCGGCTTCAATAAGATCCGCGCCAGACAAACGGGGAGCATACAAATCAATCTCATTTCGATAACCCATGTCACCGATTGAGATACCAATGGTATCCGGGCCCTGTTGCAATAGTTGGCGCATACGAGTTGAATCAATAAGCCCTGCACGCCGTGTTTTCGCACGCGCAGCAGCATTGGCCACATTGCTGCGACCGTTATTGACTCGAACCATTTTCTCACCTCAGTTAATTTCCAAATAATGTTTCGTTGACAGATGCTAGGCTGGCTTTCCAAGCCTCTTCAAGGCGACTGTCAAATCTGTAATCTAGTACGATCGAACTGTCTGCGGATTCAAGTGTGAATCCTCCCAGTCCGTCGATATCTGCTCCAAAGTTGAATCCCTTCGCTTCCTTCTCTAGCGCTTTGCGGTCAATCGAGACAGGGCGCATGGTCATGCCATCCCCCTCTTTCTTGGCCTCAGCAACAAGGGCTTTGATGAGGGCTGCGCGGCCTGATAGTTTGGCCGAACCAACCTCTGCCTTGACGGCATCCCATGTAGCATCCAACTCCTTTGCTTTTGCAATGAGTTCACGCTTCTGGTTATCCTGTCGAGAGGATGCAACGAGTTCCTTTGAGAGCTGTGTGGCTTCGCGCTCGGCTCGAGAAACAAGTGCTTCTCGAATCTCGGCAACTTCTGCCTCAGCCTCTTTATCCAGTGATTTGGCCGTTTTCTTGGCTTCATCCTTGAGGGCCTTGGCTTCCGCCTTTGCCTGAGCGGCAATTTCGTCAGCTAACGCTTCTAGAGACATCATCACACATTCCATTTAGAGTCGTATCTGTGGTTTGACCGTTCTGCTTAGAGCAAGAACATGGCCAAGAAACCGAACAGGACGATGGTCTCAGGCAACGCAGTGAAGATCAGCGCGTGAGTGAATCGGTCCTTGTCCTCGGCCAACATGCCGACGGCGGCTGCGCCAATTTGTCCTTGGCTCATACCGGTACCGATACCAGTTAGACCGAGTGCAAGACCTGCACCGATCATCTTCATTGCTGCTTCTGTACTTGCGTTGTCTGCTGAATCTGCAGTCTGAGCGGCTACAATGCCTGTTGCAATAAACAACACACTCGAGACAAGCATCATTCGAACGCCTGCTTTCAGGGTTTTATTTTTCATTTTCATTTCCTCCTTTTTTCCATTGCTATGCAAGGAATGTGATATGCGCTACTCCACCTCCACGCGGCGCGCTTTGAATCCGAATGGCTTGAACGCCTCGCCACTCGAGTCGTAGAACTGGCGCATCCATTCCACGAAGTGCAATCGCACTGCGTGGATGTTTGGACTGAATACACCAAGTCCCCATGCAAATAGTTGAACCATGAGCCAACCAATGATGATTACTGGGAATAATGGGCTTGAGAAATCAAGGCTTCCATACAACATGTTGTTGCCTGTTTCAGCGATCTTCACACCAACCACACCGACGGCGAAAAGACGCACATAGGAGAGAACCGTAGGCAACATACCGATTGCTTCGATGCCTGCCAATCCGATGTTAATCGGGAATGGAACGCCATGATATCTGAACAATGTCCACATCAACATGCCCAAACCAATCGCGAAATTGGCCACACCGACCGTCATCACAGTACCCATCAAGTCAATGTAGTCTTGATCGGGGTTGACCCATTTTTCTTCGTATGCGGGAACAGAAAGGAATGCGTAGGCTGCGAGGAAACCGCCAATGAGGATTAGCATCCAACTGCCCTTCTCGAATAAGGCGCAGACGAATCCTTGGTCGCCGTGACCATTTCCATACAGCCAAATGTCCCGGAAGCCAACTGTTAGTCCAATGAGAATGTGTGCGACGCCCAAATAGATGGTGAGAAGAATGAGGTGCTCAAGGTTGCCACCGTGTGCAACATCGGAGACTCGGTGGAATGGGTAAGCGAGTGTGAGTCCGAATGGCCCATCCAGAACCCAGTGGACTTCGCCACCGTTCGGATACATGACGGTCATCCAAGCAACCCAGCCTGGTAAAGACTGATCGTGTTCTGTACCAAATTTTGGTTCTTTCCAATAATAGTGACCATGTGAGCCATCGGGAAGGACGTGTGCCTCACATTGAGCAACGCCAACGATGCCTTCGATGTAATATCCTGCATCATCCTTGCAGACTCCGTGTGGAAGGAACTCAAAGCCGGCAAACTCGCCATAGATATAGCCGAAGATGACCGTGGCAATTCCAATGTAAACGAGGAATTTACCACCCAAATTCATGAGTTCATTGTTGCCAGCACGGCTCATGACAAACGCACCCAGTCCGAGTGTGACCAAACCGTAGGCCATGTCTCCCAGCATCAATCCGAAGAAGATGGGGTAAGTGACGAACATGAAGAGGGTCGGATCAATTCGACCGTAGCCTGGACGACCCACAGCATCGGTCAGCAATTCCATCGGTTTGCTGGCTGTGCGATCTTGATATGCAATCGGTGGCATTTCCTGATGATGGTGGTGGTCCGAATGTCCATGACCGCCGCCGCCAGGTTCAATCTTGAAGGGTTCAATGTCAACAACCGTGCAAATGGATGAGAGGGCGCTGTTCACTTCGTCAGCTCGGGCCATCTCAACCCATCCATCGACAATGAATGCATGGTCCGTGGTTGCGATTCGGACTGGCGCAGTGGCCAATTCTTGATCTCGCTCCAACAATTCCAAACCCGAGTGGAGTGAGTCGGCGTTTGAATCGACCCAAGCTTCAAGACTGGAATTCAGTGTTTCCTGCTCGGCGAGTAGTTCATTCTTCTCAGCATCGATTTCACCCATTCGCATGACTAGGCTACCCTCGTATTCTGGAACCGGGGTTGGGGTGAAGCCTGCAACCTCCAAAGTAGCTTGAGCGGCTGCAGCATCCGCGTTCAACACGAATACACCAACCACAGTCTGCTTTCCTGCGCTGCCGGTGAACATGAGACCGCCCTTCGGGACTTCAACCACTTTGGCGTCTCGAACGGTTCCAATGAAGCAAGTGAGATTCTCATACCCGGACAACAAATCGATTTCCAATTTGAGAGGGGCGACCATCGATAGCATCGATTGCTCATCGGAAAGAGCCTTCAGTGCAGACTCAACTTCATCCAAGCGGTCTTGTGTGGATACCAGTGTATCGACCTGTGAATACAAATCTCCTGAGAGGGATGAGCGGACTTCTTTGATGGACTTGACTGAATTGGATTTCGCCGCAACCATACCGGCCGCGTTGCGCAACTTGTTGACATCACGACTCAATTGATCCGCGGTGTCGCGGGGCGAACCCATGCTGAGATCATCGTCCTCTCCATCGTAGTCTACAAGGTGTAGAGCACGAATTTGAGCGAGCATCTCGATTGTTGCATCCAATTTATCCAACGTACCCGAAGCGACCAAACGGCCCATTCTTCGGGTGTGGATCTGAGACATGATTCTCCCTCATTCAGATTATGCTCTAAACGCATCAAGTACGATGTCTACTGCACTGGAACGATTTGATTCACCATCGTTGTGAATGGATTCAATGGCTTTGTCTCCTTTCTTGGAGACTTTGTTCGCTTCCTTCTGGGCGGCGGCTCGAGCGTCATCGACCATTTGTTGGGAATCGGCCTGTGCTTGAGTCCTACCCTCACTAACTGTTTCAGCTGCGGCAACTCGTGCTTTGGTGACGATATTGCTGGCTTCAGACTCTGCCTTGGCCAGTGTCGCAGCGGCATCCGCCTCGGCATCTTTGATGGTTCGTAATACATCGGCTCGACTCATTGAATCCACCTATGGTGGACCGGCGACCGTTGAGGGGTTTATGATGATACCCTCAGACCAATGAGGCTCTGATTTTTCAGAATGTGCGAAAACGACTGTAGGATTGAACCAAATATACGATTGGAAGCCGCAACATAATGGACACAGAACGGATTGGTTCTGAGGATTGGGCTGAACTCCAGCGCAATCTTGAAGCGACCATCCCTGTGTACGATCGAATCAATCGATTCGCCACTATTGGACAGGACAAGCGATGGCGAAAAATGGTCCGCAGTAGACTTCCTAGTGAAGGAAAAATTCTCGAAGTCGGCTGTGGACCCGGGACTTTTGCTGAGATGATTCCTGATCGTGACCTCACCTGTTTAGACCCAATTCCAGCAATGCTTTCAGTGGCAGAAAAAAGGGTCAACTCCCAACGCGATGCCCCGGCAGAATTTGTTGAAGGGACTGCCGAAGAAATGCCATTTGAAGATGAGAGTTTTGATGCAGCCTGTTCACTATTTTCATTCCGGGATTGGTATGACAAACGCGCGGGACTCTGCGAGGTAAAGCGTGTTCTCAAGCCAGGGGGCAAAGTTGTCATTGTGGATCCAGCTAAAATCAACAGGGTACATGGGTGGCTTGGATACCTATGGATGCGAATCTGGGTGGGTGCTTACGCGCGTTACATATGCAAGATGAGCGATCATCCGTGGAAATGGTTGACCAAAACTTACGTCCATTTTGGTACGACCAAGGATTATGTCAAGATGCTCAAAGATTGTGGATTTACCAACGTTAAAGCAAAACTTGTCTTTCCGGGAATGGCAACGATTTGGACGGCTACAAAACCCGAGTAGTCAGATTATCCATAGCATGCGTCTACAGGTTACTGCGCGCCAGATGATACCTTTTGTCAATGGGTTAAACAGTGCGTTCAGCATCCAATCAGGAAGACGAAAAAGCAGACTACCAAACTTGAATGAACGCTTGGAGTTTCGCATGACTTTACCCATCTGCTTATTCCAACGTTTTTCATATTCGCCTAATGGAGTTCCATCTTTGAGGTGTTCAGCGATCACTTGGCCTGCGATTCGACCCCCTACCATGGCGATGGTAATCCCTGCTCCATTCGAGGGTAGGACCATTCCCGCCGAATCACCAACTAACATGTAATTCCCCTTGACGAATGTCTTGATTGTGCCAGACATCGGTAAGGAACCCGCACCTTTGAACGTGATTTTACCATCGTATTTTTGGATGAATTCATCTGCATACTGGTTCATTGTTTTGCCTTTCGAAAAATTTCGCTGTATCCCCAGTCCAATATTTGCCCCACTAGACTTTGGGAACATCCAAGCATAACCCCCAGGGGCCATGGAACCAAAATGAAGTTCAACAGCCTCTCCGTAATCACCATCCATGAGCACAAACTTAACCGGAATTTTAAGCGATTTTTCATCCCAATAATCTCTCCTAAGCGGGTCACTGTGCCCACCTGCACCGACGATCACCTTTGCAGATTTTTCATCACCATTTCTGAGAAAGACTGTATTCCCTTCTACGGATTTAACATATTGGTCCGTCAAGTATGTTGCTCCCGCTTTTTTGGCGAGTTCCACTAGAGCTTCATCATGGGCCACACGGTTCAATACCAATCCTTCAAAGTCGTACTTTAGCGGCTTACCTGAAGGTGGTAAAACATGCATTTCCGTTGAAATTCTTGAGATAGCCTCGCTAGGTGTTTGAAACAAATCATCCATGTCCGGGACATCCGGACACAAACGCCTCATCTCGTCATTGCTAGGCACCAACTCACCGCATTGCAACGGTGTGCCAATCGGATCGCGACCATCGATGACAAGGACATCCGCACCACCTTCGGCGGCGTAACGTGCAACTGTGCTGCCCGCAGGGCCACCTCCAATGATGATGACATCATGTTCAGCAGAATCAGTCATTGCGAGTCATCACCTGCCGTGTTATGGACTCCAAGACATCCCTAACCTCGGATTCAGGGAATCGATGTAGATGTCCTAGAGCGCGATCCAAATGATTGTGGATTAGAATGTTGCAATATCCAAATGAATCTCCACTTTCCAGAAGTTCCTCAAGTTCATCCCAACGCTCATCATGGAACTCTCCCAGCACATCGGCAAGCTTCCGACGTGCATCGCCATGCAAGAGTGTAAGAGCATGGATAATGGGAAGGGTCATCTTTCCCTCATGAACATCTGTTCCTCTGGGTTTACCCATTCTTTCATCACCTGTCAAATCCAATAAATCATCCACCAATTGGAAGGCAATGCCCAATTCCATCCCAAATTCACGCATGGATTCAATTTCAGACTCAGAGGCACCTGCAATTATGGCAGCACACTCACAAGCTGAAGAAAACGGCCCAGCGGTTTTACCGCGCACGATTTCGTAGTAATCTTCGGGCGTGGTTGACAAATCAGAGACATGTTGCAATTGCTTGAGTTCACCCGAGGCAATTGCAGCGCATGTATCGGCCATAATGCGCACGATTTGTTCATCGTAACGCCCACCGATTCCGAATCCCATTACGAAGAGGAAATCGCCCCCTATGATGGCATGATCCAACCCATGTTTCTCATGCAATGTTTGAACCCCTCTTCGTAGCTTGGCTCCATCATAGATGTCATCATGAATCAACGTCGCCGTGTGGATTAATTCGGTAGCAACGGCGAAATCAATGACATCAGAACGATCTTTTCCACCTACCAAATCGTAGGCCAATAGTGTCAAAATCGGACGGATTCGTTTGCCTCCGGCGAGTAAAATTTCTCTGGCCAATCCCATTGCGTGTGAATATGGGCCGTTCATCGAGGATTCAATGACAGAATGGAGGGCATCCTCGACCTCCATTCGACGCTCGATGAGAATCGTATTCTCTAGCAGGGATTCCGCCATCAAGCCGTCGACAAGGGGTGCCTATATCAACAGGCGTCTACCGCCCCGAGCCAGACACGATGCGTGTCTGCCATTGGCGGGACGAATATGGAGGCGGAAGCAGATTCTAATCAGATACGCCTCGCGTGTATCGGTACTGATGACGACTACACCCCTGTTCACATCAGGAAATGGATGGAAACCCGGCCGCTAGAGAACATCGATATGGACATTCAGTTTGAATCTGAATTGTCCAATGGATTTTCGTTATTAGACAGCGGAGATGTTGACTTAATCGCAATTTCCGCACAAAAATGGTTTCAAAGCGAAAAACCAACAGGGTTGAAGGTTGCAACCGCAATCCCCCGTCGAGATGAAAATCACATCTTGGTTGCATCCGAGGGATGGAAAGTCCCATACAAATCGATCATTCTTTCTGAAAATAAACTGCAAAGAAGGCAAATGCGTAGACATCGACCCGATTTGCGAGTGCTTGACCCATTGGCCTTTGCCGACATGACTAAACTCACTCCCAGCACCAATTCTCGGCTGGATTTCATATCTTGGATGGAAGATCTGCGTGCGAGCAAGATGATTGCTGGTTATGTGACCGAAAGACACCTATTCAACCTTGCAAAAATCGATGCGAGAAGGCATGTTTTGCAAACCGACTCAAGAGATGGTGGAGCCCGCTTTATCCCCAGCCCACTGCAAGGACTAACTCTGCTAATATCTAGGGAAGGTTTTCCCAAAACTCTCTCAGATCAAATCGGTGATTCAGAATCACTGACTGCATGGACTTGCGAACGCATTATTCTCAACGAAATAAGTCCAGAACTCCACAATCGATTAGGGATATTGGTCCGCCATCGGCAAATCCCTTCTTTGTTGAACCAAGCAGATGAGGAGAAAGATTTGCTGCGTTCGACTTCATTGTTGGATGGAGAAGGAGAGATTATCGACAAGACTTCATTGGTCGAAATTCTGCTTGAAGTGGTTGGTAAAACTGGAGAAAAAACGCTATTGCTGGAGAAATTAGTCGCAATCGAAGATGCCACCACCCATGCACGCTTGATGGTGGTAGAGTGGAATCGGATGCTCAAGTCCGTAACAATGGAACATCCTGAAGACATTCGCTTGGGCCCGGCCAGACCACCATTCCTAGATTTGTGACGGCATTTTTTCTAGGGTCCCAAGACGGCCCTTAGGGCCGTGAATGAAGCGTAACATATACAGGGGCTTAGGAACGCAAACCCCGCGAGGGCAAACAATGGTCGATGAAAACCTACTCACACGGTTGTATTCGGCGCGTTTAGATGAACTCCGAGACATGGCCATTTCTCACGACCTTTCAAAATCTGGGAATGTGGAACAATTGCGAGCCCGACTCATCAATGAACTCGCTCTGGCTGACACAGATTTGTCTTGGGATTCGATACAAGAAATGCCCAACAAAGAATTGGGCGAAATGCTAGGTATCTTTGGTATCAAACGCTCAGGTTCAATCAAAGAGAAACGTCAGCGATTGTGGTTGCACTTGAACCATGACCCGAAGAAACTCAATCCTGAAACCATCGCGGAATCCACACGGGACCAATTGCATGAGTTGTGTAAATTCCTTGAGTTACCACGATCTGGAAGCAAACAGCAATTGTTTGCAAGAGTCGCCGGTGTTTTGGCTGCACATGACAACGGTTGGGGGAAGGTCAAGAAGAGTCTGCGTCGCGGTAAGACAACTCCTACCGTCCCAAGTCCGAAGCCTGCTCCCACAACTAAACCGGCCCCTGCACCGGCAATGCCTGAAGATGAAGCTGCTGAGCTGGCAGCGATGATTCAGGCATCCATTGATTCCGTTGATGTGGATGAACTTACTGAAGTCCTAGATGAACCTGATGACCCTCCTCCCATTGAATACGAGGGTGTTATCGAGCCTGAAATCGTCGAGGCACCCCCCGTGGAATTAACGATCGACGAAGGGACTGGTTCAGCCGTCATCGACTTAGAGGCGCGTCTCGCTGAACTGCATAGTCACGTTCGCGAATTTTTGCTTATCAGCAGAGAGCATGATGCAAACGATGTCGCCGCATTTGTCGAAGATTTAGGCGAACAAGGATTCCAGGTTAGCCATGCTGTAGTTCGCAACCGAATCATGGATGAAATTACCCAAATGGCCAATCGGAGAGATGCTGAAACCGAAGCCAGTTCTCAAATCCCTGGCTCATGGAGAGAGCGGAAAGCACTACGGAGATTGGAAGAATGCCGCCCAAGCCTACTCGACTCTTTAGAAGCCATTTTGGATTCTCATGAAGGTGATATCGCCTTGGCCAGGGTGCGATTTGAGGCTGAAGCTGCAGAAGCCGGCCTTGATCTCGATTTGCCGGGTATCAGTGGAAGGGTGCATGGATTGTTTGACTTGCAACTCAGCCTACGGGAGGCCGAGGAAAATACGGACCCTGTGACTGCACGTCGCCAGCGCGCCATGGAGATTCTATACCGTGGTTCACAGGACCTATCCGGCGATGCGATGCGAACATTGCAAAGATTTGAGGAACAAATCGAGAACTTCGAGCGAATTGTCGAAACCTTGGTCCGCAGAGCAGAGGGACAATTTGGTCCGGTCGAACATGCATTATTGGTTCGCTTCTTGGAAAGACGCGGTTGGGATGTTGGGCACCCCGAGGTTCGCCCCCGGGCTATCGCTGCTGCGGGCGCTCTTGCGGCCGCCATGGGTTACATCAGCCCCGAAGAGGCACCTGGTCTTCCAACATCGATTTCACTAGACCCTGACAAGGTATCAGATGTGGTCGAATCATTACGTGGTTTACTCGTCGACATGGGGCGCAGTGCACCTACACCAGACAGTGTTGCACACGGACTTTCGGCAGAAGATGCTGGGCAGGCCGAAGAAATCAGTAGCATCGGGCGTGTCCGGGGTAAATTGGACCAAGCCGACGATTTATTGAGTCGCCTTTCCCGAGGGAATGATGCTGAACCTGGAGAATAATCATCCAGTGGGGTGAGATGATTTCCGCAATATTGAGAGCGCTAATGGCTCGATTCAGAGGAGAATGGGATGGAGTCAGTCCTGAGCTTCGTTTCTTGCTTTATTGTGAAATCGGGTTTTATTGTTTGTTAGCGATTGTTGTTTTCATTTGGCAACCCGGATTTCTCTAAATGAATAGAACTGGTTCTATGCAACTGAGGTTTCAACGGTTTGACGAATAGTAGGACTGGAAGACCTTCGTAACCTGCTCGATACCACGAATCCCTTGGGACTGGAGATCAAGCAAAATTTGTTCTCTCTGTTGAACGTGTGTTTCAAAGTCAGAGGGGCGGATTCCTGCTGAGGTACAAAGTGTCTCTCGGAATTTACTAGGGACCCCAGTTTCGACGATGGCATCGTGAGCAGGATCGTATTTCCAGATTGGATTTAGACGGGGTTTGTTACCTTCCATTCCCGAAATTTCAGCGACCTCGGTGATTCTTCGCAGGGTTTTACCACCACGGTGAACTCGACTCTGCATGAGGATTAAATCCAAGCCGGTGAGCATAATTGGTGGTACGTTCATTGGAGCACTGGTGAGACGTGTTACGGTTTCAGATGCTGTGTTGGAGTGAAGGCTTCCACAGGAACCATCGTGACCCGTGTTCATTGCCGTTAGGAGTGTTGCAGCTTCGGGCCCACGTACTTCGCCCACAATGATCCGATCAGGGCGCATTCGAAGACTAGATTTCAAACAATCATCCATGGATACTGTTGTGGTCCCATCAGGACGTTCTTGACGAGTTTCCATACGCAACCAGTGATCATGGTAAACCTGCAACTCGGCCGTATCCTCTACCGTCAGTAGACGCTTGTCCCATGGAATAAACATCCCAAGACAATTCAGAGTGGTGGTTTTTCCAGAACCAGTCCCACCTGCGATAACGAAATTTGCTGGACGTGCATTGAGGCCCTCAACCCAAACCCACATCATGGCGGCCAATCGACTGTTGATTGTACCCCAATTCATCAAATCAATAATAGTGATTGGATCCTCTCGAAATTTACGTATCGTAAGAGTCGGCCCATCAGGAGAAATAGGAGGAAGGGTTCCATTGACACGAGATCCATCGGGAAGGCGACCATCGAAAATTGGCACAAGACCGGGCCCATTCCCAAGGGGTACATTGGTGAAGGCAGCAATATTCTTTGCAACTTGGATGCCTTCATCATCATTCATCCAAATGTTGGTTCGACAAATGCCGAAGTCACGATGGGCGACCTTGACACATTGCTCACCACCATTGTACATGACTTCCTCAAGTTGGTCATCATCAAGCAATAGAGCCAATTCCCCATAGGCATTGTTTGGTGCCTGACCATCGTAATGATACATTGGACTGGGGTGTCCAGGCTCCATGTAAATCGTCACTGGACCGTATCGAGCAAGTACTTGTTCTGACATTTTTTCACCTCACGCCATTCCCGCTTGAATCGCTTCAAACAAACCGATGTACAACACGGCTGAGAGAGTAGACCAAAATGGAATCCACCACATCGCCTGCTTGGTTCGACCGAGCATTCTTCCAGAAACAACGACACTGAGGGCGGCTGAAGCCATGAGGTAAGGGACCATCACTGCATGGATGTGCCCCCAATAAGCCCCGACTGCTGCAAGACCGAAAACGGCGAACATGAAACCCATGACGCCGGGGAGAAGCAAGCACATGAGCATCAACAGAAGCATGGATTGTCCAGACATCTCACTTTCACGGGTGTTGATGAGTTTGTTTAGGCGGTCGTACTCAACAGACATTGAATTGGTAATTTCACTGAGAGGTGCATCCTGTTCGACAGCTGTTGACAACAAATTGACAACACGCTGAATCAAAACGCTGCGACTATTGATGGCATATTCTGCCAATGCTGCATCGAATGATGTAGAGCGAGAGCGATCTATCGCTTGAGCCAATAGTTTTCCCGTTTCATCGGTTCGGGTTCGGGAAATATCTGTCAATGCCTGTTGCAATCCTAGACCTGCTCCAATACTCGATGAGATTGATTCTAAAACTTCAGGAAGGGCCTCCTCGAGTTGCCTTCTTCGACGACGTTCAAAGAATCCAGGGATGGCTCCTGCAAGACAGGGAAGTGTGATTGGAAGCATGAATACAAGGAATATACTCACCCCGAGTAATTCGTAAAAATCCCAGAGTAATTGCATCAAATTACCCCCGGGTCACTCGAGTGTGCACGATAACCAATGAGAATCATCATTGCGACCGTCAAAAATAAGGCTGGGCCAAAGCAACTCGCTGCAGCAGCAAGGCTCGCCATTCCAGGAATTCCACTGGTCATCAATCCCGGTGCAATGACTGGAATCATGGCTGCAATACCGAAAATAATTGGTGACAGCATTCCGAAAGTCAGCAAAATGGTCGGTAAACCAGAGAGTTTCTCGATATAGGCGCCGAGTTTGTCGTTTCGCTCTTCCTCTTCGCGTTCAGATTGTTGTTGAAGGGCGCGGAGCAAATCGGTGTCACTCGTAACATTGGTTCTCAAAGTGTTTAGAAATCTGGAGTAGGCCTTGCTTGAAGCATCTCGGCTTAACCGTGCGAGTTCCTGTTCCAATTGAGAACCCCGCTGGAGATTTGTAATGACCTCTTTGAAATCCCGTGAAATGACCCCATAACCGCCTCGTCCAATCATCTGTAGCGCAGATTCAATCCCAATTCCTGAACCAAGTAACACCATGACTGCCCGCATTGCATAGAGGAGATCTGCCGATTCCTCTTGATCTGTGGCCACTAAATCACGTCCTCGATTAGCTCAAAGGAATAAGCACCATCATCTCCATCGTATTCTAGACGGTGGAATGCAACTTTGATTTCGATTTCAGTGAAAGGGTCTAGAAGCCAGACTTCAGCGCTTCGAAAGATGTTCAATACTTCTCGATATCCTGCGATTCCAAGGTGTCCACGCATGGTGTAAACGGCCGACTCAGCACCCTCATCGACCAAGTCATCACCTTCGCCTCCACGCTTGACTTCGCGAGTGATGCGGCGACGAATGTTTACTGAAATTTTGCAATTGTCAAACTGCAACCAGTCACCCTCAAATCCCCGAAGAAACACGGTACCTGCCTGTGCCAAAGTGACCCCTCGACCAGCCAACACCATAGGATGGCCTTCAAACTAGCGGGAGAAAGCCGTCCCTATGGGACGGACCTACATCGGCTTGAACCAGCCAAATCGCGGCTCCATGATTTCACACTTGTCATCACGTAGGCCGTATATGGTGTCTTCAATGGCGTCCTCATCGGTGAATCCGCGTTGTGCGCAATGCTTCATGATCGAGTCATAATCGATGCCTTCTGCACCGGCATGTTGCGAAATGATCTCTAGAACTGTAGATTCAAGATCGCCCCCTGAAGACGTGACGGCCTCGGTAGAGGTTGTCGGTTCTTCGATTTGAGGTTCTGAGGCACTGTGGTTTGCACTATCTGTCTCCGACGCATCATGGGCCTCGTGTTCCTCAAAAGAAACTACACGTCCTTCAGCAGCACTCAGTGCTTGTAGGACGCCGACTTTGTAGCCTTCAGGATCCCACTCGCCGTAGTGATTCATGGCCAGTCCTAGGCCATCGATCAGATCCTTTGGGACACCTGCATCACGCAGACTGTTGGCGTCTGTTGATTCCGCGGACTGGGCTTTGCCTAATGCATCGATTCGTCGCATGGTATGATCGGCTGTTTCGACCAGCCAACCGGCATATGTATCGCGATCGATAATTGCATAATCTTCCATTTGCATACGACACCGGAATCCACCGTCCTCGGTAGTATAGTGGTTGGATTTACCAATACAAGCCATCAAAAAGCGGTCTCCACCCTCAAATTTGGCCACCAATTCTTCCATCTCGATGTGCAACTCTGGGCGGAATGAACCGACACTCCACAGGTGCAATCCAGTAGGGTCACGTACAGCACCGCTGTACATAGGGCCACGCTCTGTGTCGCGCTTTTCAAGCCGCTCAATGACACCTGCGACATACATTCGGTTGACCTTTGCTCCCAGTTTAGTAACAACGAATCTTGGATCGTATTCACCTTGACCACCGTCGGGTAGACTGGACTCATAGAATTCACGCGCAAATAGACGAATGGCAGTTTGTCGACGACCGCGAAGTTGATTGGTAATCAAGCAAACACCCCCCACTGTTCACGAACTTTATTGGCAGTCTCAGCCAAATCGGATTCGGATGGTTTGAAGCTATCAGCCATCAACAAGGCACCTTGCCCATCAATCATTGCACGACCAGTAAAAGTGAATTTACGTCCAATCATCTTGCTCCTCAAATCGGCCAAGAATGACTCACCTTTGTCCGATTTACATGCCGCCTTCACATCATCCATACTCATCTCCAAAAATTCTTCAGCGGATGTACGAGCCAGGATGATTGCACCATTTGAAATACCGTCATCAAGGATTAGTCTTAATCTCAAATCTTCGATTCCAACTTGTGGGCCTTGTGAGTTGCACGCAGGATTCATGCAAGCACCATCACGCATCGCTCTTTTGCATTCAGGGCACCTTAGGATGATTCCAGAGCCCGTGGCCACGGAAATTACTGTTGCAGTGCTAGAGACTCCACTTCGTGAACCTCCACTCAGCAACTCTGTAAAATCAACTTCAACCGCATGATCAGTTGCATCAATCGCATCCCAAGGAATTGTGTCAAGAATCTCCGCTTGATCAGCACGATCAACGGTCAAATCAGGTGTACCTTGCCATGATCGAACTCTGACACCGTTAAGCTTCACCGCTACTGGTAATGAAGCGGAATCAATAGGCAACTCTGACCAAGATGTCAACCTGCAGCTACCCGATGGATCGACGGCATCGCCACCCCATACGGTCTTTTCAGAACCATCTTGGCCCGTGAAGCTCCGACTTGTCCATGAAGTAAGTTGGACGATGATTGAGACATCTGCCGAGCCATCCCGTAGTTGGCCGATTTGTAGAACAGATGATGATTGTAGATCTTCCAAACTTGCAAATGCATTGTCGTGGTAGACCTCGACCTTGGTACGATCGCCGATGTTTAACTCGGGGTTATCTCTGAATCTTCGGATGGCTGCACCTTCGATTCTAAGTAGTGTCCCTACAGGGTGGTCAAAGCTTCCGAAGCAGGCGAAACCGATGGTTCCGGTGCCATCCGCAAGACGTCCTTTCACCATGTCCAATGTACCACTTCCATCCTTTTTGTTCACAGTCATCTCTCGCTTTGAGAGCACTCGAGCCACCACAGTTGCAAACCCGTCCATACCCAAAACACGCTCTATTGCAGTGGGTTCGGAAGGAGCTGGTACGACTTTTCTCTCGCTTCCTCGTAAGACTGCGACTCGGCTACTTTGATTCACATTCAGAGAGAATTTACCATTCCACTCATTGACTGATACTCCCTCAAGACGAACCACACTACCGGGAGTTAGGCTCTCGGCATGATTGCCCCAGTCCTTGAAATCCCAGCGTGTACGTTCTCCACCGTCTTCCCATGGATTGTCTTCAATCCATCCGAAAGCAATCTGCTTCTCTTCTCCGCGAACCATCTGCATACGTGGAACATAGGTGACGACCTCAACCTCAATGGTCACGTTGTTGTCATCCGAGGATAAGGCGGAAAAACGCTCAACGGATTTTGCAGCTGGTCGAGTGGACATTTTTGGTGCACCGACTTCCATTCCCGCCTCTTTCTGGAAATGTTCAATCACGCTACGCAAGGCGTGCTTGGGAGGGACAAGGAACTCTTCTTTGTAGCGAGTAAATTCCTTGACAATTTCTGCTTCATCGGCTTCAGGTACGGCTTCTTTGACCGCACGGACTTCATTTTCAAACTCTTCTGGGTTAGACATTTCGAGCAACTCCTGTGGAGGGTCAGCAAATGACCGCGTCCGCACGAGCATGTCCTGCTTGGGCCCAATTAGAGGCCGGGCAGAGAACAATGGTCGGTCGTGCAGTTTGGGGAAGACGCGGCACTCCATTACCTCCGGGACACTCACCGGGTTGCGGGGGTTCTTGAACTATCGCACATTGATGTTGGAGCGAAGTTCGTGGGGGTAGAACTTGTTACCAAATGCGTTCTGGGGTGGGCGTGGCGGAGATGGAATCGTTTCATTTTGGAGGTACGGAGATTGCCCCTGGCACCGGGATTGAAGTTTCCTTGGAACTCGGGGATGGTCCTGCCGGAAATCCACGGAGTATCCCAGTCTACATCCTTCATGGAACCAAACCTGGCCCTGTTTTGGGGCTCATTGCGGGAATTCATGGAGATGAATTGAATGGAGTTTCCGTTGTCCATCACCTCATACATGGCGACGATCATATCGCCGATACAGATGATGATACCATCAATCGCTCAAAACTCGCTGGGACGCTCATCTGCGTACCTGTAGTTAACATCGAAGGTATGCTTCTTGAGCAGAGGGGGGCCCCTGACAATCGGGACATTAATCGCTTGTTCCCAGGTAAAGAAACTGGAAATCAATCTCAAAGAATTGCACACGCTTTGTTCCAAGGTGTTGTGAGTCGCTCAGATTACCTGATCGATTTGCATTCAGCACCCCACTCCAGAACCAACTTACCACATGTACGCGCAGATTTTGACAAGAAAGATTGTCTCGATTTAGCCCGTGCTTTTGGGACCCAAATCATCCTTCATTCAAATGGACCCAAGGGCTCTCTCAGAAGGGAAGCATCCGCCAAAGGAACACCGACAATTTTGCTGGAAGCTGGGACTGCACATCGTTTTGAAATGGAAGCCGTGCATGCTGGAATAGAAGGTGTACTGAATGTAATGGCTCATTTAGGAATGATTGAGCGGACATTGCGACAACCTGCGTTCCGGTTGCTAGTTCGACGATCAAAGTGGGCTCGAGCAGAAGCAGGGGGATTGTTGTACAGCCTGGTCAAAGCTGGGGACCATGTCCAAAAGGGCCAGAATATTGCTCTCATCACTGACCCCCTCGGTGCAAAAACTCACACCATCGAGAGCCCCCGGACGGGTGTCATCGTAGGCCTAGCCCTCAACCCATTGGTTCGTGCGGGCGATCCGATTGCCAATATCGTGTTGTGTTCCGCAAAGAAATGGAATCGTACCCAAATCGAGCAAGGTGCTCAGGGCCCTGAGGAAGAATCCGTAGATGATGAGGAATCCTTGGACGATGCCTGAATCCTTGAGAATAGGCATTGCGCCCCTAAGGGCGCACCGAACAGTCAAGAACTCCTTGTTGTCGCTTAACGCCGCATGTCCGAGGAGGCTGATGTCGTCGAAGACAACACCTTCTGGTGGTCGAATTGGGTACGCGTAGAAAATCTGGAACTGATTTTTTCTTTGGTCTCTATCGGTATCGTGATTTTCGTCATCCAAGAAGACTTGGTCAATACCAACCCGTCACTGTTCTGGGTATTGGCCTTCCTCGATCTGGTCTTGGTCGGATTTTTTGTTGCCGAGTTGTCAAAGGATCTGTCCAATACTGAAGACCGAAGTGAATGGTGGAGGGCTCAGAGCTGGGGGATGCTCGGACTGACCCCTGTGATTTTGGCTGCAATACCCGAAATCAGCGTCATCGTATTGTTCCGATTGGTGCATTTGTCCAAGGTTTATTTCCTCGCAACCAACTTACTGGGATTGCAAGAAACAAGCGAGGAATCGCCTGTTCAGGTCCAAATTCAGCATTTGATTTTCGTCGTGACTGCGATCGGATTTGCAGGCGGCTTCATCGCCTATTTGTTTGAGCAACACGCATCTCCCACCGAATGCGGAGATACCTGTATCGACACCCTCCCTCAAGCCATGTGGTGGGCCATCACAACGGCGACGACGGTCGGATATGGTGACTATGCTCCGGTGACTCCGGGAGGACGCGTAGTTGCAATTTTCCTGATGTTCACTGGAATTGCACTGTATGGATTGTTGACAGCGACACTCTCTCAACTCATTTGGGCAAAAGGTCGTAAATATGGTAAAAATGAGCGAGGCGATGTCGATTCAAATGAAATGATTGAGAGATTGGAAAGGCTAGCCGATATGCGTAGAGATGGTTGGCTGACAGCCACCGAGTTTCACGATGCGAAAAAGAGCGTTCTGACCGGAAAAATGCCGGGAGGGAACAAGGCGAGAGATATCGAGTCACGTTCCCCCATCCCACGTGATGAGCGAAAAGCCAGACGAGAAGCAGCGCGTGCAGGATTCCTCAATGAAGAAGAGTAGCCTTGATAGCCCTCAAGTCGACGACACCGCATGGAGCAGGTGGTTTTCGGGGTCGTCACCGCTTCTGACAGGGCATCCTCTGGTGAATACGAAGACCTCTCCGGACTTGCGATTGCCGACTTCTTGTATGAGGCGATTGCTTCCCCTTTTGTCATCAAGCGTAGAATCATTCCTGATGAGCAAGAGATCATTGAATCCACTCTAAGTGAACTTGCGGATTTAGGGTGTGCTGTGGTCATTACGACTGGTGGTACTGGACCGGCACCTCGAGATGTTACTCCGGATGCGACTGAAGCAGTTTGTGATCGTATCTTACCAGGATTTGGTGAACAGATGCGAGCGATTTCTCTTCGTCATGTACCTACGGCTGTTCTCAGCCGACAAACTGCAGGTACGCGAGGTCGTTGCTTGATCCTAAATCTCCCTGGAAGCCCTCGCTCAATTCGCGAAATTATTGACGAGATTTGGCCCGCAGTCCCATATTGTGTCGATCTCATTGGTGGACCACATATCAAAACAAATGATGGTGTTTGGTCGGCTTGGAGGCCCCCTCATGCTCGCCGCGCGATTGAAGAATGATACCCGAGTCGGCGCAGTATGGCCAAGTTCAAGGATACCGATTTAGAATTGACACGAGCAATGAATGAAATGCGTGAAGTTGAGATCCAACTCGACTTTACCCCAAACGCACTAGCAAGTGTATTGTACAAGCAAGGTGACACTGTTGTCCTCGCTTGTTGTACACGCGCGAGGAACCTGCCTCGTTGGTTTCCTCGTGACGCCACAAAAGGATGGGTCAATGCTGAATACAGCCTACTCCCGGGTTCGACCGATTCTCGATTCCAGCGTGAACGAAGAGGTGCAAAGGGTCGAACTTACGAAATTGAACGCTTGATTGCACGTAGCCTTCGAGCTGGAATTAACCTTGAGGAACTCGGTCCACACAGTCTTACTGTAGATTGTGATATTCTGAATGCAGAC
The DNA here is from genome assembly GCA_002498455.1 of Euryarchaeota archaeon UBA602. Taxonomy (GTDB): domain Archaea; phylum Thermoplasmatota; class Poseidoniia; order Poseidoniales; family Thalassarchaeaceae; genus MGIIb-P. The sequence goes on from DAHO01000045.1 coordinate 58,753, forward strand.
GGAGGTACTCGCTGCGCTTCGATTACTGCAGCTACCATCGCTCTCAGATTGGGTGTTCGTCGATTGATTGAGCAGGGATTGTGCTTGCCTGCGGCCGACCGCAAACCCGCAGATGCGGGGCGTGAATGGGAGCCTCGTGAATTGAGTCCAGATGAGAAATCTGCGCACGAAGCAGCTGTTCTACCAGTCGATGTTGCGGCGATTAGCGTTGGACTGATTGGTGAAGACGTGTATCTTGATTTGGATTACATTCTTGATTCAAATGCAGATGTCGACATGAACGTCATCGGCACCAGCGATGGAATGTTGGTTGAGGTCCAAGGAACCGGGGAAGAAGCCACCTATTCTCGGGCTCAAATGGATGCGCTTATGGATATGGCTGAGAAGGGGCTTGCGCGCCTGCACTCGATACAAAGTGATGTTCTCAACAATCAGAGTTGATGGTGCGGTGGGCCGGGCTTGAACCGGCGACTTCCAGATCTTCAGTCTGGCACTCTCCCAGCTGAGTTACCACCGCAGGGAACTGCGCCACCAGCCTCGCATTATCAACCCTTTCGGGTGCTAAATGAGTGCCTCAAAAGAGGTCGTCGTCATCTTCTTCAGAGTCCAACATCATGGGCTCATCGGCCTTTTTGGTCGATTTCTTCGCCGCAGGCTTAGTTTCTTTCTTCGGCGCCGGAGGAGTCGGGGCTGTCTTGCCTTGCTCTGCAGCTTCTCGCTTGGCTTTCTCTTCAGCCTCTCGAGCTGCCAATTCCTCTGGATCCATGCCCTGTGCAATGGCCAATTTGTTGCGACGCTCGTCACGAGCCTGCTTCTCAAACAAGCGATGTTTCGCTTTTTCGCACTGTTGCAACATGAACATGGCATCGTGTTCAAGCAAAGGTGAATCTGAAATCATGGTGATGTCTAACCAATCACCGTCCTCAGCCAAGAATTCTGCAAGAGGCTCAAACTTCAAATCGGATTTCTTAATTTGCGTGTAGTGCAATGCATTGCCCATACGATGTTCAATGCCACTGAAGTGACAATAGAAGGTCTTCCCACCAATGGTTTCTCGAACCAAATCGAATAATTCGCCGAAGTCTTCACTCGTTCGTAGACGACCATGACCTCGCGCATGGATATGGGCTAGATTGAGAACAGGAACTGTACCTTCAACGTGATTGGTAACCTCTAGGACCTCCTCAAGAGTACCCCAGAGTTCCTGCCGTCCGCTGGTCTCAACACCAATCAATGTGGGGGAATTGTCAATCACCCATGGGAACGCAGCATAATCCTCACTTTCGTCCTCGTTGTTCCAAATTTCTGCACAACGATCTACGACGCCAGCCATGACGTTGGCGACCTGCTCATTGGCATCTTTACCACGCTTGAATTCACCATAAGGCCCAACGTGGTATGTGATGTGGCGTGCGTTCACGATCTTGGCCGCCTGCAGGCTGGCCTCCATCTTCGATAGGGTTCGGCTCCGTTCGCGCTTGTTACCCAACAATTCTGCATAGTACGGGCCGTGGAGATTCATTTCAAAACCCGTTTTCCATGACAAAATACCCGCTTGCCAATATTGGTCAAAATGATGAGGTGCAACGGTCCTAACAGTTTGGATTTCCATCGTCTCTAAACCGAGTGCAGTTATGTCATCCATTCCTTCAACAATCGTCCGTCCTTTGCAGGACAACGGAACGCCGGCAGGTCCTAATTTCAGTGGCATATTCTCCCCCCGACCTCTCGGCCGAAACGTTCTATCTTCAAAAGGATGTGCGGATGCATTCTCCTAATAATCTCAAACGAACAGGTATACTTGCCCTTCGTAATTAATGAATATTTGCAACGCGAGACCGACATATTAACCCGAACAAGACCGCGCGGTTGCATCATGGGTGGACGTGGACACATCGGCCGCAGGACGAGGTCTTTGCTCGCCATCGGCCTGTGCCTGATTCTACTGTTGCCAAGTGGAATGAGTGCGACCTTGGTTCCAACCGATTACAATACAGACGTCAAACCCGTGAATTTCTACAGTGCCAATGGTTCAGGCGTTAATGAAGAACATCCTGAATGGGGACAAGCAGGGACATTGTTGGGCCGAGTAGCCAATGCATCTCACGACCCAGAAGCAAATTGGATGGGATTGACAGATTTGCCAAATACAAGAAACATCAGCAACATAGTCTGCGCTGAACCTATGGCCATCCAAGATGAGCGAGGACTGTCGGATTACAACTGGTTATGGGGGCAGTTTATCACTCACGAGATTGACTTCACATTGACGCAAAATGGTCGAGTTGGTGGAACGGGTACACCCGAGCAGGCCAACATCCTGATTTCAGAAGATGATCCACAAATGGGTGCACCTGGTGGTTCTCAAATCCGATTCTTCCGCTCGCTCTACGTGAACGTGACTGATGATCTGGGCATCCAAACTCGAGAGCATCCTAACTCAATCACAACCTGGATCGACGGAAGTTCTGTTTACGGATCATCCATTGAGACCTCAAACTGGTTACGGACTTTTGAGGGCGGGAAACTGAAGGTCAGTCCAAATCCGTGGGGGGATTTACTTCCAGTTGCGCAAGATGATGACCAGACTGCGCCCCCAATGTCTTTCGTAGGATTTAGCGCGGATGTCCGATTTATTGCTGGCGATTCACGAGCCAACGAGCATATCGCACTGATGTCATTGCATGTTCTGTTTATCCGTGAGCACAATCGACTCGCGGAGGAAATTGCTGAGCGAAACCCCGATTGGACGGATGAGGATATTTACCAACTGGCAAGGAAACTCGTCGCGGCGCAAATACAAGCCATCACTTACGAGGAATTCCTCCCAAGTTTGGGCGTCACACTCGTCCCATACAGTGGATACAATTCATCAATTAATCCACAAGTAACCAGCTCGTTTGCCACAGTAGCATTCCGCATGGGGCACTCCCAAACAGGAGATGTATTCCTCAGACTTGATGAGAATCGGGAACCCATTGAGAATGGAGTTATGGACTTATTTGATGGGTTTTGGACCACTCGCCCCGTGACGGAAGAAGGAGGCATTGCCCCCATATTGCGAGGAGTCGCAGCCCAGACTCAAGCCGCCAACGACATTTACTATGGAGAGGATTTGAGGAATCATTTGTTTGGAATGCCGGGTGCAGGAGGCATGGACTTGTGCGCTATCGATATCCAACGAGGTCGCGATCATGGAGTCCCATACTACGGAGATGTTCGAGCCGCATTTGGACTCGATCAGATATCCAATTACAGCGACATTACAAGCGATGATGAGGTTGCAGGACGTCTTGCGGAAGCCTATGGTCAACAGGACCCGGGTCATATCGACCCCTACATCGGCATGTTGGCCGAAGATCATCTACCCGATTCTGCGTTGGGTGAAACCATGGATGCTGTCATTCGTGATCAATTCATTCGACTGCGAGATGGAGACCCGCTGTATTACGAAAATGACCCCGAATTGGAAGGGGTTGAACAGAACCTCTCGGAGACAAGACTCTCCCACATCATACTGCGAAACACTGAGATCCAATCCATCCAATGCAATGTATTCTTTGCAGAAACCAATCTGGATAATTTGGATTGTTATTTACCCAAAGAAATTACCTCACCAGTGGTTGAAAACAAAGATGAATCCAATATCAGAACCATCGTTCTTGGGTTGATTGGATTGGCCGTTCTCGGATTGCTGATTATTGGCTTTTTTGGGGCGACTTCCAAATCAGCTGAACCAGAATAATTGTCATCAGAATGAGAACCAATATCGAGAAATCAATCGGTTCAGGTGGGAGAACCTCCACAACGGTGATTTCTGAATTCACCTGAACATCACCAATGCTTTGGATATGTCCGGTCGACCATTTGACCTTGACTTCAGCGATTGATTGGTCACCCAAACCAAAATGCACAATGGGGTCACTACTGCCAAGGAAACCATCTCCAGCGTAAGCATGCTGTTTGAGAATGGTTCCATCCTCCAAATGCACTTCAACGATGCAACCGATACCGTGTGAATTAGAGCCCCCTTCTGTACCTTGTAGCCTCACCTTAAGCCACCCACCAAGACCGTCCTCGACAGCAGTGTTTCTCCATAACTGCGGGGCTGCATTCGCGTGTGCCAATAGCAGGTCTAGGTCACCATCATTATCGAAATCTGCTAGGGCAACGCCCATGGTTTTGTTTCCTCCACGGGCATAACCAGAACTCTTGTTGGCCCCAGATAGACCGAGTTCATCCGCAACATCGGTGAAATCAATCATTCCATCACCGTCGATATCACCATCGTTTCGGTACAATGAATTGTATTGATTTGAAATGTCCAAATTAATTCGTCCAACTCCAAACCACAGATCCATATCACCATCCAAGTCGTAATCAAAGAAATGACAATCCCAATTCACAAGAGTGTTCGATTGTTCGCCATAAATTCCCATCGAAGATTGCTCTACGAAGATGTCTCCTTGATTGTTCCACAGGAAATTATCGCCGAAATTTGACTGGCATACATCCAAATCTCCGTCCAAATCAATGTCTGCTGCATGAGCACCCATGCCCGTTCCGGGTCGAACCATCTCTCGCTCGGTCGTCACCAACTCAAATGTCCCATCACCGTTGTTTTGGTAAAGGGGGGAGATGCCAAAATCACTGGCAACGTACAAATCCTCCCATCCGTCACCATTTGCATCGAACCAAACCGCGGCCCATGACATACCGGAACCCGTCGGTTCATCACTGACCCCGTCTGGCAACTTGGCCTGAGCACTTGGATTGGTGACACTGGTGGGAAATATCGAAAGTGCAGGGCCCACCAATGGAACAAAATCAACTTCGGAGGATTCAAGCTGCCCAAAAGTACCTGATTCCTTTGTTTGGTCACTAAATTCTGGGATTCCATCACCGTTAGAATCTCCATCATTACGGTACAGAATATTGGTTTCGCGTCGGGCCAAACCGGTCAACTCGTCAACCATTCCAAAGTTCATCGAGTAACAGTCCAAGTCACCATCATGGTCATAATCAGCCCATACGGATCCTGATGAGTGTCCTGGATTGCCCAAGTTACTCTGAGCGGTCACATCCGTAAACACACCGTTTTCATTTTGGAACATTTGGTTTGGTTCACCGGTAAATTCCGGATTCTCCATATTGGCTCGCCCATAATTTGAGAGATACAAATCCACATCACCATCACCATCAAAATCAACCCAAGTGGCTCCCAATGTAGTCACATCGGGAAAACCCACTCCAGCCTCTTCTGATACATCAACAAATTGTCCACCGCCATCATTTCTCAGTAAGTGACTCTGACCCGTAGAGTTCTCGACCAATCGCTCATGGGCAGGATGATTCTCTGGAATATCTCCCATACTGGAGAATCCGAGAGCAATTGCCGTTTCTTGCCCAAGGTGGTCAAATCGAGCGGTTAGGAAGACGTCCAAATCACCATCTTGATCATAATCGCCCCAAGCCACTCCCGGGCCATAAGACGCCCAATTGGTCAAAGGACCGGAATCGATCTCCTCAAACCCCGATTCGGGTACCAGTTCAAATCCAGCACTTGCAGGACCGCATGAAAGTAGCAGCACCACCAACAGATAGACCGGTGCTGGGCGCATGCTCTGGGATGAGATGTTACACATAAGAATACGGCTATGTGCTAAATCGCATCTATGATGCGCAGAGACATACGTTCAAACCAAGGTGAATGCGCACGACCGAAAAGAACGGGGTTGTTTGGCCCCTGCGGAGCATGAGTAGGATGGATTCATCGAAGTTAATTGAACTGGCATCGGAAGCCTTTGCGCAAGGAAAACCTGTCATGGTTTTTGATTCAGATTTTCGAGAATGTGAAACTGACTTACTCTGGCCTGCTGCTGCAGCAACACCGGCTGTGATGCGAAGACTACGCCAAGATTGTGGGGGGTTGTTATTCTTGGCAGTTGGAGACGATGTGGGCGAACAATTTGGTCTCCCATGGCTGCAAGATTTGCACACGCACCCCGCATTGGTTGAGGAGAATCCAGTGCTTAGCAAGCTGATCACGGATGACCTACAATACGATACCCGCAGTGCGTTCACACTCTCATTAAATCACCGAGAAACGTTCACTGGAATTACCGACCATGATCGTGCTTTGACCACAAGACGATTCGGCGAATTGGCCGATGAAATGAAAGGTAGTGATGCTATAGAAGCGATGACTGCTTTGGGAAAGGAATTCCGGACACCCGGACACATACCGCTTTGTAGAGAAGCCCCCGGGGGTTTGAAAACTCGCCAAGGCCATACAGAATTGGCGGTCGCAATTGCCAGATTGGCAGGGTTGGTCCCTTGTACGATTGGTGCAGAGATGCTGCAACCTGATGGAGATCGCGCATTGAGCGTGGAAGATGCCAGAGCCTACGCAGCCAAGCATCAAATCCCAATGCTCACCGGTGAAGATATCATGAAAGCCTTTGGCTTGTAGGGTGGTCACATGGTACGCGTCATGGCCGTAGGAGTGTTCGACCTACTCCACGCTGGACACTTGCATTACCTCGAACAGGCCAAGGCACTGGGAGATCATCTCACCGTGATCATCGCACATGACGATACGGTTCGAATGCGGAAGCATGAACCTGTCACCAGTCAGGATTTACGGCGACGGATGGTTTCAGGATTGAAACCTGTAGATCATGCCATGGTGGGCAATCCTCCAACGGTCCCGATGTACGACATTTTACCGCTTGTTGAACCCGATATCATCGCCATTGGATATGACCAGGAGCATGCTGAATCCGCCATTCGGGCAGGTCTCGATGAGCGTGGTTTCAATGAGATTCAGTTGATTCGAGTCGAGGGGTTGACCGAAGATTTAGACGGAACTCGAAAAATTATCGACAAAATCCTCAGTTTGCAGTGGGCCCAAAAGCGACAGACTGAGCTGGAAGGTGAGCAATGATGTTCACAGGTATCGTTCAAGGCACCGGTTCAGTCCATTCGATTGAAGGCGATGAAACCCTAACGTTCTCAATTGAAATCCCATCCACTGAAGGGTTGGAAGTTGGTGGCTCCGTCTCCATTGACGGTGTTTGCTTGACGGCCACTTCGATTGGGGATTTGGTCACCTTCGACGTGATTCCCGAAACCATTCAGCGTACAACACTCGGCTCGTTAACTCAGGGGGATTCAGTCAATGTTGAGCGCGCACTCAAATTCGGTGACGAATTGGGGGGACATTTGCTCAGTGGGCACATCATGGGAACCGCAGAAATTACGAAAGTGGTGAACCAGGATTACACCATTTGTTGTGCTCCAGAAATGGCCGATTACATTCAGGAAAAGGGATACATTGCCGTAGATGGGATTTCACTAACCGTGGGAGAAACCGATGGAAAAGGTTCCTTTGCGGTCCACATCATTCCGGAAACCTTGCGCTTGACCACGCTTGGGAACAAGTCCGAAGGTGATCATGTCAACATTGAAATTGATGCCATGACACAGGCGGTTGTTGAGACGACAAAGAGAATGATGCAACAACGGGAGGCATGAAAATGAAGATTGGAATCGTGTGTGGTTCATTCCATCGCGCAGAGGTTGAGCGGATGCTTGAATGGTCGAATGATGAAGCGAGTAAGTTTGAACTTACTGTTTCTGATGTGGTGTGGGTGCCCGGTGCCATGGAGGTTCCTTTGGCCCTCGATCGACTTCTCTGCAGAGACGATATTGATGGGGCCGCGTGCCTGGGAATCATCGAAAAGGGGCAAACCAAACACGGGCTCGCCATGGGTCAAGCCGTCATCAAGAGCATCATCGATTTACAATTGACTTGGAACAAACCTGTCGGACTGGGCATCATTGGACCGGGTGCAAAGCCTGAGCACATTGAACCCAGATTGGAGCCGCACGCCAGGGCAGCCATTGCCGCCATCGCAGCGATGTCTAATCCCTGAAAGGTGGGTAATAGGGGCCGCGTCTACGGAATGTGGAGTGCCTCACGCCCCGAAGAACCTGCATGTAGAATTTCCAACAGGCCCCAAAGGTACGGAAAGGATGACGCATAATCTTCCAGGGCCATGTGAATGGATTGCCCCAACCACGAATCGGATATCTCAATTGACCCATCATTTCTTTGGGTACTTCCTCATCAACACCATAGACTTGAGGTCGCTTATCATGCGGCATGTAATAGGTCCCAAAGATGATGTCCCACAGGGGTAGAAAACCGGAGTAATTCGAACAATGCGCTTCCTTCTCATTTGCATGATGCCAATGGTGGAATTCGGGTGTCTGTATCAGGCGATGTAGGGGTCGGAATCGCCAACTCACATTTGCGTGTAAGAACAGACCTGTGATGATTTGCAACACGGCCAATACGCCGCTGGTTTCGGGGCTGAATCCTGCGAACACTAGGAAAAAGAAACCCGGTGCTATCAGCGCGAAATCCATCGGATGAATCCTAAACCCACTGATCCAATCCATGTGCTCTGGCGAATGATGAATCGCGTGGAATTTCCACAACTCTGGAACCTCATGGTACCAGCGATGCGCCCAATAGCCAACGAAATCGAAAAGGACGAAAGCCACCAGCGGTTGCATGCTGGATGGAATCATGTCCACCAGGCCGAAGTAACCGATGATTAGACCGAGAACCCATGTGAAGGAGAAGAAACCGATGATGACGGCGAAAATGAGGCCGAACACATTCAGAAAGGGTGCTGAGAGGGCATAAGCAACATCCAGCCTCCACTTCGGACGGCGGACCTTCTGGCCTTTATGCCGAGGGAAGATTTTCTCCATAGGAACTACGAGAATGAATAGAATAATCGTCGTGATTAAAGATTCAAACTGATAATACCAGAGAGAAAAACCCACGATGGATAGGACCACAATTCGTCCGAGCAGCATCCAGTACCATGCGGGAGGGGCGGGCATAATTGGCAGGCCATCATCACCGATGGAGGCAGGGTCAATCATCGTCTCCATTCAACTCAAATCAAATTCTGAAAAAGCGTATATCAATTGTGTGGATGGATGTGTATTTGTGCTCAAATGATTCTGTTTGAGCACTGTGAATGTTGAAGAGATGTCG
>DAHO01000030.1 GCA_002498455.1 Euryarchaeota archaeon UBA602
CTCTGGATATTTTCGAACTTTGAGTGAGAGTGTACCGTACCCTTCTTTGTTGGAAAGCAATTGATTCAGATCAATCGGTGTAAATGCATGACTTTCGACGACATGAGACATGATGTGACCTGCAACATTGATTCCAGTAGCTTTCTCAATTCCCTCTAGACCCGGACTCGAATTAACTTCAAGCAAGAGGGGTCCTCTGGCTGATTCTAGTAAATCGACGCCTGCAATGTCGAGACCCAATAGTCGAGCAGCCTTGCATGCGATTCGAGCAAAGTCTGCAGGTAAGTCGACTTTCTCGACACTCCCACCCAAGTGGAAGTTTGATCGGAACTCACGCCCATGTGCACGTCTTCGCATGGCAGCAACGACTTTGCCACCCACAACAAGGACTCGGATATCACGACCATGACTTTCCTTGATGTATTCTTGGACCAACACTCGATTCGATGTTTCCAGCACCTTCCAGGCAATTTCGCTGGCCTCTCTCTCGGTATGCGCAAGGAATACTCCACTACCTTGAGTCCCTTCAGGAACCTTGATCACGCAAGGTACACCACCCACTTGACGAATCGCTCGCTCTACATCGCGCCAATCTCGAACCAATGCTGTTGTTGGGACGGGGATGTGATTTGCAGAGAGGACCTGAGTTGCATGCAACTTGTCTCTACTGTTGTTGATCCCGTCGCTGCTGTTTGCAACATAAGTCCCCATTCGCTCAAACTGACGAGCAATGGCAACACCGTGTTCGGTAATTGAATATCCAATTCGGGGGACAACGGCATCGACTTCAACGTTCCAACCCTCATGCAAGATACGCCGTCCATCATTTCCGACGGTCACTGACAACTTCATAGGGTCTAGAATTTCCACCGAGCAACCTAGGGCATTTGCTTCGTCTGCAAGACGCCGAGTGGAATACAATCGGGGGCCCCGAGACAGGATGGCAACGCGGAGGGTCATCGCTAGGGGGCGCAATCACTTCCGTTTTGAGTCCTACGGCTGAAAAACGCGTAACCGCGCGCCCACCCGCACGCTCGCACGCGCGCGTGCGAGAAGCGAGGCTTTCAAATGGCGTCGTCGCTTCGACAATTCATGCAGCCCGTCGCAGGTCCGAGTGGCCCCCCGGTCGCAGGCCCAACAGGAACCCCTCCAGTTTCGGGCCCCAGTGGCCCTCCCGTTTCTGGCCCGAGTGGTCCTCCTTCTGATGTAAATCCGGCACAATTTGACCCTCTCGCAGAAATCGAGGATGCTCGCGCTCGTCGTCAAGACCGAGAAGAGCGCCTAGAGTCACTTGAGAAGAAGCGAAATAGTGCAAGGAACAACGTGTATTTCTTCCTCGCTCTTACCGTTATCCTAGGGGTCTTCTCGTTTTTCCCTGGCCCGGTAGCAGGAGATGTTTCTGATAATCCCCAGGAAGGTATGGGCAACAATCAGGCTGAGCAGTGGGTTTCACAAGGTGGAGATGCTGAATATCGAGACAAGATTTGGGATGGCTCAGGCAATGAAAGTTCAGCCTGTCACAACCTCTATGTCCCTCCCGTGAAGATGGATTTGGGCTCAATTTCCCAAGTTCGTGTCGATGTGACATTTGTCTCATATCGGTACTCGGGTTCGACGGACTTTACAGTGGGTATTCATGAAGGCACTTGTGACGAATTCCATCCTCCTTCGTGGGAACTTCCAGATGGCAGTTGGTACAACAGTACAGAACCGGCCCAAGTCGGTGAAGAAGTTGAGTTTTCACTCTACACTCAACCCGGTCAACGTTCGATTCGGATCGAATGGGCAGAACCGGTTGAAAATCCCGGAACATTGCTCACAATGGATGCTGAAGTAGCGATTTATTGGCCCCGCTTGTTCACTGTTCCGGTCGGTCTGATTACATTCATGATGGCTGGATTTGCGTTTGTCGGGGCCCAGAAATCCGGAACTGTCTACAAGAATCTCAAGTATCCAGAAGGGAAACCCGAGAAGAAGGTCGAGGAGGAGGTTCTGGAAGCGGCTGAAGCAGAGCATCGTGGCGAACAAATCGGTGTACCAGAAGTTGCAAATCCAGAAGATACGGATACACCTGAAGTTGCAGGTCCCACCCTTGCACAGGCTGCTTCCAGCCCGGAGCAAGATGGTACACCCGTAGAGGAACCCACCCCTGAAGAAAACCCTGCATCGGCATGGAGCGATGAACAACTGATTTCAGCTGGGTGGACTCAGGACCAAATTGATGCCATGCGGAACGGATGAAATCATCCGAGAATCCCAAAAAGGGCGATGCCTCGAGCGAAGAGGTTGAAAGCGGTCTGCATCGCCATCCTCTCCGAGGATGGCTATGGGTGAGGATGAACTCTCTGCAATGACCGTTGCAGAACTAAAGGTTCAACTCAAACAATTAGGCCTCTCTACGAGTGGGAAAAAGTCCGAACTTATTGCTCGAATAATCTCATCAACTGAGGATGTAATGATTTTGGATGATGACGAAGATGATGGTGATGAACCGCTGGAATCAATCGTTGATGAAGACGATGACATCCTTGAAGCAGAAGTATTTGAAGCCGAAATACTTGATGAAGATTTGATTGAAGAAGTGCAAGAATCATCGACATCCAACGCCATTAGATTGGATACGGCAGCCTCTGAAAAAGGTCAAGTTTGGTACAAGGACGGTACGACGATTGCGACCATTTTGGTTGTGATTCTACTCTCTGGTGTGGGTGGTTGGTGGTATCTCAGTAACGAGGCCTCAGTTTTTCAAACAGCCCCATCTCGATATGGAGATAATTTACAGTTTAATGTCAACAATGGAGTCATCCAAGTTGATGGAGATGAGATGGTCGCACTTCTGCGTGATGCGATTTCTCCAAGTGCATTGGATGATGTTTGTGAAAAACTTCGAGTTGAGTTTTCAGGTAGTGGCTCGGCATCCATCCGAGATGGTAGCCTCATAGATTTGGTTGATCCAAGCGATACCAACTTGGAAGGAGCCGTCAAAGCACTGGATGCTTATGGGCGAACCTGGAATGCTGTTGAATCAACATTAGAGTACAATTTGGCGGCCGATTTATCCGGAAATACATGGTCAGCGATTAATCAGGATAGTTGCAGTTCATTGGAATGGTTGAATCGAAACAACCAACTTAACATAGACATCAAGCAATGGCATGAAATCACTGAAAGAGGATTGATGCGCTCTGAAACGGCTCTCAACTTCATCGATGCAGAGGGACAGTCGTACAGTGCCGATGCGACCACATTTGACGGCATTGTTGGTTCCGACTCGGCATCTGATTTGATTGAGGGAATCCTCTTGCCAATGCATCCTGTAAATCTGTACGATATTTTCGGATTGACTGTGATGGAGGAAGGGCTCACCGGTGAGCACGAAGGCTGGGGTTGGCAAATTGGTTCACCTGATACCATCAGAGGAGAGGATGCAATCCAAATTCGAATGCATCATATCAAAATTGGCGATTGTCTAGGTCGTGCTGAGATGGTGATTTGGGCGATTCCAGACCAACCTCTCCCGGCTAAACAGATGGTAGACATTTCAATTGACAAGTCACAAAAGCGCTCGGGGTGTTCATTGCTTGAATCAGAAGCCATCGATTTGACTTTCCCTGAGGGCACATTTGTAACCCAATATACATTGGAACAAATTGATTTCAAACGTGGAGATGACCTGCTTGACTGGCAGCAATTCTATGCAACTCGTCCAATGTCGAGCGATGGCAAACCCTCCACTTCAAGCATGGTTTCATGGGTAACGCATCTACCGGACAATTCGACGGTTCGCCCGTTTACTCTGGAGAAAGCAGTCTCGTGTGTGATATCTGATAGTGACACCTTTGGAGCAGCACAAATCGCGCTAAACGGAGATGGTTATGTGTTTGCTGCGAAGGATGACCGTTCAGGTTTAGATCCAATTTGGAATCTTTCTTGGGTCAGTTCGGTTGAAGCGGGTTGGGTTCGAGTCACTTGGCCAGGCGGTGAGAATTGTCTAAATTCTGGAGATGGTCCACTTACAGGTGATGAAAAGCCCGAACATGCTCGTAATCAGATTCCACAAACCTACACGCTGGCACTATTGGAAAATCGGATGTTGTCCTCAGATCGATATCCCGATTTGCATCCTCAAATCATCAATAGCGGTCAACTCCTAGAGGATGTTCAGATTGGATATAGTTTGGTCGTTCCAGAAGAAAATGCGGTTTCCGATTGGCTTGACGACTTAGGATTCTTGCCCGATGGACAGGTTACAGTGTATCTTGAGCGTACATGGATTGAAGGAGACATCGAGCACAGTTTGCGGGTTGGTATGGATGGTGAATCAGCCCGAATGGGGGGCTGGGTTTTGACCTCGACTCCGGCTTAATTCTCTGAAAATCAATATTTCAGGCCTGAGAAACCCCGTCAGCCTCAATAGGGCTACGAGTGCCGACCCGACCGGGATGCACAATGAATGAAGAAGGCGAATTGCCCGAAGCGGTTGCCGCACCCTTAGTTGTCGAGTTTACTGAGGAGGAATTTGACGGGCCTGAAATCGATGTGTTGAGTTCTGCCGAACCACGACAGGAAATCGATCTTCCTCGAGCTCAATCAACCCCTTCCAATCGTGGGCGTGTCGTCACGGTAATGAACCAAAAGGGAGGAGTTGGAAAAACTACCACCGTCATCAATGTCGCGACACATCTTGCGTTGAATGGTGTTCGAGTATTGGTAGTTGATTGCGATCAGCAAGGCAATTGTGCGACTGGACTCGGTATCGACAAGAGTCGTGTTGTACATACGACACGCACACTTTTCACCGAGCCCGAGCAAGCCGCGGCATGCCGCCATGCAACCGCCATTCCAGGCCTTCATCTGATTGTGGGAGAGCGCTCATTGGTTGGTCTTGAGCAGGAATTATCGACTCGACTGGGGAGAGAACGTTGCCTAGCCGAAGGCTTAGAATCACTCCTTCCACATTATGATTTGATTCTCTTGGACACAGCTCCAAGTTTGGGCTTAGTCACCATCAATGCACTGGTCGCTAGCGACGCTGTGTTGGTCCCAGTTCAGACCGAATTTTTCGCACTAGAAGGGGTTGCCATGCTGGCATCCACGATTCGAGAAGTTCGACGTCGGTTGAATCCACAATTGGGTTTTGATGGCGTCATGATGACCATGCACGCTCCGACACTACTCAACGGCCAAGTGCAGAGCCAGTTGAAGGAAACGTTCGGTGACCTCATTGTCGAACCCCCGATTCGACGCAACATCAAGTTGGCCGAAGCCCCCAGTGAAGGCATACCCATTCATGTCCATGCACCCGAATCCAATGGTGGGAAGGATTATCGCGACCTTGCTGTCAATCTCGCCCAACGGTGGAATCTCGCCTTGGAGTGAATGCAATGTCGGAAAAGCGCGGTTTGGCACGGGGTCTAGATGATTTGTTGGCTCAACACGACCATGATTTGCCCTTTCTTGATGCATATGGACCTGCAGTAGGGGATTCCGAAGGTCTGCCTGCGGGAACGGTTGCCGATCCTGTCGAGCAACTGGTTGAGGCCATAAATCGAATATTGAGTTCACAAGGTCAAGCAAAGTGTGAGTGGATTGCAATCGAGCCGAAAGAAAATGGAGTGAACATCACTTTTGAGACCGATTCTGGAATGTTACCTTTGGTACCATCGGATTTGGGAGCTCCAGGCTTGGAAGACGGGCATCTTGCCTCTGATCGAAGTCAAGCGAGCGTGACCATTGTTCAGTGGGGGATTCCTGCAAGGCGTCTCCTCGAGCGCCTTTGCGAACATTGGTCAGGGTGAGTCATTGAGTCTACGAAGTCGTTTGGTCTCGATATTATTACGTCCGAACAAATGGCTCTATCGAATCTTTCAACCCTCGCCCAAAACCATCCGTAGATTCGTTCACCCACAGGCATGGCTTGCATCGATATTGGTTCCATCAATTGGTACTCAAATCGAGCGTACAAGCTTTGGAGGGGTACCCGCTGTCAGTTTCATTCCAAAAAATCATGCAAATTCTGATACGATGATTGTTTTTCTTCATGGTGGCGGATATTGTATCGGTTCATCGCTAAACACTCACCGAATTGGTCTCAGAAATTTATCCAAGACTACAGGATGCATGTGTCATTCGATTGAATACCGTCTGGCACCGGAGCATCCACACCCAGCAGCATTGGATGATGTACTCTCGGCCTGGCTTGACATTGTGGATACGAACCCAAATGCAAAACTCATTCTTTGTGGAGATTCAGCGGGGGGCGGTTTGAGCCTTGCTCTTATGATGCGCCTACGAGACGAAGGCCACAAACTTCCGCATGGTGCTGTACTGTTTTCACCATGGACAAATTTGCTCTGTGATTCAGAAACCTTTGACACCAAGAATAAGACCGATCCAATGCTACTCACACAAGCTGCAATCTCAGTCGCAGAACATTATGCACCCACACCCATTGACAAAAAGCACCCTTATGTTTCGCCAATTTACGGAAAATACACTGGTTTACCACGAACACTGATTCTCGTAGGCGATCAGGAGATATTGTTGGATGACAGTCGACTCGTAGGTGAAAGAGCGAAGGCAGCGGGAGCGGATTTCAAGGTTGAAATCTGGCCAGGAATGTTCCATGATTGGTGGCTCTTCGGTTTTCTGATTCCAGAATCCAAGCAATGCTTACGCAAAGTCGCAGATTGGATTCAATCAGGCGAGTGAACCCATCGGGTCCCATGCAGGGAGAACGATCGGTTCAGTCTCCAATCCTGCAATCATTTTCTCGGTGAGGTAGTCCTTGGGAGCTGCGATTTCAAACATGTATTCGTCGTACCACGAGTCATTCATCGTGTAATACCCCTTTTGACCAGAATCTCCACCCCATGAATTCTCAACACGCCATCGACGTGGTTTCCCATCGACGACATCGACTCCCGTGAACAACATCGCATGGGTCATCATCGTCTGTCCATGTCGCAATCGATTCTCTTTGTTCATGCCATATTCAACACCGTACAAGCCACTAACATTGAACAGATTCGCATCCCAATATCCACCTTTTCGATCCATTTCTTTACCGACATCACATCCCATCCAGACGGGAATACCATCTTCTAGCAGTTTCTGAGTAATCGCTTTCATCTCATCACTTGGAACATTTAGGTAAACCACCGGCGGCCCTCCAGCAACATTCTGAAGATAGTCTACGGTGTAGGTTTGGTAGTATGCATTGCGAGGATCATTGACGATGCAGACATAATTTCTCCAATCGACATCAACATATTCCGCAGCAAATTCTTGTGGCGTCATTTCTCCTTTGCGATGGAATTTATCATCCTTGTCTCTCCATTGCCAATCAAAACTTGTTGGTGGAGTGCCCAAGTGAATACAGAGCATGTTCCAAATATCCGATACACGCTTTTCCTTGTGGGCCCTAGCCTCATCGAGGCTTCCACCATTCCGAAGGATTTCGCGGAGTTCACAAGCCGAACTCCGAAGGATATTTTTCAGTTCCATGTTCATCCAACGAGTTGCGCTGCTGGTGTGGGATTCAGGATACGCTGATTTTGGGACAAGACCATATTTCTCAATGAGATTCATCGCCATGTTCCATTGGCCCCCATCTCCGATTGGATCTGAGAGTAGGAAGTGGATGGTTCGGTCATCCACAGGTCTGTCTGCTGTATCAATCATAGCCTCAAGCAAATGATTTGACCGCTCAAACTTGTCCCAAAAGTGAATATGCGCCTGACTAAATTCAAAATCCTTGACATTCATTTTCTTCATTGCACCGACTCGAAACAGATTGAGTGCAGCGAATAACCAGCATCGCCCACTGCTCTTTTGTGAGGTAACTTTCCATTCATCCAATTTGGTGCTAAAGGTATTGGCGGTGTCTTGAATCACACTTCGGTTCAGAGCCAAACTGGGCAATTGTACGCTGGTAACAGCGTTTTGTGCAACTTTGTTTGCTGGATTAGCATCAAAGGATTCTCGTAGAGCTTCAATCTGTTCATCTGTAATCGTCATTCCCATTGACTCACCGAGTCAAGGACATTCGCGAAGACGCTTAGTCATCACGCTTGGCGATTAACGCAGCGGTCAGTCCGACAGCAATGGTTGCAATCAGGGCAGGAGCAGGGAGTCCCTCTTCGGGCAGAACAAGCACTTCAGGACAATTGTTCCCACCACTATCTTCTCCCGAAACCCAACAGTCGGACCAGACTTTCCCACCTTTGGAAAAACCATCCTCAGGGAATTTTTCATCCTCACCATTCGGGTATGTTAGAATCACATCATAATTGATGTAAGAGTGGGTATCCACGGGTGTAATCGTACCCGACCAATTGGCATCTGAACCGGTCATTACCAATTTTTCAGGAGGGTTACAGACACCCGAGTTGATGCATTGTTGCACCGTCCATTCGACCGTTGTTCCATTTTCTGCGGCGTCAGTGGTCAACGTGATATTGATGACAAAATCGACTCCATCGGTCGAGACATTTGGAACAGTAATCGATTCGATGGGCGTACCTTCGACATCAATGGTTCGATTCACTCCAGGATCATCGGCTGCGATTGCTAATGGCAAGCACAGTGTCACCACAACACCAAGCACAAGCATGCGTTGCATCATATGCATTCCTTGCAACCCCCATTGAATAAATCTCCCCTTGTTCGCTCACAGGCCCCGTGAATTTTGAGATCACAGCATTTGAGCCTTTTTCCAATATTCTAGGGGTTCCGCTCAATTACTATGAGTGCACGCGGGGGCCTCATGGCACAGGGCACAGTCAAGTGGTTCAATCACAAGAATGGTTACGGATTTATTGAGAGAGAAGGAGATTCTGACCTCTTTGTACACATCACCAACGTCGAAGGTAAAATCGTCGATGATGACTTGGTAGAGTTTGAAGTGGGTGAAAGTGACAAGGGCCCCATGGCAATCAATGTTCGCAAGATTGCATCCACAGATATGCACGACGAAGAAGAGTGATTACAACTCCAATTCCCACAACTCATCACCGATGTGGTGAAGCATTTTGACGGCTTTGCCCTTGTTGGCAGCGACCATTTCTCCCGAATCCATGGTTGCCCATCCAATCGCCAAGGGTTTTCCATGAGATTGGTCACGAATCCAAATCAAGTCCCCTTCTTGAACCGTATCACATGCACGATGGATTCCAGCCGCCATGCAATCGGCTCCATTCATCAGAAATGGGATGGCACCATGATCCACCTCGCACCACTTGAGATTTGGACTCCAGGCCAATATACCTCTCAAAGTGGGGAAGGCGATGATTTCTTGCTCTGGACTTTCAACCTCCATTCCCAGTGGAGATTTGTCGACAATCAACAAACTCCATGGTCCAAAATTCGCGGTTTCTAGGAAGGCATTTGACAGGTCGGTTTCTACACCCAAAGGGGTCGTCAATCGCGCAATCAACCCCTTGATTTTCTTGTGACGAACGGGCTTACGAGCCTTGAGTTTCCAATCCTTCTTGGCCACAATTGCAGCGAGATCGCGACACTCCATGAATTCTCGCCCATTGATTTGATGATGAATCACCACTTCGGCATTACATGGGCAATATTTGGTGTGCACTTCGCACATTTGATGATCACGCCAAAGAAATGGGTGGGGAAGCGCTCCAGTCGCCCCGTTTTTTCCTCAAACCATCCGGGGCTCTTGCTGAACCAAATCTGGGCTGTGACCTCGTTTTACCCAAACATCTCGTTGAAGTTCATCATGAGGTGGAATTGGTGCTAAAGTTGGGTGATGATTTGGACTGTTCACAAGTCGCCATCGGTCTTGATTTGACAGATCGCGTAACCCAAAAAATTGCGAAATCCGAAGGTATGCCTTGGACTCAATCGAAAGGATTTGCAAACAGTGCCATCGTTGGAAACTTCTCGAAACCACCGATTGAGTTGCCCCACCTAAGATTAGAGTTGGCCATTAATGGAAATCTCAGACAAGAATCTTCGATTGATGAAATGCGCTTTTCTCCACTAGAACTGATTGATGAGTTGTCAACGTGGGCACCGATTGACGCTGGTGATTTGCTATTCTGTGGGACACCTGCGGGCGTGGGACCGATGCAAAGAGGTGACCATGTTCAAGCCCGCTTGTTGAGCGAGGATGGCACGATCATTTCGGAGCTTGATTTCATTCTTGCTTAATCAGGGTGGCACGGATTCGTGCATATTGAGGACGGCTCGGGCCTTGTCCATATCGTCAACAGAGAATGCCAACTCCGTCGCTCCCTGAATTCTTGACAAGACATAAATCGAAGTGATGCTGACACCGGCCTCACCGAGGCGCTCAGAAAATTCTGCCAAGGCGCCGGGTTTGTCAGGCATGGATTGTGAAAGTAATTGTGTGGTTGAGAAACCGATGCCCAATGCATTCAGTGCCATGCGTGCTTCAGCGGTTTGATCCGTAACAATTACCACGCTGGTATCGATGGCACACATGGTTTCGATATTGATACCATGATTGGCAAATTCACGACTGACCAGCGCCAACTGACCCGCTTCATCTTGCAGTTCGATTTTGAATTCTATGCGCCCTTCTCCCACGACTCTCACCGGTTTGGGCAGGTCACGTTTTGGCTATTTACCCACCGGAATATGAAAAATATCCAATCGCGCTCTTGAAATAAGGGAAGTAGGTCGCCCGCTTCCCAGAGGGAAGACGATGGCACACTGGCACGGTATTTCACGACGCAAGTCATCCGGCGGTCGACTCAAGCGACCAAGCAGTTATCGCGGCAAGCGCCGAACCGAAATTTCTTCGGAAAAGCAATTCACCATGATTGGAGAAACCAGTCGCAAGAATTACAGAAAGCGTGCCGGCTCCCAAACCGTCCGTGTACTGTTCGATACCGTGGTTAACGTGGCTGATAAGAAGACTGGAAAGGTTGTTCAAGCCACGCTACAATCCGTATCCGAAAATGCTGCAGACCCCAACTTCGTTCGTCGTAACATCATGACTAAGGGAGCCGTTGTGGAAACCGACAAAGGACTTGTACGAATCACCAGTCGACCCGGTAGTCACGGCGTCATCAATGGCGTCTTGCTAGAGTGAAGGTTGACATCTGAGGGCGTGTCCCCGGTTTTGGAGGCACCGAGATGGCCAATCATCCCGACCGAATTGTCGTGTGGCCTGGATACTTCGATTCCAAGACGAGTCGACGCTCAGGTCGGCGGGTCTCCAAAGATCGCTCTGTAGCCAATCCTACACTCGATGGTTTGGCCTATGCTGCTCGCAATACCGGTATCAAGAAGATGAAGCGTGAAGATGGTGTGAGTCATCCCGCACGACCTTCAGAAAAGGAAGGCCGTCTATGGATTTCAATCAAGGATGCACAATCTGCAACAGGTACAGATTCCAAAGAGGGAATCTTGCAAGCGATTGGAAGTGCTTGGAACAGTCAACAATCAGAGGCCAAGGCTGCAGAGAAGGCGGCCAAAATCAGTGGACCTAAGACAGGTGATAAGCGAGGTCGAAGTCAACGCAAATCGTTCAAAGGCGCAAGGGGTAGCAAACCGAGTGAGCGTCGTAAGCGTCGTAAGTGACAATACAGCTTTGTACACTCACAATCCTTGGAGGCCTAATTGAAAGCATTCGGAAGATACGTCCACCGAATATCATCAGAACTCACATCGGCATAATGTGCCATTATCCGTGGTTCGTTTGCCACCTTCTGGTGATAGTTCAATAGATTCGGATAATCCTCAATCATTGATGCTTCCAATCCGTCATAATTTCCAGAAAACAATCCAAACAATTCTGAGAATAATTTCAGATCAGCGATACTCATTCCTTTCGTCCCAGCGGCCCAACCTGTTGCAGATTCCGAAACCTTGCGTTCTAACATTGCGAGATTTCGGGTACCTCGCCCATCTGGGAAAAACAATCTTTTGCGAATTAGGATTCTTTCTTCAACATCCGAAATCCTGAACGTATCATCCAATAGTCCCGACAAAGATTGCATCCCATCGATGAATTCGTCAACCTTTGCGGCTTCATATGGATCATCAGGAACCAAACCTGCTGCTTTCCCTGCAAACCGAAGAATTGCGGATGATTCAGCAATGGTGCCTTCGGGGGTTTGCAAAACAGGCAACATGTCCCACGGGAGCTCGCCACTATTCTTCATAATCTCAAATCGAACACCGTTGACTTGGACATCTTCCCACTCAAGTCCAGATATTGCAAGTGCAACTCGGCTGGCTTCTGCTCGTCCTGGAATTCCGAAGTATACCAATTTCAACATTGGTAATCACGTCCCCTATCAATTGGAGATTGGGACTTCTCTCATCCATCCAAACTCATCTGTGTTGACCTGTGTTTGGATACCTGTCAATGCATCATAGAGTTCACGGGTTACGGGACCGACTTCATTGTTGCAATACATGGTACATACATCTCCATGGCATATTGAACCAATGGGGCTGATGACGGCTGCAGTTCCTGCACAGAAGCATTCATCGGCTTGCAATGCAAATTCTATGTCAATTTTGTCTTCATGAACTTCGTAACCCTTGCTACGAGCCAAATCAATTATCGACGCACGTGTGATTCCAGGAAGGATTGTCCCTGTCAATTCAGGTGTGTAGACAACATTGTCCTTGACACAGAAGAAATTGGCTGCACCCACTTCCTCAACAAAGCGGTGTTCAACGGCGTCGAGATAGATGATTTCTGCAAATCCCTCTTTCTTTGCACCTTTGGATGGCATCATCCCTGGGGCATAGTTTCCAATGGCTTTGACACCACCGGAGCCACCGGGACAGGCTCGATGATATTCATCGCTAACCTTCAGTGAAATCGGATGCATTCCACCCTTGAAGTAAGGACCTACAGGACAGACGTAGATCATGAACGTGTATTCGGGAGCAGGTGAGACACCAAGAATCGCTCCAGTGCCCCACAAGACGGGACGAATGTAGAGGGCTCCTTTGCCTGTGGGAGGGACCCATTGCGCATTGGCTGCAACCACAGATTCAACCGCATTCAGGAACATATCCTCCGGAACGGGAGGCATTCCGAGTCGCTTTGCACCCGCTTGAAGCCTAGCTGCATTCCGCTCTGGTCGGAACAGAACAATGCCACCGTTGACACTTCGTTGTGCCTTCATGCCCTCAAATAGCCCCTGACCATAATTGAGGACGCCAGCAGCTGGTGAAATGGTGATATCACCAAAAGGCATCATTTCACCGGGGGCCCATTCTTCCCCGAGTTTACACTTGGCTACATACATCGTATCCGTTGGAGTGAATGAGAAAGTTAGCGAGTCCCAATCGATTTGCTCAGACACAACTCCACCCCTTCGCTAGGTTGTCAACGAGGGGGGTGGTTCTCAACCATTGCGCCTGTAATTTCTCAATTTATCCCGGGGGACGTATACACAGAATTGAAAGACACCCGCTGGAATCAGCAGCCATGTCGGTAGAAGAAGAGGCCTGTATTATCGCAGCCTCTTACCAAGGTTCAGGTTCACGGACCGTGGTTGAACTCTGGCTTCGCGCACGCGAGGGCCACTCAACACTTCTCTTGGTACATGGGCTACGTCCCTTCTTTGAAATCGCTCTACCGGGCAAGACCAATGGCTTACCGGATGACCTGGATGAGAGGTTGTCCATCGTCAGAGAAGTCAAGGATGTGATGCGAATTCATAATCCAGTCGAAAAGTGGACAGACTTAGGATCGAAATTACACTGGAGAGTTGAAGTCAGACAACCGTACAATGTTCCGAAAATACGAGATACAGTCAAGGCATTGGGGTGGGAGGTCAGTAGTGCCGATATTGTGTTCCCTCAACGTTTGCTCCTTGATTTGGATTTAGGGCCCCACATTGCTTGGTCGGGTGAACTGTTGCCGAAAGACGGAGATATGATTCGAGATGCAGGTGGGCGGGGATTGTATCCGACCGATCAGGTTGCTCGATGTCACATTGATGACTTGCAAACAATTGATGCATTTGCCGCACCGTTCATCACCTTCTCATTTGACTTGGAAACCAGTGTTGAATCTGGTAAAATTCTGTGTGCAGCTGCGGTAGTCGAGCAGTTTGGGAAATCAGAGACCCATACTTTTCGAGGTGATGAACGCGAGATGTTGGAAGGACTGACTCGATTGGTCCGTGATTCAGACCCTGATATCATTACAGGATACAACATTGACAACTTCGATTTACCGAAAATCAAGGAGCGCATGGAAGCTCTGGAAGATCGCAAAGATCGACTGACTAGAGCCATTCTTGCAGGATGGGGGCGTGTACCTGCAACCGAGGAAGCGTGTAAAGGCGGTGGGATGCGTGGTGCACCAATTGTACCCAACCGGCAACAGAACCGTCGATGGACCTTGACAGGTCGATGTGTGATGGATGCTTGGTGGGAGGCCCGTATGACACTAAGACCCAAGCGTGAAACCCTGAAGTTTGTCTCCGAATTGTTGTTCCCTGAACGCGAAGAGTTGCGCAAGATGGATGTCGATGCCAGCCGCATGGATGAGGAATGGGCATCCCGTCCCGACGTGGTATTGGAATACTGTGCACAAGACGCACTACTACCGATTGAGATTCTCGATGCGATTTCTGCTACCGCACGCAAGGAAGCACTCGCTGCAGTTGGCAAGGTTCCTTTGGAAACAGCCATCATTGGTACAACAAGTCAGTGGCTAGACAGCCTCGTGATTCGCCTTGCAGATCGAGAAAATATCGCAGTACCCATGACTCGTCGTGGTGGGAAATCTGATGCGATTACGGGTGGATATGTCCACGACATCGAAGGTGGTCGCTATCCATGGGTCGCCGTTCTGGATTTCAAATCCATGTATCCATCCATCATGATCTCAAACAACATCTGTCACACGACACGTGTCGATACGTCAGATGATTCGAGTGAAGTGAATCAATCACCGAGCGGAACCAAGTTCCTGAAGAAGAGCGTGAGAGAAGGCTTGGTTCCTCGATTGCTCGAAGATTTGATGGCTCAACGGGATGAACACAAGGCTCTAATGAAATCTGCCGATGATGAACCGACTCGATTGTTCCATGACCAAATGCAATCCGCCGTGAAAATTCTAATGAACACATTCTACGGAGTCTTCGCCTCAGCATTTTATCGATTCACACATCCTGATATTGGCTCTGCCATTACGGCTTGGGCCCGATCAAATATCAAGAAAATCATTCATGCCCTAGACCAAGAGGGTCATCCCGTCGTTTATTCAGATACCGATTCGGTATTTGTTTCAGCACCTGAAGAGGGCAAGGATTCCTTGGTGAAATTTGGTCATGAACTGGCCGGGCGATTTACCAAGGAGGGGGCAGAACTTGAGTTCGAAAAGGGCCTGTCGGTATTCTTCAGTCATGGTGCCAAGAAACGATATGTCGGACGGGTGGTTTGGCCGGAGGAGGATTTGCTCATTCGTGGATACGAGGTTCGTCGAACCGATTCCTTCGATTTGCTGAACAACACCATGATGGGTACTTTTGAGCGCATTCTTGATGGGGATGAAAAAGGAGCTGTAAATCATGTTCTCGGTCTTATCAAAGCGGTCAAAGCAGGTGAAGTCGAAGTGTCAGACCTGATTATCAGTCGTTCTTGCAAAGGCAAGGTACTCAAAGATGGCACCGTTGATTTCACCGCGGTGTATGACAATCCAGACGGTTTGCCTTACGTCCAGGCTGCGCGC
>DAHO01000064.1 GCA_002498455.1 Euryarchaeota archaeon UBA602
AGCAATCCACTGCTCAAAAAGGTGCTTCTCCAACACATATCCGGATTCAGATAGTTTCTTTTCAGTACCGTCGGGGAAAATCACTCGGATTCCGTCAACGCGTTTGCTGATCACAGAATCTGGAATATCCAATTCAAGATTGGCCACGGCGACATCTGATAGACATTCACCACAGTGTACTGGTGTACCGATTTCTGCATGATCTTCAATCAAAATCACTGACAAACCTGCTCTTGCAGAGTGGAGTGCAGCCGAGCCTCCGCCGGGTCCGGCACCAACGACTAGCACATCACACTCGGTTGCCATTGGGTGCTTAACAGCCGATACGGGCCTTGAAACACACGGTGCCATAGGCACCGGCTCACATACACTCTATTTCATACCATGAACGTCTCCGGTGGGCATGGGATGGCGCCGATTAAGCCGGTACATTCGCGCCTTGGAGGACCAAGGGGACTTGATTCGCGTCACCCATCCAGTCGATTGCTACCTGGAAGCAGGATGTATTGCAGACAAACTCGTAAAAAACGATGGACCTGCGGTCATTTTCGAGAAACCGAGATTGGCAGATGGGACGATTTCTGAACTTCCTTTAGCGATGAATCTGTTTGGTACCAGAAGTCGGACAAATCAGGCATTGAGAGTCAAAAAACCTGATGAAATCGGATTGAAACTGACCGAACTGATGAAACCCGATATCGGGACATTCGTTAAACGACCATGGAAAGCATGGCCTTTGGCTAAACGTGCACTGGCCCTACCTCCGAAAAAAATCAGGAGAGGCGCGTGTCAGCAAGTCCGAATGAGTGATCCTGATATGACTAAACTACCCATTCCAACTACTTGGATGCATGACGGGGGACCTTTCATCACTCTGCCTTTGGTTGTAACTAAAAACCCTGAAACTCAGGAACATAACCTCGGAATGTACCGAGCCCAAGTGTTTGGACCTAGAGAAGTCGGACTGCATTGGCAGATGCATAAGCATGGTGCAGAACACGCTGAAGCAAATGAGGGGAAAATGCCGGTTGCAATCTGCATGGGGGGTCCGCCAGAAGTGATGTTTAGCGCCATTGCGCCACTGCCTGACAACCTAGAAGAATACATGTTTGCAGGAATGTTGGGTGAGCGAAGATTGCGAATCACCAAGTGTCTGACACAGGATCTATGGGTTCCAGCTGAATGCGATGTTGTCATCGAAGGCTATACGATTCCTGGAGAAACTCGGCTTGAGGGACCGTTTGGTGATCATTTCGGACATTATTCTCTTGAGGGGCAATTCCCCGTTCTCCACGTGACGGCGATTACCCATCGCAAAGATGCAGTGGTTCCGATGACCATCGTTGGTAAGCCCCCGATGGAGGATGGATATCTAGGAGAGGCCATAGGAGATTCATTCCTACCTGTATTGAAATTTCAGCATCGAGATGTTTGCAATGTGTTCCTACCGCTTGAGACTGGGTTTCACAATTTAGCCATCGTAGCCTCAAAACAACGGTATCCCGCACAGGCCAGAAAAACTGCGCTAGGACTGTGGGGCGCAGGACAAATGATGTTTCTGAAGAGTATTATTGCCACAGGTCCCGACCATAATGTCAAGGATTTGAATGCATTATTGGATGCCTTGGATCAAAACGTTTCAATCCCAGAAGATTTGGTGGTGTTGGACGGCATGGTTGCCGATCAACTGGCGCATGCAGCACCTGTTGAGGGTATTCACTCGAAATTATTGATCGATGCCTCAACCGAACGGCAACAAGAAGGGGCGAAAGTCAAACTAGAGGCAGTCGAAGGTATCTCGCAATATCGTTGGCTACGTCCATCGATGTTGGTCATCACAACGAATATTCAGGGAGGGCCTTCAGAACTCGTAAACACCGATGAGGTGAATGAATCTGCAGCAGCTGCGCAGCGTTCGAAAATTTCTCAATTGATGAATTCAATTTGGCAATTGGATAATTCAAAAAATCTTCGATGGCTATTTATCACCGACGATAGTGTGAATCTCGAAGCTGATGATGCGATGCGTACGCTGCTTTGGCAATTATTTTGTAGATTCGAAGTAAAACGTGATTTACACTTCTCAGATGACGGGGGGCGAATCTGTTGGGATGCGACAGCACCCATCCCCAGCATAGAAGGGCCTGTACCGGTTCGTAGGTGGCCTGCTGTTTGTTTGCACGATCCCGACATTGAGAAAAAGGTCGACGTGTGGTATGAACAGGAGGTGCGCACGTGGGCCTGAGGCAAATTTTGGAATTTGTCAAGATAGAGCATACACTATTTTCTCTCCCTTTTGTTTTCATAGGTGCGGAGCTGGCAGGTGACTATACCTTAGTTCAAATCACTTGGATTTTTGTTGCTGCAGTTGGAGCCAGAGGATTGGCGATGGCTCTCAATCGAATCATTGACCGTGAGATTGATGCCGAGAACCCACGGACATCTGGACGTCACTTGGCCTCGGGCACCATGCAATTGAGTACGGCTTGGTCACTGACTGGATTGTTTCTGCTAATGCTGTTGGTCGGAGCTTGGCAATTGAATGAAGTTGCATTGGCCATGAGTTGGCTTCCCGTACTTGCATTTGTTGTCTACCCATACATGAAGCGGGTTACTTGGACCTGCCACTTGTGGTTGGGGTTGTGTTTGGGGTTGGCTCCGGCAGGAGCATGGCTCGGAGTCCAGGGGAGTGTGTTGGGTTGGACTGCCATCACGGGTTTCCATTGGTATCCCACTGTATTTTGGGTTTGCATGGGAGTTATGTTTTGGATTGCTGCTTTTGATCTAAACTATGCGCTGATGGATATGCAAAATGATCGGGAAAATGGAATCAATTCATTTCCTGCCCGATTTGGTGAACAACACACATTACGGACCAGTATTCAATTGACGTTAGTTTGGTTTGCTTGTTTTGCTATCGCAAATCCGATTGATGAGATTTCGTTCTTGGCTGCAGCAGCTCTCATGTGTACGACAAATATCGTTGTGATTCTATCACAAAAACGCTTGGCTGATTTCCAGAAGACATTTTTCTACACCAGCGTTGCCACTGGATGGGTGTTGCTTGGAGGATTGATGATTGCATGAACAGTGTGGATCCTTTTGATTTATCCAAGGCCCTAGATGGTGCTGCAAAGGCTCACCTCGAACCTACGGTATCTCGATTCATTCTGGAAGCGGAATATGAACCAGCGGGGGACCAAAAAAGTGCAATTGAAAAAACGATTTCTCAATTGAATAATTCACAATCTAGATGTGTCATGCTAGGCGTGACTGGTTCAGGTAAAACATTCGCAATGGCCAATGTCATCGAATCACTGAATATTCCCACCCTCATCCTATCGCACAACAAAACCTTGTCGAGACAGCTGTGGCAAGAAATGTCATCACTTTTCCCCAATAATGCAGTGGAATACTTCGTATCGCATTACGACTACTATCAGCCTGAAGCGTATCTCCCAAAGAGAGACCTTTACATCGAAAAGGAACTGTCGATGAATGAAAGAATTGAACAGGAAAGATTCTCGACGGTGGCTTCCCTTGTATCAAGGCCTGATGTTTTAGTTGTGGCTACCGTTTCAGCGATTTATGGGCTAAATCCTCCAGAGACATTTTTGCAACAGCATGCTAGAATCCATGTTGGTCAGCAAGTGGAGCCACATGATGTCGTCAAGGAATTGGTTGCACTACAATATCGTCGAGTGAATGGTGAAATTGCGCGAGGTGAATTGCGGTTAAGAGGAGAAATCCTTGATTTGTGGATGCCCAGTAGAGACGATCCGTTACGCATCCAATTCGATTTAGACGGGATTACTCGGATACAAGTCTGTGAATCTGTCTCATGGGAATCGATTGATGAAGTTGAGGAAGTTTGGGTCCATCCAAAGGAGTTTTTCATGACAAGTCCCGAGAGATTTGAACGAGCGATGGAGGATATTGAATTTGAATTGCAAGAAAGGTTGGACTTTTTTGAAAAGGCTGGGATGGATCTTGAGGCGCATCGTTTGGAAACCAAAACGCGATATGATCTCGATATGTTGCGAGAAATTGGTCACTGTAGGAGTATTGAAAACTACTCTATGCATTTTGATGGGCGTTCCTTTGGAGAAAGACCGTATTGTTTGTTGGATTTTTTTTCAGCATGCGCTCAAACATTCCATGGGACCAAGGAAAAATTCCTCGTGATTATGGACGAAAGTCATGTCACACTACCTCAATTGGGGGGCATGTACAACGGGGACAAAGCTCGAAAGGACAATCTCATTGACCATGGGTTCCGATTGCCTTCAGCAGCAGACAATCGACCATTGAAGGGACATGAATTCCAGTCCATGGTACCTCAAATGTTGTACGTGAGTGCCACACCAGGAGAACGCGAACTGAAACAACTTTGTGAGTGTACAGGACAACAAATGCCAGAACAAGACCCAAAGGAGAAACGGAAACCGTTACTGAAAGATGCATTGGGAGAAATTCAGGGCATCTCGCGAATGGAAATTCGACCCACGGGCTTATTGGATCCACAAATTGAGGTCCGCCCTACAGAGGGTCAAGTCCAGAATTTATTGGACGAAATCAATGATTGTGTCCAGCGGAATGAGCGAGTACTTGTAACCGTGATGACGATTAAATTCGCGGAAGAAGTTGCGGACTATTTGCAACGAATGGAAATTAAAGCACATTACTTACACTCGGAAATAGACACGCTTGAACGAAGTGAAATCATCAAGGCACTGCGGATTGGCCATATCGATGTGATTGTTGGAATCAATCTCTTGAGGGAAGGACTAGATATTCCTGAGGTTAGCCTGGTGGCAATATTTGATGCAGATAAAGAAGGGTTTCTACGGAATGAACGTAGCCTGCTACAGACCATCGGGCGTGCATCTAGAAATGAAAATGGAAAGGTAATTCTGTATGCTGATTCGATGGGAAGAGCGATGGAATCGGCGATTTCACAGACAATTGAACGACGTCAGAGACAGATTGCACACAATGAAAAGAACGGAATTATTCCAAAAACCATCGTCAAACCCTTGCCTGTGATGGGTATAGAAGCCGATCAACTGTTGGCTGGAACTGCCGGTAAGGGAATCACCGGAGGGAAAAGATTCGTTGGTGGGTCCTCAAGTCAGGCTGCCAAAAGTCGAGCGCATGAATTGATCAACAAATTTGATCTCGGTGCAGGCCTGTGGGGAGACAATGTTCTCTCCAACTTATCACAGCCCAACTCTGATGAGATTGGCATCGAATCAACTTCCGATGATGCCACTGTAGAGCGACTGAAGAAAGAAATGATTCAAGCAGCGGAGCGATTGGAATTTGAGAAAGCCGCCGAATTGAGAGATAGAATTTTGCAATTGGAAAACTCAAAATCCAATTGAAAATTCAAAACCACTGTTTGAAGTCAAGGTGTCGGCTCGCACGCTCGTTCCCATGGCACTACAGCGCGATGATTTTGATGCACCTGTTGTTGATTATTCATTTAACGAAGTAAATGATGTCTCTTCTCTGATTGATCAAATGGCCAAAGCCGGAGGGTTTTCCGCGACGAAACTTGCACACGCTAGGGATGTTCTTTCTGAAGCCATAAAGAAATCCAATCAAGATGGTGTACTGAATTGGTTGTCGTTCCCCGCTTGCCTGTGTGCTACTGGAACTCGAGGATTCTTTGTAGAGGCAATCAAACGGAAGGCCTACAATGTCATCATTACCACCTGTGGCACACTCGACCATGATATTGCCAGGACTTACCAAGCATACTACCATGGTGCATTTGAGTTGGATGATGTGGAATTGGGAGAGCAAGGGCTGAATCGACTTGGAAATGTCATCGTACCAAATGAGTGCTACGGAGACATTCTGGAACAATCTGTATTACCATGGTTAGAAGAAATAGAGAATGAACGTAAGGAAGTGAATCCAGAAAACCCATGGCGAGGATTTGGGAGTGTGGAGCTCTGTTGGGCCTTTGGTGATCGAATTACTGACGAGAGTAGCTTGTTGCATTGGGCCGCAAAGCATCGAATTCCAATTATTATCCCTGGCCTATCTGATGGTTCTATTGGCGCCCAATTATTCATGCATCGTCAACGAAGTCCCGACTTCATGATTGATTTCCTCGCTGATGAACAAATCCTCTCTGACCTGACATGGACTTGTGAAGAAAGTCATGCCCTTATGGTAGGTGGAGGGATCTCTAAACACCATGTAATCTGGTGGAATCAGTATCGTGGTGGATTGGATTCAGCCGTTGGAATTACAACGGCATCAGAGCATGATGGTAGCCTCTCAGGCGCACGATTGCGCGAAGCGATTTCGTGGGGGAAAATCCGACCAGAAGCACCGCAAGTCACCGTTGAGGGCGATGCCAGTGTTTTGCTGCCACTCCTAGGATCAGATTTGTTCAAATGAATGAGCGATGCATTCCATCAACCCAACTCGCATTGCAGTCATGGGGCGCCAACCGTCAGTACCACATTCAACTAACGCATTGTGGAGAGGAGCCAAATCAGGCCGTCTACGTGCCCCACTGTATTGTACAGCTGCTGGAGATGGTATCTCACTGAGAGAATCAATCGTATGAGTATGATTCATGGAATTTTCAAACCTCAACCACAAACGACGGATTTCATCAACAACCATTTGTTGAGTCCAAGCCCTCCTCCCACACAATTGAAAGCGACCCCTGATTCCATTACTGGATAGTATCCTATGCGCACTTTCAGCGTCGCGAATGTGCACCCAGTGATATATTCTAGAATCGACTTTTGGCTCGACTCCGGCCAATATCTCACTGACCCATTGATTGATTGTACCTTCACCATTCGGCGAGTATACATCGATGAAATCAATGGATAATTCCTCTGGCACACCATCACTTCACGAATTGTCATTGGCATGTAAAATCAAGGCGCGCTCCACGATTTCAATAATCAAATCTATTTCTTCAGATGTGATGCCAAAGTGAGGTGTGAATCGTAAGGCATTCTTTCCTCCATGAATGATACCCAACCCCATGGTTCGGCAGAGTTCTTCGACCTGGCCAAATCCAACCACTTGGTGAGTTTCAGGATTTAACTCTGCACTGCATAGTAGCCCTGTTCCTTGAACTTTCAGAACGGTTTCAGGCATCTTTTGAGCCAATAGTGTCAACTTCTCAACCAATTCATTGCCTCGTTCTCGGATATTGGTTCGTAACTCAGGAGTGATTTGGTCCAAAACCGCAACGGCAGCTTCCAAGGCCCTTGGATTGGTCGTCATTGTGTTTCCGTAAATTCCAACCACATAGAATTCTGCAGCCCTTGGAGACAGGCCCAGGACAGACAATGGATATTGTCCAGCATTGAGAGCTTTCGACCAAGTCTCCAAATCGGGTACTTCACAGTTCTCAAATCCCTGATAATCAATGATAGAAAGACAACCTTGACCGCGAATCCCTGCTTGAATTGAATCGACCAAAAGCATACTCCCATGATCGAGTGTCAATCGCCGAGCCTCATCATAAAACTCACGAGTTACACACTGTCCGGGATTCCCTTCGCCTTGAACCGGTTCAATAGCCATCATTTCGATGAAGAAGCCTTCATCATCTGCACGTTTGAACATTGCACGTAATGCATCGATATCATTGGCAGGGACCAACAATAGATTGTCTCGATCCCTGAATGTCGCCAGATTTTTGTCATAGCCTGCTTTGCAAGAGTGCGAAATTTGTGCTGGACGATCTGTTCGCCCATGGAATCCCTGCTCAATCGCCAACAGCTTGATCGGCTTACCTTCATGCACCCCACCTGGTCCTGTTTGTAAATTGGCATTGACATCTGCGATTCTCAAACTGACGGTAACCGATTCAGAACCACTATTCATACAGATATATTTGGAAAATGGACAATTCCCACGAGTGTGGCCTAACTCTTTCTTGAGACGTTCGGCCAATCTGGATTGACTGAATGATGGTGTCATGA
The DNA here is from genome assembly GCA_002498455.1 of Euryarchaeota archaeon UBA602. GTDB lineage: Archaea > Thermoplasmatota > Poseidoniia > Poseidoniales > Thalassarchaeaceae > MGIIb-P. Next base: position 7,968 of record DAHO01000064.1, read on the forward strand.
CATTGGCCATCACCCAATTTTTTGACATTGAATCGATGACCTCTCGAGGACCGTGTCCCCCGCCGAGCATCCCATAGCCGCCATTATCGTGAATCACAGCACCTCGCGAAGTAATCACCCAAGGGCCTCTGGCTGCAATAGCAACATAGGGGTTAATCGTCGCTGCAGAGTAGAAGTTAATGTAATCAGATTGCAGCGAGGATATCAGATCCGATTCATCTTGTGAAATCAAATCAATTCCAAATTCTTTGACTAGAGAATCGAATACACTCGAGGCTTCCTCAATCGCCTCAACTAATTTTGAATCATGTTCGCAGAACCTCTCGATTGTCGCATCGGATAGCCCAACTGTCTGGGCCTTCGACTCCCCTGCGAGTTGGCGCAGGCGCATCAAACTCTCAAGCATGATTAGTCGACTTAGCGGACCCACATGAATATTCTCTGTACATGAGTTGCAAAACTGATAAAATCACACTGGCTATAAAAATTAGTGAATAATTGAAAATTTGATTTTTCATGCGGTAAAAAATGAATTTGGGAATTGGCCGATAATATCAAAAAAATATTCAACTTCAATTGAAATTTATCACATGTATAATAGGCTGATTATCGAATATTCAATTGGAAAATCATAGATTATCGGCCTTTTTCAATTGAAGAACTGAATTAAATTGCATAGGGGATGGTTTAATAGCCCACTCGTACCGTCGAATGGTAAGCAGGATGGGATGCTGCATTAAGGAGACGAAAAAAATGGCAGATGAAAATTACAGAATTCAGGAGCTTCTTCAGAGAGAAGTTTACGTGGGAGACAATCTGGTAGGCACTATTGTAGGGGAACGATATCACCCCAATGAGGATCGAGTCAGGTCCATGCGAATTCAAGTGCAGCCCGACGTTGCAGAAGAATACATGCGGAAGCCCGCCGAACATGCACCCCTATCGAAAGAGTTGATTCATTCAATCCAAGATGATGGGTCTGTAAAACTCTCAAAATCAATGAGAGAACTTCAGAGACGTTGGAGAAATACGGTTCGAATCGAAGAACAACTTTACGCTCCTGATGAACTATTAGATCGAGCCGTGCTCGATGACGATGGAATGGAACTAGGAGTTGTTGTCGGTATGGTAAAGGTCAAGCGGACATATCGAGGCATCACAGTTCAGCTTCGTTCAGCGATTCGGCGCAGGTACGGTTTAGGAGAAACCATCGATATCCCGGTGACGGCTTTGGCCAGAACCCGTGCACGTCTTGACGAAGTCGTACTTTCGCGCACATACGAGAAATTGCGCTCATTGCCGAGTTACATTCAGATCAACGAAGGCATTCTAGAGGATTGATGACAACCGTCATTGTTAATTCGGGGATGGCGGTCGCCGGAATGCTCTGGACGGGTAGCTTAGGTTGGCTGGAGCACCCGGCTGATAACCGGGAGGTCGCAGGTTCAAATCCTGCCTCGTCCACCTCAAACAACAAGAACGGGCGATGCTAGGGCTCGTTCATGCCAGTCGTCTCGGGCAGCAACGCATTCGAACTAGCCGAGGCTCTTGCTGGCGAATTGGGTTGGGAACACCACCCCCTTGAAGTCAGACGTTTTCCCGATTCGGAGGGCTATGTTCGAGTCCCCCAAGAGAGCATCGAAGCCATTCGTTCCAATCCCGTGGTAATCGTAGCAACAACGTTCCCCGATTCAGGAATCGTCGAGGCACTACTGATGATGGAATCGATTTACGATGTCCGTAGTGGGGACATGCGCAATCTAAAGGGAGAGGGGGAACAACAACTGGAAGATGCTGGCCCAGGGATTTTCTTAGCAATACCATATTTCGGCTATTCGAGACAAGACAAGCGTTTCCAGCAAGGAGAGGTTGTTTCCGCCAAACTTCTTGCGCGCTTATTGACTCGTCGTTGTGATGGGATGGTTGTCTTGGATTTGCACGCACCTGCCGTGCTAGAAGATCTCGATGTACCCGTATCTTTTGTGTCTTCAATGCCTGAGATTGCCATTCATCTTCAAGATCAAGTTCAGCCTGATTTTGTTCTCAGTCCCGATAAAGGAGCCATCGAACGTGCCAGCCATGTTGCACAAGCGATTGGTTGCAAATTCTCATACCTTGAAAAAACTAGGATTGATGCACACACAATTGAACACAAGGCCAAAGATTTGGATGTTGATGGTGCGATTGTCGCCATTGTCGATGATATGATTTCGACCGGCGGCACCATCTGTAAAGCCAGCGATGCATTGCGACGTCAAGGTGCCAAGGCAGTGCATGCGGCATGCACTCACGGGCTCTTTACAGGAGGTGCAATTACCCGTCTCGCCAATCATGTCGATGGCGTGCATGCCACCGATTCTTTGCCAAATCCTCGTTCTGTTGTGAGCGGTGCACCAGCGATTGCCAGGGGCGTTAAGGACCTGATTCAGCGAGTGCTTTGACCCCCCTAGTGGTTTGCAGTACCTTCCGCTGCGTTTATACGGGGCACGCCGTGCGGCGGCTTACTAACATGAGGAGTGAATCCAATGAGTGTACACATAGCATTTGAAACCCCGAAAGATGTCCAAGACAGTGTCTACGAGCTCGTGAAGCTTGTCGGAAGTGGAGAAGGTCGTCTTAAGAAAGGAAGCAACGAAGTGACAAAAGCTGCTGAACGCGGCACTGCACAGATGATTGTAATGGCAGAAAATGTCAACCCAGCTGAACTACTTGCACACGTTCCGCTTATTTGCAAAGAGAAGAGTATTCCATTCATCTACGTCGAAGATCAAGCATATCTTGCAGAGGCGGCCGGAATGAATAGCGGTGCAAAGACCGCTGCAATTGCCCTAATGGAAGTCTCAAAGGGTGCTCAAGAAGCATTCAACGGCGTAAAGGAACAGGCAGACGCCCTGAACTGAATTCTTCGTGATTCTGGAGGTATTGGATATGACTCAAGAAGGATGGCCTGCAGAAGTGGTCGAAGTGGTCGGCCGAACTGGAATGACTGGAGAGGCTACTCAGGTCAAAGTTCGTGTCAATGACGCACCCAACCCACGTGACGTTGGCCGTATTATCACACGAAATGTCGTTGGACCCGTGCGTGTAGGAGACATTTTGATGCTCCTAGATACTGGTCGAGAAGCTCGTAAGTTGAATGTCCGCTGAGGTGAAAACATGGTAGAGCGACGAATTTGCAGTTTTTCCGGAGAGGAGATTGAACCCGGCACAGGCGTAATGTACGTCAAGCGTGATGGGACCGTACTTTGGTTCAAGGACTCTAAGGCACGGAAGAACATGAAACTTGGACGAAATCCACGTAAAGTGAAGTGGACTCGTCGATATGTCAAGGGCGGCATTCAGTAAGATCGTACTTGACCACATTCAGCGGTTCCTACCGTTTGGTACCGTCGGCGTGCTGAAATAGGGGAGTTCGGTCGGCCGGTTCGGTGGAAAATATGCAAACAACATATGTCATGGTAAAACCGGACGGAGTACAACGTGGACTTGTAGGTGAAATCATCAATCGATTTGAGCGCAAAGGGTTGCGCTTGGTCGGATTGAAATCAATCATCCCTAGCATTGAATTGGTCGAACAGCATTATGCTGTTCACAAAGAACGTCCATTTTATCCAGGCCTGGTAGAATTTGTAACCTCTGGCCCCGTTGTTGCTATGGCTTGGAAAGGTGTCGAGGCGATTTCAGTTTGTAGGAATATCATCGGTGCGACCAATGGAAGAGAGGCTGATATGGGATCGATCCGTGGTGACTTTGGAATGGATATCGGATACAATCTGATTCATGGTAGCGATGGCGAAGAGACCGCAGCATTCGAACTGGGCCTATGGTTCCCAGAAGGACTGAACGAATGGACGCCTGTCCGAGAGACTTGGGTATACGAGTAATATTCAATTGGAAAATCAATTTTTCAATTGCAAAATGGGGGCATGTTGATGGCTGAAATGAGCCGGCGCCAACCAATTGTTGCAGTTCTTGGCCATGTGGACCATGGGAAGACTTCGGTGCTCGACTACATCCGAAGTTTGGGAAAAAACAGACAAGCCAGTGTTATGGCACGAGAAGCGGGCGGGATTACGCAACACATTGGGGCCACTGAAGTTCCCGCCACTTTGCTAAACGAATTGTGCAGCCCGTTGATGGGAGGCAAGGAATTCTTGTCCCCGGGTCTACTCTTTATCGACACACCAGGGCACCACTCATTTTCTACATTGAGAACCCGCGGCGGTTCTCTAGCCGACATTGCAATTTTGGTTGTGGACATGATGGAAGGATGTCAACCACAGACACTCGAATCAATCCGAATATTGAAACAAGCGAAGACACCATTTGTTGTCTGCGCGAACAAGGTCGACCGAATCCATGGATGGAAATCCATCAATGGACGGTCTGCTGCTGCTTCGATGAAAGACCAAGACGCACATTCGCAAGGATTGTTTGAACAGAAATTCTGGGATCTAGTGGGTCAATTTGGAGAACAAGGATTCAATCTTGACATGTATAACAGAATTTCAGACTTTACTCAAAATATTGCTTTAGTACCTTGCTCGGCAAAGGAAGGCGAAGGTATGCAAGACCTGTTGGCAATCACAATTGGATTGGCAGAGAAGTTCCTAGATGAACAACTCTCTGATGTTGAAGGTGCTTCCGAAGGCACTGTTTTGGAGATGAAAGAAGAACGAGGTTTGGGCAAAACTTTGGATGTCATCTTGTATAGAGGTGAAATTTCCAAGGGAGATGAAATCGTCATTGCAACGGAGAATGGGCCTCAAGTAACCCGTGTCCGTGGTTTGTTCCGTCCACGTGGTATGGCAGAAATGCGTGATGCAGGAGATCGATGGGATGCCATTGAAACCGTAGAAGCTGCATCAGGTTTGAAGTTAGCCGCACCTGATTTGGATGGAGTATTGGCAGGGACCACACTGCGTGTTCTATCCAACGTTGAAGAGGAGCGGGATGAAGCAATCAATGCTTCTAGGAAAGAATCTGAAATCAGCATTGAACTGGATGAAGAGGGTGTGATCATCAAGGCAGATACGCTCGGTGGCCTTGAAGCTCTAGCATTTGAGTTACGAAATCAGGAACCTCCAGTTCCAATCAGAAGTGCTGGGATTGGACCTGTGAACAAACGTGACTTACGAGGTGCTGAAAACGCATCAGATCCACTTCACAAAGTGATTCTCGCATTTAGCACAACCGTCCAAAGCGAAACTGCAGATGAATTGGCCAAGGAAGATTGCAACGTCGAATTCATTGGTTCAGACGTCATCTATCATATCCTTGAGCGCTTTGAAACGTGGACTGAAGAGCGAAAAATCGAGTTGGAAGAAGAAAAACGCGAGAAAATCGTCTACCCCGGCAAAATCAAAATCCTCGCCGACCATATTTTCCGAAGGTCCGGTCCCGCAGTTGTCGGCGTCCGAATTCTCGGGGGCCGATTGCATATTGGGCAGCGTCTACTCACAATTGATGGGAACAAAGTTGGTCAGGTGAAATCCATCAGAATTGGAGATGCCTCCCACAAAGAAGCAAAACAAGGAGACGAAGTTGCGGTTGCCATCGAGGGAGCAACTGTGGGCAGAGGAATCGATGAGGAAGACATCCTCTTGGTTGATGTCCCTGCAAGTCATGCCCGTAGATTGCGAAAACTCGAACTCACTGCGGCCGAACAAGAAGTTCTCGACGAACTTACGGCTTTACATCGTGCAGAAGATCACTTCTGGGGTCGATGAGTGTACGCAGTGCACCGTTTTCGTGGACTAAATACCAGAATATTTGATGATGACCGAGTGACCCCCCTACCCCGAACGTTCAAGTACGAATTGGGGTGGTCCTGCGTTGGGTTAAGACCCAAGGTGATACCATGTCAGCAGGGATGGCACAAGCAGCAGGCACTGGCCGAACAAAAGACTTGATTTCGACCGTGAGTCAAATCTCGCACGGACTGATGGGGGAAGTCGCCAAAGTTATCATCGGTAAAGAAGAAAATTTGCTTCGTGTTACCGTCGGAATTCTATCCAATGGAAACATGCTTCTCGAGGATTTCCCCGGTTTGGCCAAAACTTTGCTAGCGAATACGTTCGCTAAGGCGCTTGGTTGCAAGTTCAAGCGTGTACAATTCACTCCTGACCTACTCCCCTCTGATATCATGGGGACTTACATGTACGACCAGCAAGCAGGAGAGTTCAAACTGCGCCCCGGGCCATTGTTCACAAACATCCTACTAGCCGACGAAATCAACCGTGCTCCTCCTAAGACGCAAGCTGCGCTTCTAGAAGCCATGGAAGAAAAGCAGGTTACGATCGAGGGAATTACGCACAAACTGCCCGCACCTTTCGTTACCTTGGCGACGCAGAACCCCATTGAGCAGGAAGGAACCTATCCACTGCCTGAGGCGCAGATGGACCGATTTCTCATGAAGATGTCAATGGGTTATCCAGATAGAGCGGAAGAAAAGGCCATTCTCGCTCGTCGAAAGTTGCGTGGGAAAGATGGTCATGATGTTGAGCAGATCACATCACCAAAGAAGGTGGTCGCCATGCAAAAAGCTCTAGAGACTGTGCATGTTGATCCCGCAATTCTATCCTACATCGTTGAGGTTGTTCAGCGCTCTCGTGAAGATCATCGAGTCATCACCGGCGCATCTCCACGTGCAAGTCAATCACTGTTCAAGACGGGGCGTGCTTCCGCTGCAATCGATGGACGCGACTATGTGATTCCCGACGACATCAAGCGTGTCGCCTTGCAGGTTTGCAGTCATCGTATTGTTCTCAAACCTGAAGCGAAGATTCGTGGAATTACAGGGATGCACATCATGCGCAAGATTCTCTCTGAAGTACCCGTCCCGGTTATCCAGTAAGCCGATGACAATCGCCCTTCGAGGACTCGTCAAAGCGAGTGTTTCAAAGAGGGGCTTTGCTGACGAGACAATGACTCACTTGAGGTTGATTACATGAATCCATACAAAATGGTCATCACAGTTGCCAACCAAAAAGGCGGTTGTTCAAAAACGACCACAGCAGTCAACATTGCGACCGCATTGGCGAAAGGTGACCCAAAGAATGGTTGGCCTGCTGCCAAAGTTCTACTTGTCGATATGGATCCTCAAGGCAATGTTTCAACCTCGTTTGGTATTTCAAAAAACAATCTTGGACGTACAGTTTATGATTTGCTGATGAATGACCTTGGGGAGGAATTGCCCCTCATTGAGGATTACCTGATCGGTCCTGATATCATTGCGGACTCAATGTGGGACGCCTGGAATGGGAATTACCCTGACAAAAATCCACCGAAGACGATGGTAGAAGTCAAGAAGATTGATGGTAAAAAGACGATAGTCTCTTCTGGTGTCGAGAATCTTTGGATTTTACCGAGCAATGTTCAACTCGCTGCAGCGGAGATTGAATTGGCAACGCGAATCGGCAGAGAAACTCGATTAAAAGAAGGATTGGCATCTGCAATTGATGAATTCGACTACATCATCATCGATACATCTCCGAGTCTTGGGTTGTTGACAATTAATGCAATGGCCGCGTCAAATTGGGTCCTGATTCCTGTCCAAACAGAATACTATGCCCTCGAAGGAATGAGTCAATTGATGAACTCAATCAAACTTGTTCAGCGACGAATTAATCCCAATCTCAAGTTGTTTGGAATTGCAATGACCATGTATCAAAAAACAACACTTTGCGATACGGTTGTGACAGAAGTGCGCAGGCACCTACGTGAGCAGGTGTTCAGTACTGTGATTCCTAGAGATATCAGTGTGGCAGCCGCACCTGCTGATGGTGGACCCGTCGCAATTATCAAGAAACCGAATCGTAACAACAAGGGTAGTCAACAATATTGGGCTTTGGCTAAGGAAGTTCATCGAAGAGCCTTGCGTATTCGTAAAAAGTATGGGATCAATGAACCCAACCGACTACAGCAGTATAAAATCAGAACCGGTGAATGAACCCACAATTCAACGTAATGCTCAAGATGTGGCTTGTCTGCCTCCGTATCGGTAGAAAACATGGGCTCACCCAACATGACCTCAGTAAGCGTCTCCTTCGATGTCCGAAGGCAGTTGAATTCAATGCGAGCAATGGGAAATCACAAGAGTGTCGATCACTTGCTGGCCCAAGTATTACAGGAATATCGTATGGCTCAACTGCGAGCTGAAGCTGACAAGTTGCGAAGTCGATTGCGTGATATCGGACAAACCGATGTAGAAGCACTGGTCGAACGACTCGGTCAATCTCCCTATGGTGGTTAGATGAAAGGTCAGGCGCCCGCATACTCTGTCGATGCCCCTACCCTATTCAGGGGTTTGATGGACGGAGGAAGCAATGCGCGAATCCTGCTTGACTTGGCGGCTGCAAACCATATCGAATTGCATGCACAAGCGACGGATTGGAACAATCTTTTGTGGCTAATCTCAACAGCGCTTAGAGAATCAGGAGGGGCCTACTCCGGAGAAGATTATGCTTCTTTGAGGAATAATCTACCAGTAGTTTTCCACTGAATCTACTGTTTTCCGTGGCGCTCAAGCCATTGATGTCCATACCATCTCCATTGATCCATCGTCCAACCTTCTGGCAGGCCACCCGATGGTAGAGGTGGCGCTTCAGCGGGTGGCTGTTCTGGTTGTTCTGATGAATCCTCAACTTCTTCTTCCTGACTGGGGATTGACATTTGCTCAGCGACGTATTCAGGCTCTGATGATTTCTCTTCTTCTGGACCTAACTCTTCAATTGCAGGGTCTTCGATGGAGGATTCTTCATCTTCAAGCGGATCTTCACCCCATACTTTTTGCTCATCAATCCCACCACGTGTCTCAAAGGTATCACCGCTCTCCCAGGCATCCAATTCTTGGGTAGCATCCTGATGTGTATATTGGGCGTCAGGTTTTCTCTTATCTCTTGCCTTACCAATCGATCGAAGCGTGATGACAATGACGGGGAGCACGAAAGCCATGGCGGCAATAATGTATCCCGCAATGACTGCGAATTCCTTGATGGCACCCATTGCATCAAATTCTTCATCCTCCAATAGTGTGATATTTTCAGAATCTGAGTTTGGATCGTAGGCATCGGTACAGGCCTGAATATCATCTGGATATTTGTTGCAATGGTCTTCTAGGGTCTTAATTTCTGGATCACCGTCATCGTAATCGGCGTTGCTACCCAGGCAATCGCGATCTTCATCCAGCCACTCTGAACGATTGTTCGCCATGGAACAATCGCCAAATGTCGATTCTGTATTGTCATCATAACCATCTCCATCCTCATCAACACAACCGTATCGACTGATTGAGGTGTAACTATTTGTTCCAGGATCATACATGTTCGCACGAGTACTTGTCCCTGCAAGTGTTGGACAAGCATCCCCTCTGTAACCGGTCAAATTATCTCCGTATCCATCACCGTCTGAATCGTAGTGCTGAGTTGATTCAAGGTGAAACGCATCTGCGATTCCTACAGGATGAGCTTCGACTCCATTGCCGGGGTCTGAATATCCATCTCCATCTGTATCTTGGCAACCGAGTCGATCAATGGTTGAACCACCGGATTGGTTCGGACATGCATCGGGGTTCGTAGCACCTAGCTCATCATTATCGCCATATCCATCCCCATCTGAATCTGCCCATTGAGTCGAATCTTCCGGGAACTTATCTCCACCTACACCAAACTTGTTGTCTCCATAGCCGTCCCCATCGGAGTCAGTTTGTTGAGCGGAGTTGTTAGGGAAGGCGTCGCCATTGTCGCCCACACCATCATTGTCAGAATCCATAGTCTCCGAAGCATCGTTTGGGGCCCAATCTGCATTGTCGCCCATTCCATCTCCGTCTGAGTCTACCGATTCATAGGGATCATCAGGGAATTCATCGAGGCCATCGACAACTCCATCATCGTCTCTGTCTGCATCCAGGAGGTGAATCTCAGAGGTACTACCAAACGATGTGAAGATGAAAACACCCTCGCCATCGGCTTGACGGAAACCGGTGACTTCACCTTGGACGGAAAAGTCCTGCGTCACTGCAAGCGTATCAATGTCTAAAGAAAAGACGCGACCATTTGACATCCCCATCATCAACCGCTGATCCAATTGCTCCAATGATCGACCTTGCCCATTTGAGCAGAGATTAATCGATTGTTCTCGGACCCAAGTGGATGTGTTGTGAATATCCAATCGACAATTGTCAGTCAGACTGAACAAGAAGGTCTCATCATGGCTCACTCCGAGTTTCAACAAAGGAGCCGTGGAATCCGCAAGGGATTGGATAAACGAACCGTTTTCATCATGGATTCGAATTTGCTTGTCACGGCCCGAAGTGAGAATTTTCCCATCTGAAAGTGTAACTACATCTGTAATTCCATTGGTATGGCTACTGACGGTTGAAATTCCCGAGAGTGTGCTGGCGGACCCATCGTATTCAATGGCGTTCTTGGAGAGACGCTTGGTCGCCCATAGATCGCCATCTCGATCCCAAGCAACACCATCAACTGCTTCGTTGACGGTGAACCGATACAGTTCCTCCATGTAGTCAACTGAAACCACCACAACGCCACTTGTTGTACCTAGTGCAAGCAATCCTTCAGCGGAATTGAAATCTGCGCAATTGACGGAAGTATTGGTGTCATCCGACCAAACCTCAGCATAAGTTCCGTTCTCGTGAACAAAATAGGCGGTAACAACCCCCTCAGGTGTCGCAATCAGGATGTTTCCATTGTCCAACTCCCACCAACCAATGGCAGCATGATCAAACTCGGCCACTTTTCCTGCGCTCCCCAATTCCTCAAGCGAGGCTGATACAGGGGTTGTTGCTACTGGCAATAGCAGAGAGCAGAGGAGAATGATTGTCAGGCAGAAAGAACGTCCGCGCATGAGAACACGACCGCGTCTTCACCTTTCAAACGAGCGCATTGGTGATTTTGTTCGGTTACGCACCCCGTAGGGGTGCGGTGACCTCACTCTTCCTCATCCACTGCTACCTTGGAAATTGGTTTGAGTACTGCTCTGCCAACCGGCTTCAGAACCGTGGGCCCAGTCTCCTTGGGTTCAATGGAAATCGGTTTTCGAATCGGCTTCAGGATTGGTGCCAAGGTGGGTAGTTTCGATTCTACTTCATCCTCTTCAGATGGCATTTCATCTTCAAGCATTGGCGGCCCCTTGGTCGGGGGACCACTCACAGGCTTCGTTGGTGCACCATCACGTACCAAACGGCCACCACCTGGTGGTCCGCGAGATGGTTTCATTACATCTGCAAAGTCCGGTGTTTCTTCAGTGGTAGTTTCGACTACAGGCTCGACTTCCTCCTCAGATATTGCGCTTAGAATGGTCTTTGTCAGTGATGGTTTTTCTTCGATTACTGGCTCAGGCTCGGTATCGAATTCTTCCTCAGACATTGACTCCGTTTCAGGAGCGGACGGTTTGGGTGTCTGGATCGGTTGACGTACTGGTTTCAATGCAGCCAATCCACCACTAGCTTTGGGTGCTGTGGGTTTCCCGAGTGTGCTACCGGATAGAGCACCAAGTCCCCCGGTTTTCTGAATAGGTTGACGGACTGGCGCAGCGAGTGTTTTCGGTACCTCGGATTCTGTTTGCTTTGGACTACCGAGACCCCCTGGCCTTGCCAAGCTACCCAATCCACCAGATGGTCGACCCAATGCGGGTGCCGCCCCTGCGGCTGTGGTGGGCATTTGGCCCTTGGCTCCGGCTAGTGCATCCATCCATGCTTGGCGACGGTCTAGACGGTTGTCTTTCCCTTCAAGTTCCGCTGCCTCCTCAGCACGCTTGAGTTCGGCCTCTGCCTCCAAATCCCCTTCGGTGATGAGACCCTTTTCAAGTTCAACCCGGAGTTTTTCTTCAGCAGCAACTCGGAATTCTTCTGCGCGAGTTTCGAGTTGGTTCAAACGATCGCGAATTTCTGCGCGCTTGATAGCAAGTTGGGCTTCGATCTCTGCCCGAATTTCGCTCTCTTTGCGGCGAACTTCAATGAGAGCTTTGTTGCGCATGATTTCTTCACGCTTAGCGACTTGGCGCTCAAGTTGTTCAGCAACCTCTCTCTCTTTCTGTGCACGGAAGGCTGCCAATTCTGCTTCCATCTCAACTTCAAGGTCTAAGCTAGTTTCCTGCTTAATCAAATCAAGATTCGTTTCATGTGCGATTCTCTGATTTCGAATTCTTGAATCAATTTCTGCCATAATTTGGCGCTCAGCGGCCTGTTGTCTAGCAGAGAATTCTGATTCAATTTGAGAGATCCATGACTCTTTCTTTTCTTCGTATTGTGAATCAAGCTGCTCTCTCAAATCAAGTTCACGGTCGTGTCGGAATTGACTCAAATGTTGGGTGATTTCAGCCTCTCTATCGACCTTGTATTGTTCAAATTCTGAATCAATGCGATTTCGAACTGTGTCTTCAAGTTCAATGTGTAGTGCTCGATCTATTTCATCGATTGCATGAGAAAATGAGACGTCAAATCTTTCCTTCAATCGCTGTTTTCTCAATGAAAGGCGCTCGCCATAATCGGAATCAAGATTCTTTAGAATTGAAGTTTGTAGTTCTTCTCGTTTCCTAGCCACTGCCAACTCCAAATCCTCTTGCATCCGACCCTCTAGCCGTTCTGTTTCTTGGGTTAGACGGGTTTCGAGTTCGGTTGCGAGCTCTTGCGCTATTTCTTCTTCTAAACGATGTGCTCGACGCTCATATTCAGCACGAAGTCTTGCTTCGCGCTCGCGAAGTCGTTGACGCAATTGCTGTTCTAATCGACGACGAATACCATCTCGAAGTTGAATTTCTCTTTCAGCAAGTCGAGCTTGTTGAGCGTCCTCAATTCGTCGTGCCTGGGCACTTTCTTCCTCGTCTAAACGTACACGCATTTCGGACTTTATGTTGTCTTCAATTTCGTGAATTTGGCGTTGAAGTTCTTGACCAGCCTCGATTTCAAGTCGCTCCTCTAAGAAAGCACGACGACGCTCAAATTCAGAGTCCATTTCTTCCTTCAACTGTGATCGAAGTTGATCTCTTCTGGAATCCAACCTACGAGTTGATTCCAACTCAAGCCGAGAACGAATTGACTCCTCTTCTCGGACAAGGCGGAGTTTCATCTCTTCGCGTAGGGTGGCTTCCTCTCTCTCAAGAACGTCTCGTTCAAGTCGCTCGAGTTCAGACTCCATTTCAGAGCGTAATTCGGATTCAATATCGGCAAGAGCACCTTCGGCCTGTATTCCAACCGTTTTTGCCAATGCACTCTTGATACCTGCTAAGCGCTCTGCTTGCTCTTGTAATCTAAGTCGTCGTTCACGCTTTAGTGACGTTCGCATTCTACGTTCATCATCAAGTCGATTGTCTATGGATTGAACCTCATCGAGGGAGGGCGTGCGCATTTGCGTAGGGTCTGATTTTCCAGCCGTATGCCGCGCTCTAAGTTCTGCTAAGTTTTCCCTGCTAACACTCAAGGGTCCCATCCCCGAGTTCTCGTTCGAATTCTTCTGATACTTAACCGCCATAGGTTTGAACAATCTCAATCCTATGATTATCAGACCTTATGTCAGACTCCGAATCATGTTGAAATTTATACTTCTGATTCTGAGTTATTGAACATTGAATCACAGATTTTTGGCCCAAACAATACGTGTATGATGATTAGGGTCAATGAAAACGCCAACAGAACGAATGAGGCTGTAATCGCACCGTTTGAATCTAAACCAATAATTGGAATCAGTGTCGCGATGAACATGGAGATTAGTAAAATCAAACTTAGGTTCATCCCCATGCCCTTTGAGAACTTGGGTAAGCGCCGATCTGAAATCATCAACATGCCGGCAATGGCCATTCCTGGAAGCATCATCCAATCTAAGGGTGAATGGTTTCCAAACCCACTATCTGATGACAGTGAATCGATGATGAATACTTCCGGTTGAAGATAGACTAATCCCGATAAAGACAGAATCAATACTGCGCTAGCAGGACTTGCCAGACCGTGAAACCAACGATTGTCTAACTCAGACTCGTGTTGGAATCGAGCCAACCTCAGCATCGTGCAGATGACTACCCAGGAACACAGAATGATGATCGAAATTGTCCAAAGGGGTGTGGATTCACCCCATTGGCCAAACAATCCGAACACCAGTAGAGCCGGAGCTACGCCAAAAGAGATTGAATCTGACATCAAATCAAGATAACTACCGAGATGTCTACGCTTAGAATATGTTCGAGCAATGGGTCCATCGATTAAATCACCAAAAACCGAGAGAATAATGAAAAACATCGCCATCCAAATATATCTCTCAGATTCAGCATCAATGGAAGAAAAATCATCGAAGGCAAGAATCAAACAAGCGATTGAGAATGTACCCAAAAGACCATTCAAAAGTGTAATCCAATCAGCGACGCCCATCAATCGGAAAGTCGTCTTCATACCCCAAACCAGTAATTGATTTGGCTTGATTCTTTCCTCGATTAATGTCAGAATGTCACAAAGAACGACTCGGAGCAGGCAGGACAATCCAAACGTCGCTTGCCGGGCTTAGGACGAATACGCAATTGTCGTTCACATGACGGGCAATCAACTTCAACTTTCACTACTTTTCGTGTAACCTTGAATACGGTCGAACAAGAAGAACAGCGCAGCGCACACGGACGCTCGTCGACACCCACACGCAAAATCTTCGAACACGATGGGCAACTGACTTTTTCATCCATCCATGCGTCTCTAGTAGGCTTGTGATCGACTTTTACGACCGCTGCGCAAACATGACAGGTAACTTCTCCTAGCTCATGAGGAAGGATACTGTCACAACTCGGGCAATCGATTGTTGGAGATGCAATTTTAGATTCGATTTCCGGGATTTCATCGCTCATGAAATCACCTCTTACGAACGCTTAGGAGGGCCGATGACAAGAATTCCATTCGGCATGAAGGTCACACCCATATCCAAATCGACACCAAAGGATTCAGCAATCGCAGAGACGGCACTCTTGGCCAACGTTGCAGAACGATCCGCAGGAATGGGAATGAAGTGTACATCTGCACCAGATTCAAGCAATTCGCGCACATCATCGGGAAGGCAATCTCCAATGCTCGACTGTACTGAGGGCGTAAGGCTGACTCGTTCGGTCGCCCGCCACCAGCGCGCACGACCTTCATCGCGGTGGTTTTCTACCAAACCATTCTTGACCAGAGTTTGCAGGTGATGGTACAAGTGGTATCGTGTAACACCGGTACTCTTCTGCAACATGACGGTGGACTTTTCCTCGGCATCCAGAAGATCTTCGTAGATGGCTAGGCGTGTCGGATGTGACAATGCCATGGTTCGTCCATCAACACGAATCTTGCTCACTGACCCTCCCCCGTGGTTTTGTCGATTCATACGCGTATATCAAGGCGGCGACTGGTCAATCATGGTGAATGGATGCAGACTCCTTGGAAAACAACAATTTGAATGCGTCTGAATAATCTTTGAGAATAGAACCCAAAACAGATTTTAGCAAATTTAGTCGATTGCCTGATGAAGCAATGAAGGCACCATTGAGAATCACTAGGAAAGCACTCATCTCATGAACCAGAACTGCCAGTGCGAGACTGTTCATTCCAGTCAATACTGCCCCCATCAACATCACAGTAACCAAGATTGAAATCAAGATGTTGAATTGAACTACAGAACGTGTACGCTTGGCAATCCGAATCAGTGAAGTGATTGCACGTGGGTCTTCACCTGGAATGAGAACATCGGCAGCATCCAAATTCACTTGCTCTCCACTGCCAACTGCAACGCCGATGTCTGCAACAGCAAGGGCAGCAGCATCGTTGAAACCATCTCCAGCCATCAATGTCCTCCGCCCTTGACTTCGGCGTTCCACCCACATGGCTTTACCTTCTGGATCAATTTCACCACGACACTGTACCGCGGGAATTCCGACCTCTTTTCCAAGTGCTTCAACCGCATCTTGTGTATCACCTGAAAGCAATTCTACCGCGACACCCATCGATTGCAAGTCGTGAATCATCTCCGCTGCACCCGGTCTCAAATCATCATGAATAAATGCGAAAGCAGCAATGGCTTTGTCACCTTTCGCTAGGACTGATAGCCCTAATGCTGGATCGATACCTTCTAACATATCGTCGGGAATCTTGACACCGTTCTTGATGATCCAATCTTTACGACCGAACATGACTTTCTTACCGCTGTGTTTCCCTTCAACACCTGCATCACCATCCTGTATTGAGGTGACTTCTGCGATACCCAAGCCGCTAGCTTCCTGCAAGATGACTGCGGCGTATGGGTGATTTGAGCGCTGTTCAAGACCTGCAGCAAGACGAAGGACATTTTCTGATTTCTGTGATTTGGCCAAACGGACTTCGCTTAATTTTGGCTGCCCACTGGTCAATGTACCGGTTTTGTCTAGTAATGCAAGATCGATTCCGGCCGCAGCTTCAAGTGCATCACCACCTCGAGCAACAACACCAGTCATGGAGGCCGTGGAAAGTGCAGCGGCGTGAGGAACTGGAGCTGCGAGTAAGAGGGCGCATGGGCAAGCAACCACCCATAGCAAGAGTGTCAGACGAACATCATTTGTGATTAAGCCCGCTAAAGGAGCACCCACCAGTACAAGTGGAACCCACCATTTAGAGAATACCTCAATTGAGGCTTGAACCCTAGGGGGCCGATCCCGGAAGGTTCTGACTTCATCAATCAATCCGGACAACCTAGTATCACTACCCACCGCTGTAGCTTCTACCACAATCGGTCCACGATCGAGGACCAAACCAGCGTGAACCTCTTCGCCAGCAGATACTCGAATCGGGATGCTCTCACCAGTCAGAGGGGCTCGATTGAGTGAACCAATTCCTTCTACGACTAGACCGTCTACTGGAACAATTTCACCACTCCGAATTTCAACATGATCTCCATTTTCGAGGAGTTCAATCGAAATGAAATCATCTTCACCTGCTGAATGGTGTGCAGATTGACTGGATGACAACATGTTCTGCGTGGGTGTCATCATCGAAATACCTGTGATTTTCTTGGTTTTATTCACTCTGCGAGCACGCCTGGGCAAACGATCGAGTCCCCCCTGCATGGCTTCACGAGCCTTCAGCAAAGCTGATTCTTCCATATGAGCGGCAATTGCAACAAGGATGGAAACCATGAGGGCTTCAGACCAATGCTGCCCGAAAAAGGCACCAATAACTGCCAACGATGTCAATAATTGAAAACCCAATTCCTTGTTTTTGAGGCCACCCCATGCATCAAGGAACATACGCCATCCGGAGAGTCCTACACCGATGAGGGTCATTGACAACAATAGGTTCTGATTTTCAAAACGCTCTGGCAAAATGAGAATCAAAATCAAAATCAATAATGCAGGCATGGTCGATACCAAGCGCCATTGTCCATTATCCAAGCGCCGATTCTGGACTTCCCTCAGTACAGCTTTACCTCCAACTATTCGATCAAGGCCATTGTTTAACTCGTTAATCAGGATTTTTTCAGTCAAAGGAACGGTTTGAATTTCAATGTAGGCGTCTTCAAATCGAACCTCTAAAACAGCAGGAATTTGCATCATCATTTGCCTTAACTCTCTTCGACTCACACCATTTTTTGTTGCAAGTCCTGAAGCTGTCACACCCATGATGCGTTGCCAAGGCACATCCGGTTCGTGACCTAAACTGGCCATGACCGCAGAGATTTTCGAAGTATGTCCTTCTCCCAAATCGACATCGATTGAGATTGTACCCATTGTCACAGAAACTGCGACCTTTTTTACTCCAGGAATACGCTGAGTTGCCCTTTTTGCCTTGGCTGCACAATCTGGACAATCCATCCCCTTTATGGGCCATTCAAAGGTGTGATAACCATCGATTTCCAGTGTCAAATCGGCAGCCTCTGTAATGGCTTCAACTTCAACGTCTACCAACCGGGGTTTCAGACGATCTTTGACGGCATCCACCTGTTCGGTGAGTCCTTTCTTGAGTTTTGCGAGACGTTCTGTCACAGCAACCTTGTCGGTACTCGTGTTGGAGTCAGATTCATTTGCGGATTGGGGAGAAATCGGAGTTGATGGGGATTCTTCCTCACCTTCATCCTCTATGAGGATGAAATCATCGTCCTCACTCATACTCGCTGCGAGTTGGATTTTGCGTTTGAATTTGGCTGTAATGCTTAGACGATACTTCAATCGATTTTTTCAATTGGAAATTCAAAAATCTAATTGGTGCAGGGGGCAGGATTCGAACCTGCGAAGTACTTGACAGCGGATCTTGAGTCCGCCCCCTTTGACCACTCGGGAACCCCTGCGTGATTCTCGGGAGACAAACTCTACTGTTCATTCTTCCTCTTGGTGACTATCAAGTAAATCTTGAGGGATTGGAGGTGGGTTTTCATCGGGAAAATGTTCTGGAGGTTTGGGCCAATCACCGTTTTCTTCATCATTTTCTTCGTCATATTCATCTTCCCATTCATCTCTTTCTTCATCGCGAAACCACAACATTGCGGCCCCAAATCCGAGTGCTGTACAGACCAGTACCAACAAGCTGACGACGATTGGACCGTCTCCGAAGACCCGCTCAAACCATGACAGACTGGCTCCCTCTTCACGAATTGGGGCGACATCGACTGGAATTCTTGAATCAACATCATTGTTGAGAATAAAATAGAGTTGCAAATCTCCTTCTCTCCAAGCCTCAAATCCAAACCTCAACAAGATGGATTGTCTTGCGTCCATAGAAATTTCTTGACTTTCTAGTTGAATGATCAATGGTTCTGAATTTGGCTGCGGCTCCCATGCCCAAAGGCTCACATTGATTTCACCCGCTAGATTTCCAATATTGTGAATTCGGACATCAATCTCAATGATATCGCCCACTTCGGGTGCTTCATTTTCAATCCAAATTGAAACTAAATTAGGCGTAAAATGCATGATTTCTAATGCAGGGACACGTGGAGAATATTCTGTACCCGGGCCCTGTAAATCATTTCCTGCTAGATCCTGGCCCTCAACCCATACCAACAACTGGTCACCGGGGAGTAGATCTACTTCTGAGGTCAAATTAACGTAATTCGAGTAAACCCATAACCCATCAGAGTGTACACCTAAGCCCATGTCAATGGAAGACTTCGTTCCTGAAATGTCAAGGCCGTCTCTTCGGAAAACCCAATGAAGAACAAGGCCCTGATCGCCCATTCCGCCTTCATCTTCCACCGTGAAGGATACCAATTGATTGGAAAGTGAATCGGATCGAAGTTGGACAAGGCTTGTCGTTTGGAATTCAATTATTGGGGCGATACTATCGATGGCTACGGAAAAGGACATGGCAGGTAAACTGACATTTAATCCGGAAAGATTGTTCAAACCAAACTGAACAGAATGGGTCGGACCCTTCCACAGGTTGGCATCAAAATCTATGATTGTGCTAAAACCGCCTCCATTTGGAGAAGAATACATTGTAAATGGGGCCTCTCCATCGAGAATCTTGATCTCAACCAACGTAGATTGTGGTAGTCGGATCGCAATTTTTTGGTCAAGTTCCCGATGTACTATTGATGCCGACAAAGACATTGAATCGCCCGGTTTTAGGTTCAATTTATTTTCAAAAATAGGCATCGAAGGCAATGTCAAATCCTCGATTGTATCGACGCGCCACATCAATCGATTGTCCAAAGCCCATGCAAGATGTTGCAAGTTAATCGCTGGCCCAGACACCTGCTCACCATCTTCATGTATTTTCAGTGAAGGAATCCACTGGCCTTGCAACCATTCTTGCGGTGCACCGAAGTTGATTGCAAATGAAATCTCAATCAGAAATGCATCATCTCCAAGTGATTCTGTGGAAACAGAAAGTGGAACTACGGGTGTGTTCACAGTTGATGAGAGAGTCCCATTTAATGGATGATACTCAATGATGCCCTGGCCGTCTCCAGCAATGTCCAATTCAATCAAATCTATTGATTCAAGTCCATTCGCATCTTGAAGAGTAAACGAAAAAGTGTGCTCGATTCCCAATAATAGGGACATATCTTCGTGGCGATTTAGTGAAATTGAAGGCAGCGATAATTGCGTTGGCTGTTGAGTTTGGACATACATTGTCGCAAGATCATTCTCAAATCCAGGTCCGCCCCCTCCAACGTATGCATGACCTGCGAAATCGCCACCTTCGATATAGCATGAAATTCGATCATTTTCATCGAGCATCGACAGGCTTACTGCAGGGAAATCCACACGCATTGTTCCTCTGGGAGCACCGCCCAAAAATTGCAGTGATTCGCCATACTCACTTTCATCTGGGATACCGTCTTGGTCGGTGTCGTCATAACTTTCAAACCAACAACGTAGAGATACGAAAGTATCCAGCAGTTCATCATCATGAATCTCAATCCAGAAAGGAACGGTTCGATCGGGGGACAAAATATTGCCATCCGCCAATTGACCACCATTGGGTGTGTAAATCATCAATGGACCCAACTCTGGTGGATTCGGATCCGTCTTGACCTCAACGAATAGTTGACCAGCAGATGCATCTTCAGCACCGAAAATAGGTACTCCCGATGGTCCAATCTGCAAAATCCATGGAGAAACAGTGACATGATCTGAATCGCTTGGAAGTTCAATAAATGCTGAAAATGCACCTGAATCTCCGCTAGTTCCAATCGATTGTGACGTTCCATTGGTGCCATTCAGTTCAAGTCCCACTGTGTAAGCGTTCGGAGCAGGATGTGTTGCTGCTTGACCTTCAAATCGTACCGTTCCGGTGACTGAAATCGTTGAACCTGATTTGGCATGTAGGGGATATCGGACATCCCACTCGTTGGACAACAGTCGAGATTGTTCATCACGTACCTGCCATGAGACGATCTCAAGATCGTTCTCCATCGCTTGATGATTTGATCCACCGATTGTTGAACTGGCTGGACCCAAGGTGAATCCATCTATCTCTATTGCTTCGGCTAGAACTTCAATAATATCTGCATCATCAAAAGCCCACTGAGTTTGGAAATTCCAGTACAGTTGAAGCTCCATATCACCGACCGTCGTCAAAGAAACTGAGGACAATGCCATATGTTGTGCTCCAAGTATCTGGGTGGCCACCGGTTCGGTTGAAAGATTCTCAACATGAACCTCAATATCGATTCCTGTCGAACTTTGTAACCGAAGAATGGCGACATCGAGTAGTTCGCGATCGAACAAATGCGTGTGTGAACTCACAATGGTGATGTTTTGTTCAGGCACCATGGTCCCACTCGGTACTGAGTCGATTTCATTGACAATTCGTTGGGCATGGGAAATCGAACCTGTAAGGGATACGCCCCCAATGTCTGCTTGCAATACGACTGGGATTTGAAGTTCACCTGCATCAATCGAGGCAGGTCCCGTGCCATTGATTGCATCGGATTGAATCGCTCGAAGTGCCGGACCGAGCCCTGTAATCGAATCTATCGTTTGCCATGAAATGGCCATACCAATGAAAGTAAAGGCTGACGAGTCCGATTGATTTTGGATTGTTGAAACTGGATACTCGAGAATACGATATTGTCCTAAATCCAGCGAGTCTTCAACGCCGTTTGACCAAGTCCAAGTAATATCATCCTCCGCGTGAAGAACGACGCCTTGGTCCAATGTATTGCCATGAACTGTCCATTGAGAGAGGGGAGTATTCTGTTGCAGATGGTGTCCATCAAACCAACCGAAGGCCCCATCTTGAACACTATTCCAAGTCCAATCCACGAATCCATCCCCACCCACGTCAAGAGTTCCGGTATTCATCGGTGCACCAAGTTCACCGATGAACGAGGCGTGACGGACCCAGCCTCCAGGCTGTAGATCTATTGACAATCGAATCGTGACTGCAGCATGTGCTAGAGAAACTGTCTGATTGCCTAAAACACCGCTAGCGAGTAAGGTACCTTGTCCATCCCAAAGTTGGTACAAAGCTCCGGCCGATTCAGCGATGATGGATATCTCTTCAATAGGGGCATCCCCGTATGCAGACACTCCTGAAATTCGAACAGTATTCAGAGTCGGATTGGTAATGTTCCCCTCGACATTGTCTTGAGTAAGAATATGCGGAATCGACCATCCGTTGGTCCCGTCCATACCACTCAAAATTCGAACTGCACCAGAATGCAAACCAAGAATGCGCGGAGTGAGTTGATGATTTGTGGTTCCAAATTCGACTCTAATTCGGTACACCTCATCCATTGGAAGAATGGGAAAATCAAGATTTTGAGAGGCAATCAAACCTGACAAGGGTGTACCGTTTG
>DAHO01000103.1 GCA_002498455.1 Euryarchaeota archaeon UBA602
GCGAGATCATCCAAGTCCGGAGACTTCATGTTCTTCAGAATCTCAGTCATTTCGGCTTCTTTCTCAATGGGGCCAAAGATACTCAAAATCACACCATATTCACGGACGCGGCGAGTCACTGAGCGGGTATCAATCCCAGAAATTCCAGGAACACCATGAGCGAGGAGAAGGTCGTGAACTGTGCCGATGCAATGGCGATGATCAGGTTCCACCATCAACTCCCGGCAGACCACTCCGCGGGGCCAAACTCCAGCCGATTCTGAAATCCCAGGTGCAATCCCATAGTTGCCGAGTAGCGGCCAAGTAAATGTCAGCACTTGACCAGCGAAGGAAGGGTCCGTGAGTGATTCTTGGTAACCCGTCATGTTCGTGGTGAACACCAATTCGCCCTCAGCAATCGTCGCTGCACCAAACAAATCACCCTCATGTCGCGAACCGTCTGCGAGGAGTAAAACACCACGCCCCGAGGCCTCAGGGTGATTTTGAGCAGGTCCACCCGGCAAGAGGTAATCTGCCGCATCACGCGCAATGAAGGCTTTTGAAACACCAGATTGGCCGGAACCGGGAGAGAAGCCCCCTGTTACCGTCACCTTCGCACCCTAAGGTTGTCTATGAAATCCGGTTATAATCATTGACTCGTGTCAGAATCTTCCTCATGGTCGATTACGACCTTCCCTGAGGGGTGTGGTTTGACCTCTAATCGGGCGCCAGGAAATTGCTCAGCACCTGCCACACCACCCATCAATTCAGACATGAATAGGGCCAGTGCAGCGACCTCAGAATGGGGCTGATGTCCCACAGCAATGTTGTATTTCGCTAGTTTGTAAATCTCACCGGGTACCTTTGCCCCACCGACGACAACTGCAATCGGTGCATCGGTTGGAATCTTTGGAGTGGCCGACTCAAAATCTTCTCCATACATTGTCAAGTGAACAATCTGCCCACCTTGTTTTGCGAAGTGACGTAGGTAGCCTAGAGGTTTGCCTTGATACTCTGCCGTGAATTGGCCACCGAAGGTTTCAGTCACATCTGCCAATGTATCGAGCACCTTCTCGTCATCGTCTCCACAGAGGACAAAGTGACTGGCACCCATCGCTCTTGCAGTCAAACCGAGATGACTGGTAATCCGCTTGTCACGCTGCTGTCGATGGCCCAGACGGACCACCGTAATTTCGGGTCGCACGGCATCAAGCCAAGAGGTCGGCTTCTTCAGCCTGTCCCTCGGTGCCGGACTCACCCAAGAGAGAGACATCAATCATGCCGATCTCCAACAAATCATGGACCCAGCGAAGCAAGAGTGAATCAATGAACATGGCTGCACTGTAGTATACCATTACACCGAGGACGATGAGCCGGGCAGAATGGATGAGCATGATTGCAGGTGCGCCACCAAAGGCCAAGTGGCCAATCGGTTCAATGGCCATGAATAGGGCGAGAATCAACATGGCACCTGCCGCAAATCCCGGCCATGGTTGACGCCGCTCACGCGAGAGCTTCATCAGCGCAGTTGCACCGAAGACCAACATCGGTACCACCGCTGCGACCCACTTGTAGTTCATACTGAAAATTAGAGATAGAGTCGCATCTTCTGATCCCAACTGGGAACCGAATACGGAGATGGTAAGCCACCAACACAATGCGACTAGCATGAGCAATATTCCTGAGGCCACCGCTTTTTCAAAGACCATCTTGCCGACTTCACGCCGAACATGTAGGATGGCATCAGGTCGGTCGAAATCGCTCGTATCAAATCGCTCTTCAAGAATGGAATCTGCCAGTTCTAAGGCTTCACGACTGGGGATGCTAGGTTCATCGGAGCCCGAATCAGGAACGGAACCGTCAGCATCCTCGAGTGGCACAAGTGCCATGCTTTCGGAATTACCTTCGCCCACCACGGGGCCAACGCCCTCTCCACACATCATAAACCATGCCGTTCCAACGGAGGCCTACATGGGCGACTTGCGACCCTTTCTCCGCCGCCGCCCGGATGGGCGTTGTCGCTTGATGGGCATCCTCAATATCACCCCTGACTCCTTTCATGCCGACTCTAGAGTCAATCTTGATTCTGCGGTAGAGAGGGCCATGGAAATGTGGACAAATGGCGCCGATTGGGTCGATATCGGTGGAGAATCCACTCGACCCGGGGCCGAACCCATCGATCCTGAAGAAGAGATGCAACGAGTGATTCCGGTCATCAAAGCGGTTCGCAAAGCCAACCCTTCTGGATTGATTTCGATTGACACCCGCAGATTCGAAGTCGCCCGTGCCGCCCTTGAGGCCGGCGCCAATATGGTCAACGATGTCAGCGGTTTGCGAGACCCCGAAATGGCCGATCTTGTACTCGAACAAGGTTGTGCCGTTTGTGTCATGCACATGCAAGGGGAACCCGGCAATATGCAACAAAATCCAGAATACGATGATGTTCACAAAGAGGTCTATGATTCGCTCAAAGAAACCGCTGCAGCATTGGTTGAAGGTGGGCATGAACCGGGACTCATTTGCTTGGATCCAGGCATTGGTTTTGGCAAGTCATTGACGCATAATTTAGAACTCTTACATTCTCGCAGTGATTCAAACTATAGCATATTGTGGGGCGTTAGTCGAAAATCGATGTTCGGCCAACTCTTGGGTAGAACCGATACTTCAGAACGATTGTCAGGGACGCTCGCTGTGGCAGCTCACGCCATGCTGGAAGGTGTTGACATCTTACGTGTGCATGATGTGCAAGCACACGCTGATTTGCTCATCACCTTGGCGACTTTGCGGCCGGAGGTCGACGCTTGACGACCATTGATATCGATGAGAATCTCCGTTTGCTCGGAACCGCTCACATTTCGAAAACCAGTGCTGAAGCCGCTCGAACAGCGGTTGCAGAATTTGATCCAGATATCGTGGCTGTCGAATTGTGTAAAGGTCGATTGGATGCATTGACTCAACCTGATAAATTTGACAATGAGACGCTTGGAAAGGTGCTAAGAGAAGGAAAAGCTCCTCTGGTACTGTTCCAATCAATGCTCGCCATCGAGCAGCGAAAAATGGGCTTAGAAGAAGGTGAAGTTCCCGGAACAGATCTCCTGGCAGCGATTCAAGCCGCTGCTGAAGCGGACAAGGAAGTGGCCCTCGTTGACCGTGACATTCAGACGACATTGCGTCGGGCCTGGCGGAAGATGCGCTTCAGTGAAAAGCGAAAGGTACTGATGGCAGTTCTGTTTGAAGAAGAGTCTACGGGTGACGAAGTTAGTGTCGATGAACTGCTAGAGAATACCGATTTGATTACACAGTTGATGGATGAATTGCGAGAGGTTGCACCTGCAGCGGGAGAGGTACTGATCGATGAGCGAGATGAATTTCTCGCCGCCAGTATCCAAAGACTTCGTTCAAGAGGGAAAGTATTGGCCGTGATTGGGGCAGGACACTTGGAAGGTGTGGCGAATCATCTGCGTGGAAACCAAGAACCCGACAA
>DAHO01000055.1 GCA_002498455.1 Euryarchaeota archaeon UBA602
CCCTATTCGTGGTGGTCCAACCGAGGCCAAGCTCGTGAGAAAGATCGAGGTTGGCGAATTGACTACGTATTGGGCAATGCAGCGGCTGCACCATTGTTGAAGCGGGCATCTGTGATGCGTGAAGGTGGTTTGGTGGTCAGTGATCACGCTCCAGTGATTGTCGATTTGGATTTTTAGTCGACCCTACGGGTCGACAAACGCTCAAAAGCAAGAAGTATTGGGGGAATTCATGAGCGGAGAACTCTCCACTCGCCTCGAACGCTTATTGCCCAACGGTCGCGGTGTTTGGATTCCGATGGACCATGGGCTATCCGGTTATCCGGAAGATGGTCTGAATCGAATGAATGAGGTGGTTGACGCAATCATTGCAGGTGGTGCGGATGCCATCGTCTGCCAGAAGGGTGTTTTGACAGAGCAATCGGTTCGGACAGGTTGGGATGGGTTCGTTTGTCATATCTCGGCATCGACCGCGCATGGCGGCCTTCATTCTCAATCGAAAGTGAAGGTAGCGAACGCTTCTGAGGCTAAATCTCGAGGTGCCACCGCCGTCTCCGGACAAATCAACCTCGGTGACGAGCAAGAGCCGCAGATGTTGATTGACATGGGTAACCTCACAACTGAAGCTTATGCTGAAAATATGCCTGTACTCGGAATGGTCTATCCTCGTGGACCCAACCTCGTGACCTTACCCAACGACATCACCGGTGGAGTCGCCCACGCAGCACGTGTAGCATACGAGTTGGGCTGTCATGCTGTCAAGGTACCTTGGACAGGAAACGCCGAGAGTTTCCGTAAAGTCTGCGAAGCGGTGCCCATTCCTGTTTTGATTTCTGGCGGACCCAAAGGTGGCGATTTCGCTGAAACCCTCGAAGTGGTTCGATATGCGATTGCAGCTGGTGGTGCGGGTGTGTGCATGGGCAGGCAGGTCTTTGGAGCGAAAGATCCTGCCACATGCATCCGTCAATTACGCGAAATCATTCATGGTGCATAGGTGAGAGCATGGAATTGTGGTTGGATGCTGCAAGCGTTCGTCACGGTACCCTTGAGCCCCATCCAGCGGATCGCGTCCTTCTCGCAGCAGGTGATGCCATTCCCGAATGGGTCGATTCGCCACTTTTTGCCTGCGAGGATGGTCGAATTCTGGATGCATCGACAAATTCAGTCGGTGTACATGTTGATGTTGACGATTCCGAAGGACAGGATGCTGCAAAATCGATGGTTGGAATGGTTTCTTGGGTGCTACTCACCACTGGGGATTGGCAAATGATTCCCTTGGAAAATCTGGTGGCAGCATCGCAAGGTACGGGGACAAAGTTGGTCGCTCGCATCGACTCAAACCAAGCGATACGAGGAGCAGCATTTGCTTTACAAACCGGTGTAGATGCCCTTCTTTTACCCGCCAACAATCCTGAAATTTGGGCCGAAGCCCAAATCATCGCTGCTGAACGTTTGGCAACATGTTCTGAAGGCGAGGAAATTGTAGAGGGTGATTCGGGCATCGTCACGGCAAAAATCACCGAGATTCAAGACGGTGGTTTTGGTGATCGTGCGTGTGTAGATCTCACCTCAGTTCTTGAGGTCGGTCAAGGTCTGCTCGTCGGTTCATCATCGAACGCCCTCATCCTGATTCATGGGGAGACCTTGGATAGCGAATTCGTCCCCCCTCGCCCCTTCCGAATCAATGCAGGTGCTGTTCACGGTTACGTTCTGATGGCCGATGGGACCACCAAGTATCTCAGTGAATTGGTGGCCGGTGATGCGGTCGCCATTTGCGATTCGAACGGAGTGGTCGATGAAGCCATCGTCGGCCGTATGAAGATAGAATCTCGTCCATTTTTGATCATCCGATTCGAGCACAAAGAAACAGGGACGATTGGACAAACCTTTGTTCAACAGGCGGAAACAGTTCGTCTGATTTCTTCAACGGGCGAAATGCCATCAGTCACCTCTCTAAATGTTGGAGATCCGATTCTTGTTCAAGTAGATTCAAGCGCTAGACATATCGGTAAGAACATCCTCTCAGGAGTTGAGGAGCGCTAAGGCGGGGTCATTATGGCAGTACTGGGGCGAGGTAAAGGTCACGGAGGCATCAGTATTCTCCATGCCTTAGGCGCTGGTTACGGCTCGGTATTGAGTATTGAATTATCAACTCGTGTACAATTGAGAGACACTCCTGTGAAAAAGGAGCCCGAAGACCCCCATGGTTTGCTACCTGCGGTCATGGAAGCTTGGACATCGACGGGTCATTCCCTACCCGAAGCAGAAGAGTTGCACTGGGCGATTCGTTCTGACATTCCGACAGGTCGAGGACTTAAGTCGAGTGCAGCATTGGCAATCGCATGCATCCGAGCGCTTTGTGATGCGACCGAGACCACTCTTGAGCATCACGAGATGGTTGACATCTCTACCGCGGCACAGTTGGCCTGCGGTTGTTCCATGACCGGCTCAGTTGACGATTCTTGGTCGGCTGTTGAACCCGGTTGGAAAGTTGTCGATCCTTCTGTCCCGGCTGCGGAGGGTGTACTGATGCAAGGAGAAATCCCCAATGCACATGATTGGACAGTACTGGTTGTTGATCGCGGACCCCGTGAAGTACAACCTGATCCAGAGCGATTCCAGTTTGCTGCAGGTCAATTCCAGCAAGCCATCACATCGGTTGAACAACAGCAAATTTTCAATGCCATGGTTCACAACGGTCGCGCTGTCGCTACTGCGCTAGGAGACAGTTTAGGTCGCAAAACCTGCAATGACATGGGTATCTTGGGTAGCCGCGTTTCATCCATTACGGGTTCGGGCCCAGCCATTTTTCTCATCATCCCCTCAAGCCAAGAGGCGACCGTTCGACGCGTCAAACAAACCCTTGGTCCTCGTAACTGGGAGATCATCGAAACCAGCATCCGTACGAGTGAGGCATAAGGGCAAGACCCTCGTCGCGCAGCATCCTGAGGTTGTTCAATGGGCATGAGTCTCGGCGATTCCGTTCGCGTTACACTCTTCGGAGAAAGCCATGGAACAGCCGTAGGGGCCCTTTTGGAAGGGATTCCCCCTGGTGTCCCTGTAGATGTGGCCTCACTCATAGAGGACTTACAGCGCCGTCGACCGGGTCGACGATTGTTGTCTGCAAGAGCCGAACCTGATGATTGCGAAATTCTCTCCGGTGTGTATGAAGGCAAGACGACCGGATACCCGATTTTACTCCTAGCCCGAAATAAAGATGCAAAATCCAGGGATTATGGATTTCTTCCGAACCAACCCCGTCCCGGTCATGCCGACTTACCTGAGGCGACCCGAACGGGCGGAGCAGCAGACCTTCGAGGAGGTGGTGCAAATTCTGGTCGACTAACATTGGGTTTGGTTGCAGCCGGTTCAATCGCCCGCGATGCACTCGGTGATGTACGGGTCCAGGCCCACTGCAGTCAAATCGGAACCATTGAAGCCGCTTTCGATGTTGAGCCTGAAGGTGAAGCCTGTGCGGTTCTAAACTGCAATGACCCCGATGCGGCGAAACAAATGCTTGAATTGGTCAAATCACTAAGAAAAGCAGGTGATAGCATCGGCTCTACCGTTGAATCACGGATTTTCAACGTACCCATCGGTGTGGGTGAACCTTGGTTTGAAGGGCTGGAACCTGCCCTTGCACGGGCACTAATGGCCATCCCCGGGGCCCGTGGAGTGGAGTTTGGCCGTGGAAGGGATGCGGTCACAATGCAGGGTTCTGAGCATAACGATGCTTGGGGTCCACAAGGGACTCCGCTTGGAGAGGATGCTGATGGAGCCCTCGGTGGAATGTCGACGGGTGCCCCATTACGCATCCGTGTACATTTCAAGCCCCCCAGTTCAATTGCCCTTCCTCAGACGACACTTCACCTTCCTTCAGGAGAAATGCGCGAATTGCAAATTGGTGGGCGTCATGATCCAGTTTTGGCTCCCCGCGCAGCCCCTGTGGTTGAAGCAGTATGTCGATTGGTGATTGCAGATTTGATCCAAATGCGGGAGGAAATCTGATGACTATCCATGTCCACAAGTTTGGGGGCTCCTGCCTATCTGCTGTGGAAGATATCGATGCAGTGGTCGAAAGGATTCGCGAGTCAGACGGGCAGAAAGTCGTGGTTGTTTCCGCATTCCGCGGAATCACTGATCGAATTATTGAGCAGATCGATTTTGAGTCAACAACCCCAAATGAGGCATTTACAGCCTCGATTGAGTTGGAACATCTTGAGCGAGTTCCTGAAATCGCAACATCCCCTTGGTGTATTCGATTTGCCGATACCCTTCATCATCTATCCAGTTGCCTTGAATCGTATCGAGAATTGCCTGATATTGAAGTTCGAGCCGATGCGCTTGCATGTGGGGAGCGTCTCTCAAGTTTGGCAATTGCCGCGGCTCTAGATGCTCGCGGTATTCCCGCGATTCCTGCATGGTCGGAAGACATCGGTATCCGTCTCATTGGTCGAGGTGAAGATGCCCGTGTGGATGCTGCACGAACCAAAGAATCACTACAACTTCCATCAGGCTCCATTCCGGTCATAACGGGATGGTATGGAGTGACTAAAACTGGATTTGCTTTGCTGGGACGTGGCGGTTCTGATCTCACAGCAACAGCAGTGGCGGCGGCAGTTGATGCCTCCAGTGTCACCATTTGGAGAGATGTCGAAGGTGTACTGGCATTGTCGCCTCGATGGACACTACCTGCTCGGAATCTTTCCAACCTATCTTATACCGAAGCTGCAGAACTTGCAGTGTTTAGTCAACCAATGCTCCATCCTTCAGCGGTTGAACCTCTCCGCGAATTGGGAGTTCCACTGAATCTCAGGCCGTTGCATAGCCCTGAAGATGATGGGACGATTATTGGTCCTTCGATTCGTCTTGAATCACCATGCGTCCGCGCGGTGGGTTGTCTACCGCGTCAAGTTCAGTTCTCATGGTCTCTATCAGGTGCCATCTCCCTCACTGAATGTGTCACTGATGCGATGTCTGCTCTCGCCCGAGCAAGAATACGGGTTTCGAGTATTCATGCGCAACCTGGTAACGTCCGTCTGCTGATTTCCAGCCGAATGGCAGCCCGTGCTCGGAGAATTTTGTCGGACCAACCAAGTTTGCCTACGCCCGAAATCGGTGATTCTGTCTCAATTTTGTGTTTCGTTGGAGAAGGCATTGGGGATGATTGTGACATCTGGGGGACCATTGCCAAACATGCGGAATCTTCAGGGATTGATTTTCAATTCAGTGAACAAGAACCTCGTCCTCATGCGATTCATGCGTTGGTTCCAGCCACTCAAACTGAGTGGGCCTTGCAGACACTTTGTTCTGCACTCGATCTATTGTCGCAGTAATCAGTCATCAGCAGATTCACGCCACTGCTGAATTCGGAGCGGGATGTTCGCTGCAAATACACTAGCAACGAGTACGAAGACAAACATCGTTCCCAATGCGACACCATACACGCTGGTTAGTTCCACAGATTGTTCAAGGCGAAGAGAGGTTTCTTCGTCAAAGATTTGGAAAAACCAAGGGATAATCACATTGATCAAAAGTGTAGCCGAAGCGACAATTGCGGCAATCACGGGTGTGACGACCAAACTGACGTGATAACGGCTGAGGACCTTCTTCACGTTCATCACGTAGACTTCTCCGGTACGAATGCTCGTGTCGAGCATCGAGAATCGGATGATTCCATTGGTGACCTCCATGTACATGACCAATGAGACAGCGTAGAGTACAATCAGTTGTTTTGTCCAAAATTCTCCAAGTTCAGAAAGTACACCGGTATCGAATGTGTCCTTCGATGCGGCAAAACGCAACGAAATCAGAATAAACAGGACGTATGATGCCATCAATCCACGCGCATCTCTGCGGAAAATCCCATAGAATCCAGCACCCAGTGCACCAATTACAATCAGCAGGTGCAGAATTTGTCCAAGAGCATCAAATCCGATCCATAGTGCAAATCCATTCCAAAACGTACCGTCAGCAGGTGTGACCAAGTAAGTCAAGACCGCGAGTAACATCATCAGTCCTCCGCCAACCAATTGCAAGGTCTGGACCATACGATCGGCTGGTAGGAATTTCATCTTTGGAACGAGAGGGCCACCAAAGAGACTCTCAACAAATGTTGGAATGTGAACTTCAGGAATTGCATCCTTGGGGACTTCACTACCGCTGGATGACATCTTGCCAGCCAACTTCTTCCGAGATGGGGCTCCGCTGCGGACGGTTTTGCCTTCGTATAGGTGAGCGGTATCTGCAGATTTTCCAGCAACCATGATTTCACCTCAGAATCCTCTTGCGCCTGCAAGCGCAGTTGACAATAGCATGTCTGGCTCCCAATCCATGACAAAGGCACCAAGGCCTCGCAACTCAGTCATCAGAATATCTCGCTCAGTCTTCATGACTTCGTAACCGGTCCGATCCAATCGTCTGGCATCAAACTCGAATTCTAGGCTTGAAGGACTCAAAACAGTGACGTCGAAGTCCCGCGCACGGAAATCTCGCACCGCATTGACCATCGTCGGGTCACCTTCCAAGGGGCTCAGGATGATGATTGGGCTTCCCTTGTTAATGTGCGGCATGATTCGATTTGTGACGACCTGGAGGGGGGTATTCCCCTTGGCGGCCGCACCTGCGAGTTTTGTCAACAATACGTACAGTTGCTTCTTTCCAGTATCTCGATCAACGCTGTTGATTTCATTTCCATAGATGACCAGACCAACTGAGTCTCGCCGACTAAGGAAATATTGAGCCAGACTGGCAGCTGCCCGGGTAC
Source organism: Euryarchaeota archaeon UBA602 (assembly GCA_002498455.1). Taxonomy (GTDB): domain Archaea; phylum Thermoplasmatota; class Poseidoniia; order Poseidoniales; family Thalassarchaeaceae; genus MGIIb-P. Next base: position 6,764 of record DAHO01000055.1, read on the forward strand.
TGTATACCAGAGAATTTCGACTAACAGGTCCAGTTTCCGCGATAGCACGACTGTCTACAATCAGGATGATATCACTGACTGCGTCACGCTCAAATTCGTTCACCATCATCTTACCTTGACGAGCATATGCCTTCCAGTTCACCTTACGCATAGGGTCACCGGGGATGTATTCGCGTAGGTTGTAGAAATTCGAACCTTCGCCGGGTTGACGAATGTTGACTGCACCCGTGAAAATTTTGGGTACACGACTCTTGACAAAGGCATCCTTCAGATCCTCGGTCTTCGGGAACACAAGGAAATCATCGTACAGGTGAATTTCCTTTTCTTTGTGGAACAAACCAAACGGGTCCTGTACTCGAATGCTGACAGGACCAAGTGTGTAAAACCCACGTAGAGGGCATTCAACTGTATATTCAATCAACGTCTCACGACGAGGGCCGAGTTCCATGAGGATGTAATTTGCACCTTCCTTAATGCGCATGACTTCGGGCACGGTGTCCTTGACTTCCAGAATCTTGGAGAGTGGGGAATGATTCTGTAATCGAAGGGTGACTTGAATTTCACCATCCTCAAAAATTCGTGCTGCTGAAATCTTCCGCATGGCTGAAAGCGATGCAAGAGCAGGTGCTTCTTCGGCATCCTCGTCTTCGTCAATTCGCCTTCCACTGGCCGCGACATCTGCATGGGCTGCACGAAGTGCGGCCCATGTCAGGAATGAAAGGAACACAACGGCGACGGTGACCAGTTGCGAATTTCGCAACACTAGGCCAAGCAAGTACAACGCTGTCGCGAGACTCGCGAACATTGCCGACTTACGACTCCATGCCATGGTAAACTCCTCCTATTCACGCGGTAGGTTTCAGACTCCAATCAAACGGTGGGTACAGGTACTTCACGTAGAATGGCCTCGATGACCTCTTGCTGCTCCAGACCCTTGATCTGGTGTTCAGGCTTGAGGATTAGACGGTGGCTTACCGCAAGCGGCGCTACAGCCTTGACATCATCGGGGGTTACGAAGTCACGACCGCGCATGGCAGCCGCGGCACGGCTCGTCTTGAGCAGTGCTTGTGAACCACGTGGTGATGAACCGACGAGAACACGTGGGTCTTCGCGCGTTCGTGCGACGATTTCAACCATGTACATGCGGACAGCCGGGTCGACGTAGACGTCTTCGATGGCCTGCTGCATGGCAACCACGCGTGCAGGGTCTGTGATGACATCGACATCGACAGCATCCTTCTTTCGAGTGATACGTCGTGCCAAAATCTCGTCTTCATCCGCACGGTCTGGGTAACCAACGCTCATCTTGAACATGAATCGGTCCAACTGAGCTTCAGGTAGGGGGTAGGTTCCTTCCTGTTCGACAGGGTTCTGTGTTGCCATGGTCAGGAAAGGACTGGGTAGTTTGTGAGTCACGGTACCAATGGTCACCTGCTTTTCTTGCATGGCTTCTAGTAGAGCAGCCTGCGTCTTGGGAGGCGCACGGTTGATCTCGTCAGACAAGAGTAGATTGCAGAAGATTGGTCCGGGCTTGAATGTAAATTCACCCTTCTTTGCATCATAGATGTTCGTTCCCGTGATATCTGCAGGTAGCAGGTCAGGCGTGAATTGAACACGCTTGAAGTCACAACCGAGTGCATCAGCGAAGGTGTTCGTCATCAACGTCTTTGCAAGTCCTGGGTAATCCTCGAACAGCAGGTTGCCGTTTGAGAGGATGTTGACCAGAACGTTGTCAATCACGTGGCTCTTACCGATAATCACTTTTTGCACTTCAGCGCTAATCGCTTGGGCGATTGCACCGACAGCTGCGAGTCTCTCGCGAACTTCTGGTGTGCTCTGGTGTCTCGGGGTCTGCGGGGCGGCAGGAGCCGGTGCAGGGGCCGCTGGTGCAGGCGCTGGTGTTGGTGCTGGCGCTGCGGGTGCAGGGGCTGGTGCAGGGGCTGGTGCCGGCGCAGGGGCCGCAGGTGCGGCCGGGGCTACGGGTGCTCCGCCGGGTGGCGGTGGTGCTTGCATTCTTTTCACTCTCCTTTTTTCTTAGTGACAAATGTCACTGCTCTTTCCCCCATCGACGGATTGTCTGGAGCAACTCTCGCAGCTCCTCGGGGGAATAGGTTCGGTTTTGGCTGTAAGCCAATTCCACAAGACGAGGGTTGCCGATCATCGTTTGGACTTCAGCAGGTGGCTTCAAGGCCATTTCGTCTCGAGTTAAATCATTGAAAATCCGCACCTTGGTCATCAAAGCTTCGCGGACGCGCTGGCGATAAGATCCGGGGTCTACCTTTTCGGGTCTTTCACGGAATCTAGTCAAATCGAATACATGTCTCCAATTGGGCTTCTCGGGTACGACCATGATGGCGACAAGGAGCAGAAGGAGGATGTTGAGGATAATGAGCCATTTCAGGAAAGCATCGCTGGTGAGGAGAACGATGGTCGACATGGCATCAGTGAATGGTGCGCTCAAGACACCGGTTACGTGTCGGCTCTCATCAAATACAATGTGGAAATTTTCATGCGAATACTTCACTGTACCTGACAATTCTTGGTTGTCAAACTCCATCATTGAGTAAATGACGGCCTTGAAGTAATGTTCGTTTCCGGACCAAAGTGAGTTGCCCGTCAAACGACCTTGCCAGCAAGAGGATTCGCCGACATCGCACTCATTCTTCATGCCCGTGGCTTCGGCCTCCTCAATGTCCCAAAGTCGGTTACTGAATGCAGTTTGATCAGCGACAAAGAGAATGGAACCGGTTACATCAATGTCTGAGAGAGAACCTGGACTATCTTTCTTGTAGTCCTTAGCGGTAATTCCGGGGAAGTCAATACGGATTACCAAGGCCAAATCACCTGGGGCTGGATTCATTTCGTTTCCAGCATCTCCGTCTCCTGCAACATCAATGAATGCAGAAACACTGGCCTGAGCCAATACTTTCACATCACATTCTTGCTCCATGTTTTGGCAGTTATCCTCAACTTTCATCCCGGTTGGTTGTCGGAACATTACGGGCATTCGGCAACCGTTGTATTCGTGTTGGGTCAGTTGTGACGCCTCACAACCTTGGCGCTGTTCCGATTCGGACATGACGCCCACACCATCACCATCGGGGTCGGCCAAGGATTGCTGGATTGCGGCCAAACTCCACACGTTCTTCGCGTTGGGTGGGTTGGCTACACCTTCTTCGTTGAATTCATCCCAGTAGTTGTCGATATCGTACATGGGGTCATCGAAATAGGTGACACCGAATTTGGCCGCGACACGGTTCGCATTGGTATTGTCTGCAGCGATGATGACTTTGCCACCTCGCTCAGTGACAAATTCGTGAATTTTGTTCGCCTCAGTTTCATCAATCGGCTTCTCAGGTGCAATGATGGTAAGCATGGTTCGATGCGGGTTTTGCCAATCATTGACCAACATCGGCGTGGACATTGTATTGGCGATCGTGTAGTCCTCTCCACTTTCTCCCAAAGAGTCAGCCATCATATTGAGTTGTGCCAAGCGCATCCCTTCATCATCCGCATCGGTTACGTATGCAGAATAGGCTGTTTCCTTGTTGGCAGAGAAGGCCATGGGTAGAGCGAGAGTCATCAGCATAATGATGACCAGAGAGGATGCGATGTAAAGGCCGAAGCGACTTCGCTCACCCTCTTCGTCTGCCATCTTTCGCCTCCCCCTTGTACGCTGTGTAGCGCAGGCTACACCATAGCGACGCTCTTGGCAATCTCATTCTGCAAATATAGGTTGCTGCATGACGAGTATGGTCAAATTTGGGTTTTGCAAGGAGTTTCAAGATGACCCTTTCCGTATCATTTCCAAATCACACCATCGCACGAACGGGGTAAATATACCCAAAAAACTCAATTTCGACGACTCTGGAACCACGCTGCAGAAGCGATGGCAAGCGGAGTGAGTAGACTCGGGAATCCCAAGAAATTGTCACGGGTCACTTGGTCCTGATTTTGTGGACCATCATTGTCTCCAACATCGGCCTCATCTTGATCAACCTGGGCTCCGACAGGTCGTGCTTCAACATTGACCACGGTTTCACCCTTGTTTGACGAGTCACCCAAACCACCATTGGCAACCCCAGTGGAGCGGACTGTGATTTCAATTTCACAAAGTCGAGTTGGATGCGTTGAGGATGCATCGAATACAATCGTAGAGGAAATCGTTTCTGATGGTTGAATCAATGGTCCTTCGAGGCCATTATCAAACCAGTTTTCATCATCAGAGGTAAGCACAGGACAATCATCCTCAATCGTTACGCTCTGCAACTTATCGGCGGTATTGCCGATATTTCTGAAATCAACTTGTAGATTAAATTCGGTACCAGCACTGATGGTGTGTTCAATTTCGGTGATTTCAACCCCCCATCGATACAATTCGGGAACCGTGACCTCTCCGTCGATATTCTGATTTGATACTGGGGCGACAATAGGTGCCAATCCCCACGATACTAATTGTCCTTCAATCTCAAAATCGTAGGTGGTCCCTGAAGGAATACTCCAAAGGTCAAGATTTGAGATTTTGAGGGTGAATGTATCATTGGATGCACTACCCACTGTGACCGTCTCCTCTCCAGTCAAGGTCGCACTCGAAGATGAATCATAGTCAAGAGCGACGTCTATGTCCCCTGCCAAATTATCATTCCGAATCCAAAATCGAATCGTGGTTTCACCCTCCTCCAGCGTAAACGGGTTGTCTTCAGAGGCTCCATCCGTGTAAACAAGCCCCATTTCCCATCCAACAGGAGTGGGAATTTCTTGAGCGTTTACAGAACCTTGAGGCAAACCGAACAGAGCGATGGTGCATAGAATCACTCCAACCCATGCGCGCTGCATGATGGTTCGTAGCGCTCATCCGGCATCAATGCCTCGCTCATAGGTGTTCAAGCGGTGCGAGAGCTCTTCGTGTCAGAACACGCAGCATCTTACGCCGATATGCAGGTGGGAAATACGTGTTACTGACGGGCTTTACCGCCTTTCTGACACCATCTGCTAATTCACGAATACTGTCCTTTCCAGACCATTCAACAATTGCAGTCTCTGCCAATTCCGAGTGGTCTCCAGGAATACTCTCACATCCGGTGGTTGCCACTCGCAATCCAGTGATTTTTCCGCCTTCGAGTTTCCATGCAGCTGCGACACCAGCCTCTGGGAAATCCCATGTTTCTCGAAGTCTCAATTTCTGATAGGCCCCCTGCCAATTCTTGGCATCCTCAGGGAGGGTGACGTGGGTAACCAACTCACCCGGTTTCAACACGTTTCGAGTCATACCATCCAACTGGAAGAATTCTGCAAATGGCATCGATCGTGCACCGGCTCCACTGGCAAGGTGAATGGTCGCGTCAAGAGCAATGAATGCGGCAGCCAAATCTGCTTGATAGGTGGCCACACAGAGTGTATTTTGATTGGGAATCACTCGACAATCTGCCTCAGTATCACAATCACATTTGTGGCACCAATCAATGCTTCTACGCCACTCTTCGGTTTGATTGTACCAATAGCATCGTGTATCGAGACAAATATTTCCACCAACTGTGGCAGAGCGGCGAATCATGACACTGGCAATCGTAGCCGCAGTTTCCCGAATCAAGGGGTGAGCATCCTCACTATTCGCTAGATCATGGATACGAACCATCGCACCGATTACAGTACCCGAAAGTGCCGTTAACTCATTCACTTTGGCTAGTGAAATGACATTCGGTTTTGGGTTCAGGTGCCACTTGTAATTCGGCAACAGGTCTGTACCCCCCGCGACCCAATCAAAGTTGTCCAATTCATTGGCCAATGCCAGTGCCTTCGCTAAATTCTCAGGGGTATGAAGGGTGAATGGGGGCATTCGCATCATTCATCACCTCGATGTCTTCGCTCAACATGCCCCCAAGCTCGGGCAGCTCGCTTGGATGGATCGGCTAAATCCTGGGGTGTTGGAACCACCGCTTCTCTCCAACCTTCCTTCTGTTCCGCCATCGGCTTATCAGGATCGAATCCGAAGAGAACACCATTCACGTAGGATGACCGATCTTCTTGGATATCTCTAAGATGATCTCGCTTGGCATGTGCTTCTGCTCTTTCCACCAGAACCTGTTGTAGAGGCCCGGGTTCAAAACGAGGTACAGGCAAATCGAGTGGATCATCGACCTTGATTTTTCTACAGTGTTTTTCTATTCGCTTGTGTAGGCGATCGGGTGTGACTGGCAATTCATTAATCCGAATTCCAATGGCGTCGTATATTGCATTGCAAACCGCAGGTAGGATTGGGAGTAGAGGCCCCTCTCCAGCTTCCTTTGCACCGAAGGGCCCCTCGGGGTCATTACTTTCGACAATGATTGGGACCACATCGGGCATCTCATGTACACTCATGATTTTGTAATCCAACAAATCAGGATTCATGAGATGACCATCTCTTCCATACTTCATCTCCTCAGACAATACTTGTCCCATGCCCATATGACAAGAACCGATGATTTGCCCTTTGACCGCCAATGGATTGAGTGCCTTGCCACAATCGTGTGCGGCCCAAGCCTTTGTGATCTTAACAAACCCAGTTTCAACATCAACATCAACCTCGGCAACGTAGGCTGAGAATGAATAGGCTGGTGCCAAACCAGCAGCTGCGCCTTTGTGAACACCGCCCATGGGAGGCGTACGATATGCACCAGATGCAATCAGCGAACCCACATCAGCCTGTGCCTTGTGTACGGCCTCAAGCCAAGAAACGCCCACAGCGGGGTCGTGCTTGTAGTAAATTCGCCTATCCCCCAAGACCAAAACGTCAGGATTGTATCCAGTAATCTCCCATGCGGCTTTCATCACCTTATCGCGTAATTCGCATGCAGCCTTGATGGCCGCATTGCAATTCATGAATGTCACGCGACTCGAATAAGATCCGAGATCAACGGGCGCTGTGTCGCTCTCTTTGCTCCGGATTCGAATCATATCCAGTGGCAACGCTAGAACTTCAGATACGGCTTGAGCGACAGCTGTATCACTCCCTTGGCCAATATCTGCTGCACCCGTATGAACGGTGACACCACCATCCATATCACACTGCAAGTGGACGGTTGCGTGTGGGAAATTCTCCGGGTCCCAATGGATTGGCAGTCCTGAGCCGGAAATGAAGAAACCACACCCTACGCCGATTCCTTTTCCTAATGGCAGGTTTCTGAATTTTTCATCCCAACCCGATTGTTCACGCACTTTGGCTAGACACTCACGCATCCCAGTGCTAGTCACTCTGAAACCAGTAATGGTTCGGCTGTGGGGTGGCAATAAATTGGCAAGTCTGAACGTCATTGGATCGACGTTCATTTGCTCTGAAACCGCATCAATTCCTACCTCGACCGCGCAGCGGCTATTCACTGCACCATGCCCACGCATAGCTCCGCTAGCAGGCTTATTTGTCCACACTCTAGCACCTGTGTAATTGAAGGCTCCAATTTCATAAGGTGCCGTGTGGAGTACACCGTTGTAGTATGTCGTCACATGACCAAATGATGCAAAGGCCCCACCATCGATTAGAGCGTCAGTTTCGATTCCTGCGATGCGTCCTTCATCATCTGCAAAAACTCCCATTTGAATCCTAGAGGGGTGTCGGCCACGATTAATCCAGTAGACTTCCTCTCGATCAAAGTTGATTCGAACCGGCCGTCCCGATTTTCGCGCCAAAATTGCAGCACACATTTCATGAGGAAATGGATCGGATTTCCCTCCAAAACCCCCGCCGACAAACGTACGATGTACATTGATCTGGTGCATGGGAATGTCAAGAACTGCAGACAATCCTCTATGGAGATAGTGAGGTACTTGTTGTGGTGTCCAAACAGTCAATCTTCCTGCTGGATCCCAATGTGCAACTACTGCATGTGGTTCGGTAAATCCGTGGTGTAATCCAGCAGTTTCCCAATCGGATTCATGAACGAAAGGAGCACTCTTCATCCCATCAAGATCACCGAACTGTTGGAAAACTCGTTTTTGAACATTTGATTCCCCAATGTGGTATTTACCCCTGTCGTGAATTGGATGTTCAGAATCCTTCAATCCATCTTCCATATCATGGATACTTGGAAGGACTTCATAATCAACGATGATTGCATTCATGGCTTCGATGGCTGTGGCTTCATCAATAGCGCAAACGCACGCAACCAAATCACCCACATGTCGGACTTTATCTTGAGCCATTGCATGCTCGTCTTTGGTTACAGGAAGAACTCCGAACTTGTTTACTGAATCTTGCCCAGTCGCTACTGCAAATACACCTTCCATTGCTTCAGCAGCAGAGACATCGATTGACCTAATCTTCGCATAGTGATGAGGTGATCTGAGAATTTTTCCTATCAATTCTCCCTGCAATCGGATGTCATCTCCATATTCGGCTTGGCCAGTAACTTTCCAGTTGGAATCCACAAGGGGGACCGATTTACCAATCGTCATCCCGGTGATATGTCGGTCGTGAACATGAGGGCCACGGGGCTGTTTCTTCCAACCGCCTACCGATTCGGGAACATAGTCCAAATCTTGGAGATTTGAATGTGGATTTGAGCCACCAGACCCTGGGACTCCGAAATCCTGTTGCCCCGCTACACGCTTTCCATCCGTACGCTTCTTGTCACCGCTTTTACCAGGAGCTTGACGATATCCTTTGGCCATCTTCAGCACCTACTTTGAACTGCCCGGAGGCAATGATGGGTCGTCAGGCCCCAATGGATGTGGGTCCGATTTTGGATCGGTAGGATTAGGCGGTATGGCCCCGTTACGCTTCATTGATGCAGCCATCTCGACAGCATCGACAATTTGTTGGTATCCAGTACATCGACAGAGGTTGCCTTCGATGGCGCACTTGATTTCATCTCGACTGGGTTCGGGGTTTTCATCCAGTAGAGCCGCGCTGACAATCAGGAAACCAGGTGTGCAAAATCCACACTGACTGCCCCCAGCTTCTGCAAAGCACTGCTGAATGGGGTGTAAATGATGGCCGTCAGCCAATCCTTCCACGGTAACAATCTGTGTTCCTTGAGCCTCTTTGGCCAAGCACAGGCAAGACAATCGTGGCTCCCCATCGATGAGAACTGCACAGCAGCCACAGGTCCCCATGTCGCATCCACGTTTGACACCGAGAGTTCCAACTTGGTCACGCAAAACATCCAACAGAATCGCGTTACTTTCAACCAAGTGTTCATGCTGCTCTTCGTTGACAGACGCATTCCACGTTTCCTTCCCAGCACTGGGAAGCATCGGAACTCGAATGTGAATTGACATGCCGAACGCGCTACGCGCGTCACGGACGACCTTTGATGATTCGCCCGAAGGGGCGATGGCCGAAATGCAGATCAGTTACCCGTTGGGAAGAATGGCGCCAGCATGGATGCAAGACCACCAATGTTTCGAGTTTGGACCCAAACCGTTCCCTGACCGGAGAAGTGCATGACGAGCCCTTCGCCACCAAACATCAGTGACTTCATTCCACCGACTTTTCCAATCTGATATTGGACACCATCTGTAAATGCAACGACGTGTCCAGTGTCGACCGTAACCGTCTGACCGGGTTGGATTGGAATTTGCTTTACAGCCCCGTAGGAGTTGTAGTAAACACGCCCCGCTCCGGCCTGAGTAAATGCCCGAATGAAGAACAGGCTTTCTCCACTAAACATGCCCTTGAATCCTTGGAACTTGGTGTCGGTTTCGACGTTGGCAGTGCTCGCCAAATAAGACCCACTTTGGATAAACAAATTTTGACCGGGTTGGCAATCAAACCAAGCAATATCACCTGGGACGCCAGGTGCAAGACTGACCCATCCTCCAGAGGGCCCAGCAGTGAAGGTGTTGAGGAAGAATGATTCACTCGTGAACACGGATTTCGCCATACTCTTGAAGAAACCGCCAATGCCACCTCCTCCACTCATTCCGGTCTTCATTTCTACGCCGGATTGGCAAACCATAGCGCCGGCTTCAGCATTGACACTCTCACCGGGTGCCAGTGCCAATGTCAACATTGTAAAACTTGGATTATACTCAATGTGTTCTTCCATAGCCCTGCCAAGTTTGTTTTACGCTTGAATCTTCTCTATTGAATATCAGGCCACATTCACCCAGCGGATTGCTTATGCTTCGTACCCGCACGAGCCGTACCATGAACGCCAAAGCCCTCGCACTCGGAATCGTTGGAATTCTCCTTATGGGAATCAATCTAGTTGTGATTTCACCCTATGTCATGGAAGTCACCGAAGAGACCCTATCCACAGCAACAGTGATGGACAATGAGACCTGGGAGGATGAAGAATGGTTGAATGCAACATCAGAGCGATCATTTTACGCTTGGAACCTATCGAATGCTGCTGCACTACAGAGTGGTGCTGAGACCGAAATGGAATTCGAACAATTGGGTCCATTCACATACGAATTGACCACCAAGCGAGAGGTCCTGTATCATGATGTTGAATCCGGTGTGCTGACATACCGGGAGTACAACATCTACAATTGGTTGAGTGGAGAGTCTGGAGACACCCAATTGACCAATATCAACATCTTGTTCAATACTCAGAAAATCGGCGCTGTTGGCAGTGCGATTGACTTCGGTTCACAATTCGTGAAGGGTGCCTTCACCCGCGACATGTTGTATGTCGATTTGAGTGAGAGGGCCCCTTCTATTTGGGTCAGCGATGATATCAAAGATGCAGGTGAAGAGGCGTTTCGCGCTGAAATCGATATGAACCATTCTGTTTTCGATAACGATTCCTTGCACCATGTGTTGTATGATGCCAAAGACCCAGGTGACTCTTCGGTTTGTATCGCCTTGACTTGTGATATTGGTCCCATGCTGATGGTCCGTTTAGGCGCCCCCGATGATGGTGCCAATTCCCTCGCGCGTGCGAGCACGTTTGGATATACAGGTGCCGATGATGCAGAAACATTCGCTCGTGACCACGCGATTTACAATGCAATCAATACCCGATTCACCAATCATGGTGGTGGAGCACACCTTGAATCCACAAGTCATGAATCATTGAACGAGCGTTTGGACGAAATGACCGGTGTTACAATCAACGATGAACCGACATTACAAAATCTGCTATTTGGCGTAGTCGACGGTACCAATGTTGGAATGCTGGTTTGTGATAACCAAAAGATTCTCTGTGGTTCAACCAATATTCTTCAGGGTGCGTTAGAAGATCCGTTTGCAGTCGTCGATGACTATACTCTCAATCCCGCCGATCGATTCGGGTACACAGACATGATTGGTATTGTACAAAATTGGGCAGGAAATTGGTTTACTGCTGTCACCAAATACGAAATGATTCTCTCTGGAGGGGAAGGTTGGATTCATGCAGACGAATGGTTCTACGAAGCCTTCGGTTCGATTGACCCCATCAATAACGAATACATCACATTGGGGCTCAATCAACAAGGTGCATGGGGCTTGGTGTATGGGGATGTAGTCGATCTTGATTCAGAAGTGACTGCGACCCTATTCGATGGTCCGCACCGGATTACGGGCGATTTTGCGATGGACTTCATGTATGGTGAAATCATGGGTTACTCGGTCCCGATGGATGAGAATTTTATCCCAACTCCTGGTGGAGAAGTTCACGTTTGGGATGAAGCCTTAGTCGCCCAAATCTACAACCTCGACAACAATTCAGCCAATGCTCTTCGATGGTTGTTCAGTTACACTGTGTTTGACCAATTCCTCGAACCATTATTGGAGCAATTCCTCGATGTTGTCCCCTACAAGACACAGTCAATCAATCAGTGGTTATTCGGTTGGGAAGATCCACTCAGTGGGTGGGTATCTCTAGAGAAGAACGCGACCTTCTTTGGTTGTGGTGATATCGATGTTGACGGTCCGTGTTCGACGGATTCAGCTTCAGTATATTCGGTGTACACCGGTGCTGTAGGTGACCATGAACCGGGTCAGATTATTGCTGAAGATGGCGATATCCATCTGCCCTGGCGGACACCTGCACGCAATGCATCGGCATACGGCCTCCTAGACCCTGTAGTTCAGACCGGTGCGGTGGGAAGTTACTACGATGCGACGAAGCCTGCAATGGCGAATCTCGGTGGGTATGCGGTTCAAACCAGTGAAATTACCGGTACCGGTTCTGTCCACGGAATCGAAACTCAAACGCACACATTTACGCTTGATCCATTGGAAAATCCGATTCAAGCCAAGTTGCTTGCACAAGAAAACGTGCTGGATATTTTCCCTGGCGCCTTGCCCGTCTACTTCGGTGGAGAAGTTGTGATGGAGATGGAACCGACGGTGAATGCAGCTATTGCTGGGGACTTGAACTCCTACTTCTATCTCGATACTCGTGGGATTGGGGCGGTAGATCCGACCATGGAAGACTTGCAACCTGTGTTCCAGATTTCTCAGAGCTCTTCGATGACGGAAGCGCAATCAGAGGATTTCAATGACCTGGTCATATCCAATACCAAACCCTACTCCTATTGGGCGAATCTAGATACTGGCGCTGATGCATTCTATATCGATCAGATTACAATGATGATTTGGATTCTTGCGATTCTATCTCTGCTGGGTTGTTCATACGTCGCCAAGACCAGCGGTGGAAATCCCCGAGAAATCAATTGGCAAGAAGAAGAGTAATCACTCGTTCTCAACCAACCATTTCATGATGGTTGCTTCTGCATTGTGCAAATGCTCACCCAGTGTTGAGCGAGCCATATTGAGTCGTTCGGCCATTTGTCGCATGGAGACTTCCTTTGGATCATTGTAGTAGCCCCACTGTACAGCCGCTTGGACGACTTCCCACTGCTTTTCGCCCAGTAGCGAACGGGGTCCATCCTCACCATCTTCTTCATTGATGACCTTGACCTTGTCAGGGGGCATGATTTCGCGCGCCAGTGCCAAGAATTTGCTGATTCCACTTGAGACACCACGCAAGGTAATCGAAATCCCATCTTCAGTGAATGTGTATGGTGGTAGAACTGCAATATCGGGGAAATCAACACCTGCAATCGCCAATGGATGGGTATTGAACACGACCACAGGATTCTCCCCTTCTTCTCCGTGTAGAGTGGTTTCAAACGTCATGTGTTCAGAATCAGAAAGGTCCTCGGGGCCAAATCCATCTCGGAAATCACATCGAAGCAATTGACGAACACCGGAATCCGTAACAGAAAGGTGTGCAACCACTTCGACTCGTGTGCAGGGAATGAGCAAGTCATCAAAGCCGGAAAGCGCCATTTTGGGGCGATTCCATTGCAGATGAACAACTTGCATAGAAAGCCCAAGTTCAACCGGATAATGAATTCTACCCCGACTTAAGTCAAATCAAATTTCTTACTAAGCGGCAGGGAAATCCATTATCTAGTGTACAGAGTACGTTTCGGACATGACAGAAGACGATTCTACCCGAAGTCGATTCAGGAGCGTCGCGCCACAGGCGCAGCAGACACAGACCTATCAGCCGGGTTTCGCAGTGATGAATAAAGGCACAATTGGGTCTCAATCTGATGCTCAATTGGGCATGATTGTATCACTGGGGGGTGGTGTTGTTGCGCTCTTACTTGGCATTTACACATTCATGGTTTCCGAGACCGATAGTGACTGGACCTTCCTATGGTTGGCCATCGGTTCGATTCTCGCTACAACGATGTCTTTTGTGTTGATCGAAATTCAATACCGTCGACAAGGTATCTTGTCAATTATTCATGATTATATTCTGGCATTTGGTTTGCTCTTCGGGGTTTTGTTTGCTTATTGGTTCAGCCGCTTCTCGTTGTACTTTGTTTGCCAATCTCTTCTCGCCGATACTGCGATTTGTCAGGGTTCAAGTGGAAGCCTTGATTGGATGCCCGGGGGTTGGGGTGTAGTTGTACAGTCCTCCATCGTCGGCATCACAATTATCGGCTTGTGGTCTTACACCAAGCGCGTCAATGGTGGGACGGTCCCTCGTTTGTTGATGGTTTTAGCACCACTTTCAGTCATGGCGACCGGTGCCAGTATCTGGGTTGATTACGCGATCTCAAATCCAGATTATTACACAGGTTCGTTACCGATTATTCTCTCTGTAATCGGTCTATCCACAATCTCCATGGCCATCGCGGTCGATAGTGATCGCAGTCCACTTTTCCTTACCGCAGCCATTGCATCTTCATTGATGCCTTTCCTCTATGAGGCGTACCTAGAGAGGGCCGGCGAAGGTCTTTCCATGCTGATTATCATCGTTCTAATCCAAGGTGTCTTTGCAGCGCATCGAGGACTTTCTACTAAAATGATTGAAAAGGGTTCAGTGGCACTGGTTCTCCTTGTCATTTTAGGTCAATGGACAGGCGCAGGAATCGATGCTGAATTTATCATCCTAGACCCCATTCAGCACGAGTGGATTAGCTTACAACTCATGCTTTGGTTGGCATTGTTGGTCGGATTTTTCCTGCCTGTACGCCAGAATCGAGTCCCTTCCATGCCCATTGGACTTGGGTTCACTCTCTTGTTAATTCCAAACCCTGGCAGTATGATCGCATGGTGTTTGGGCATCATGGCCTTCATCTACATGCTCACACAACCCCAAACTCGTCGCTGGGTTTCGGATTGGACGTTCATTGGCATCATGTTCTCATGGTTTGCCGGTGGCTGGAGTCAGATTGACGAATTGGTGCTTGATCCGTACTTCTTGGCCGTTCCTCCTCTTGCAATGGTGACGATTGGTCACTTTGCCGTTCGTGAAGGCAAATTATCGAACTCTGTGCTCAATGCAGGACTGCTGATGATTCTACTGTCAAATGAGTTGTTGTCAGGTACTGATCCGTATTTGCCGATCGGGATTGCGATCTTTTTGATGTGGCTGGTTTGGCAACAGGTTCAGGATTCAAAGCGGACCATCGATGCTGGATATGAGGCGAGGATGGAAGCATCCGGACAGATAGCACTTGCTGCAATTGGGGTGTTGATTCTCGAACTCGCAAATCGCCTTTCTTTGCCTCAGTTGTCACACATTGATCTTCATGTTGAAGCGATGTTTTTCGCATTACTGCTATACATTCTTGGTAGAGGACTGCGAGATGTTGAAGTGGACTTAGGCGAACTGATTGTAAAAATTGGGGCACTGGGCACCACTGTACCCGAGTACGACGCCTTAACGAAAAAATGGATTGTCAAAACCAAAAATACCCCCTCAACGTTCAAACTTGGTCCCGCGGCAAGAATTGGATTGTGTGCCCCCCTACTCCTGTTTTCCATGGGGTTGGCCCGGAGTGGTGATCTTGCGAATCAAATCGAACTCGGAGCATTGTTGTTAATTCCCATTGGAATTTTGACTTACGAGGTTGTCAATGAACTGCCCAATGATGACAGAACTCGGGCCACAGCCGCGTGGTTACTATTCCTCATTGGTCTCCCACTCTCATTGTATCTTCACTTAGAGCCATCCGGAAGTGCAGGAAATGGAAATCTGTTGTTTGATTCCATTCTGCTCGGTGGTCCTCTGATTGTTGAACTCGCGCTCCGGCGACGAGGTTTAGAAGGGGAGAAGGACATGGTCGCTGGCTCGATCACATTGATTGGTGTGCTAGCGATTGCATCCCTAGACACCACGGGTGGATTGCTTGCCATTCCGTTGTTTGCACTGGTACTACTTCGAGGATTCAATCATCGCCAACGACCTGCAATCGGTTTGTTGGGTTGCTTTTGGATTGTTTGGGTCTGGATGCTTCAATTGGAAAATGGCGAATTGAAATTAATCCTTGATGCTGTGGCTTCGTTGCCGGATTATTTCGTTGAATATTCCCTGTTCGACCTCCCACGTTGGAGCGGCATCGGTCTTCTACTCATTGGCACTCCCTCCTTGGTGGGCTGGAGCATCGATCGTCGTTCAGCGGCCAAGGGTGAAGAAGTTGATGAACACTCGCACCCATATTTGGCACCGATTGTGTATATCCTGTTGGGAGCTTATCTGTTGATTCCTGAACCTCATTGGTTCATTCTGGCAGGTATTCTGGCCATTTCGGTTGGCGCCTGGGCAACGGGAACCATGGTTTGGTTCTACATTTCTAGTATCATTCTGTTTTTGCAGTTGGCAAATATTGGATACAAGGAATGGGACATGTCGGTATTGGAAATGTATCGATTTGCAGGCACATACACATTTGTCTACACTGCGATCTTGTACATTCTTCGACTCAAGAATCGATTGTTCAAGAATGCGGGTACAGATTGGAGTGAAGAGAACCGCCAAACCTTGGTCGATGTGATTGTTTGCACAGGAATCGTGACCGCAGTGATTGCGGATACTTACTACTACGGTGCAGCCTTGTTGTTGGGCACCATCTTGTTTACCCAACATGCACACAAGCGGCGTTGGGCCAACATCCTGCTGATGATTCCCGTCGTCCATGCATGGGTGGTTGCCAGAGTGGTTGCCGATTACACGATTTATGATTTGGAAATCGCAGGATTTGTGATGCTCATTGAATCCCTAGGATTGTCATGGGCTTCATGGCAAATGTGGGACTTTGAATGGGACGAGTGGTCCGATCAACAAGTGCAGGAGTTCTCAAACAATTCTGGAATTGCCGGTGCTCTAATTTTCATTCCAGCGGCTTGGTTATTGGTACTCGGCGGTGATGATTCAGCACTATGGTTGTTTGGCGGAATGCTGTGTGTGCATTCGGCAGGACAAGGCGCAATCGGTTTCCAGAGAGACATTGGATGGCGTCGACTCTATGCCATGATTGGCGTCTCCATTGGATTCCTGTGCATTTGGGGTGATATCGACAGTGGAATCATGAAAGG
>DAHO01000076.1:0-12288 GCA_002498455.1 Euryarchaeota archaeon UBA602
CTTCTCAAATCTGAAATGAATCGTTGCAACCAAGCACAGGAAACTTGGGAAGATCGCGAACTCATCTGGCGCGCGAGGCGAATGGTACATGTGTATCGTGCCAACCAAGGTCAAGCCCCATCCGGACCCCTACCGTATGAGCAGGCTCTTCTGGGCTCACGTCGAGTTCGCGCTGCTTGGCAGTTCAAATCCGAACATGAGCCTGAACTTACTGAACGGGTTGAAAGCCGATTTCGTGAGCATCATGGTGAAATGAATCAGTTGGGCTTGCGCTCTTGGGAAATCTCAAATCGTGAAGAACGGATTTCAAAGCGTGCATTCATCAAGAACTTGACCTATTGGATTTGGTCGATCTCATGGATGTTGGGTGTAGTATCCTGGGGAGCCGTCATCGGTTCCATCCCCCCATACATGTTGACGCGTGTCATTACCAACCAATATGTCAAGCGTGAGTCCAATAAATCGGGATTAGGCTCGATGAAAATTCTATGTTCCGTGGTATTATACCCCATATGGTGGTTGATGATTTCAATCCCCATTGGTTGGTTGATTTCCTCACCTGAATCACCCATTCAAGACGTGCAATTGCCGAGCTTGATTCTGCCTCTATTGGCGGGCATCCCCTGGCCCCTAATGGCCTTCATCGTACTCTTGTGGTGGCCAATTTCTGCTCGATTGCATCTTCGATTGTATGCTCGTGCGAGTCGATCATGGCGAGCACTTAGATTGGGCATAAAATTGCGCAGTGGCTCAGTTGATTGGGACACACTGTTGCAGACACATGCAGGATTGGCGGGAGAATTGGCAACCATTGGGTCGGGATTGGTTCTCCCCGGTGATCCCGATTGGGTGGAGCCGCAATCAGGCATGGAAGATTGGGAAATGGTTCGAGTTCGGGGCGAATGAGTTGTCCGAACACCGGACCAATTGCTTCAATAAGCACTGAACCCCCAAGGATTCTGATGGCACTGCTACAGCAATGGCACCGTCAACGCCCATGGCTGATGGCCGGAGTGGCTGCCGTGGGTGCAAGTTTGGGCGCTGCCATGCCTTGGAATTGGGCCGCCAGTGGTGTGATTTCGACCAATGAAAACAACCCTTGGGAACATCCTCTACGACAGAGAATCTTGCAAGTTCTAGATGCACAACCCGGTTTGGCATATCGTGAATTGCAGCGAGAACTGGGTGCAGCCAATGGTACCCTACGACACCACTTGGATGTCCTTATTTCCAACCGTTCAATTACCGTGATTCCAGTCAATGGACGTTCTTGCCATTATGCGGGTGCACCTCAGCAAATCGAAGTTTTGCGAGAGATGAATGTTGGCAGCTCGGAAAGTGCAGCCCGAATGATGCCGGTCGGACTTTCCGGAGCACAACGAATTGTAGTTGCCCGACTCATGAAGAAGCCCCAGCCCAAGAGTCAAGCAGAATTGAGTCGTGAATTGGGTCGTTCAAGGGCAACCGTTCATTCAGCGATCAAGGTTCTTCGTCGACGCGGAATTCTTCACAGCCATGAATTGAAACTGGCTCCTCACCTAGAGGGTTTGCAAACCTCTGGAGTCGAGTACGAGTGGTTGGATGAACGACCTCTTCCTGAGTAATCCGGAAATGGCTGAGTAACGACATAGTTAGGTCTGAGTCGCTTCTGACGTCGGAGAGGTTTTGAGCCCCCATGCTCCGGCTGCGACCTATGCTGAGCATGCGATTGGTTGAGCAACCCGCACCTGCGGGCTCTCGCGATGTCGATCAACTGGTCAGTTGGTTACTGGACACTCTAGAATTCGTTCGCCGTTCTGGAGACGATTGGACTGGAGAGGGTGTTCACTCACCAATCCATCGAATTCTTTGTGAGTTCATGCTGAAAGAACCCGGTCAAGGCTGGGATGCACAGACACTCGGGGATGAACTAGGATTGTCACCCACCGCAATCCAATATCAATTGAGCAAACTGAACGAATGTGGACTGACTGCAGCCGTCAATCGAGATGGGTGGCGCGTGCACCACCTGCGAAATGGTTCCTTGTCAAATGCTGTTGAGATGATGGCGAACGAAGCGCGACTGGTTCTGGAACAACGACTTCGAATGCTGGATGTGTGGATGACAGAGAGTGATTTCCGGATGAACATTCCATCTGAAAAAAGGGATGATGGGCAGTTCCAAATCCAGATTCGAGGCAGAGCACCATTGCTTGAAGGGCAAGATGAATTGGACGCATTCTTGCTGGATTTGGGTTTGCTTGGGGACCGAGTTCGTCGACCAGCTGACGGTAGTCCTCTGCTTGGTCGATTGATATTTGAGCATCTGTTGAATGCACATACACCACTTTCTTTGGATGAAGCGCTAGACCAATGGGGTACTACAAGGCCTCGATTGACTAGAACACTCGATCGCTTCAGAGCTGCCGGTTTGGTTGAGCGGATCCCACGGATTGATCGACTTCCAGTTACATTGTGGTCGGCACTGCATTCCCAACACGACAGACGTGGCAGTGACTGGTTGATGAAGAAAGGTGGGTTGTCTAGAATTGATGAAAAAGTCGCCAAGAAAATCATCAAAGCCTTGGAAGGAGGTTCATTTAATGTCGAAATTTGTGAGAAAATTTTTGTCAGTGTGGAGCCTAAACAACAAATGGTTCTACTAAATTTACTCGGTGGGAAATTGCCGATTGGTTGGCGCCTATGTGGTGCCAAGTCGAGCCAAGTCTGCGAGAAAGTCCTAACCAAAGCGGACCGTACATTCAGACGAATCAAGCGTGTTGCAGAAACCTTGGAAAAAGCAATTCAAGATGATTAACCCACAATCAACCAGTTGAGATGACATAGAGCGTGCCATCATCAAGAAAATTCGTGTAGAATAGAAAATCTCCACTGGGGTGGAAAACGATTGGGAGTGGACCACTCAAATCGGATGCGAAGACCGAGGTTTCAGATGACCAACCTTGGGGCTCGCTTGCATTCTCTGTGAAATCGATGCGGACGATTTCATGGCCGACGGGAACAATGGCATTCCAAGAGCCAAACACGGTGGCATAGACGGTATGATTACCACCTGGAAAAGAAGAGTTGGGCGGTCGGTAGGCGAGATTGTTGAGGCTTGAATGAGGTGTCCAAGTTACGATTGGTCCAATCGTTCCTGCGGGAACTGGATGATCAGGGTCATCATCAGGCCATCCATAATTTTCTCCAGGGATGAGCAAATTGACTTCTTCAGGAGGATGATCCCCTTCCCAATCACGACCGTTGTCACTGAAGATGTAACCCATATCAGGTACCCAAATTCCATGGAAGGAATTTCGAACACCACCTGCGAGAATGCCGTGTTCTCCCGTACTTGAATTGACCCACAATAGAGCTGCATTGCGTTCATCGACCTCATCGCATATGTTGCAAGTTGAACCGACGTGCCAAATCACGGTCCCATTGGGCATGATGTCTAGATTGTTGGTCTGGTGATTTCCTGTAGGAATGTCATCGATGAGAGTCCATCGAGGAGCATCGTCCAAAGTAGAATCCAGAATTGTCTGGTTGATTCGTGTCAACTTTCCACGCTCTGACACGAGAATATAATCATCAAGGATGAGAATATCGTGAGGTTCGTGGACATTGGTTAACAAGGTGAAACTCATTTTTGTTGGTTTCCATTCGTCCTCAGACATATCGAAGTTCAACAGTCTGATGACACCTCCATCTCGATCGCATACAAGTAAATCTCGATCCGAAACCCACTCAAGACAAGCAGGGCCACCGAGTCCACTCACCACCTCATCGATGACAAAACCATCCTCAACATCCGGATCATTCCACCCTAGATAGGGTGAAACCATCTGGAGAATTAGCAGAACGACGAATAGCAGAGTCAGGACGCCAATGCCGGACCACGCTCTACGGAGATTGCTCAACGACGCCAACCTCCTGCTTGTGAAGCGGTGGCGGCTGCTTCAATCGCTTCCGGTACAATGAGTGTGTTGTGGCGTCTTTGAGAGAAGGCTTCCAAGGCAATATTCAGCGGTTCCCCAATCAAGCGGAAATCCTTGATTGCATGTAAATGGGGCCGCAATTCTCGCCCACCGGGCAGACCCTTGGTGAACGAGATTGCATGTTGCTTCATATTTCGGGCCGCATAAGGTCCTCCAATTTCATCCACCAATTCGACATATCTGTTCCATGCCCAGTGTTTCTGACCTGCTTGATTCGCATCCCCCCATGGGGCTTCAAATTCCTCCCAACCAAGTTCAGTCTTGATGCGCCCAAAAATGCAAGGATTTCCAATGGCTCCTCGTCCAATCATCAAGCCTTGAGCGCCGGTGACTTCTAGGCACTTTGCAGCACTTTTGGCATCAATGACATCTCCATTGGCAATCACGGGTGTATTGTATGGTTCACAAACTTCGACGACTTTGGCAATCATATCCCAATCTGCAACCCCGCGATATTTCTGTGATAATGTGCGACCGTGAACACAAACTCGCAATACACCAAGTTCTGCACAACGCTCCGCAATCTCTAGTACGGTCAATGTTTCTTGATTCGTTCCAAGTCTCATTTTGACCGAGACTGGGACCTGACTTGCTTCAAGGCATCGCTCAACCATCCGAACTAGATTGTCCGGTTCGCCCATCATTGCAGCACCTGCGCAGGTTTTGGTCACCTTGGGTGCTGGGCATCCAAAATTGAGATCAACAACATCTGCATCCTTAGACAAGAGACGAGCTGTTTCCACCATCTCATCTTCAACCCCACCGAAAATTTGTGGGATGAATGGGTCCTCACGTGGGTGAGTTTCGACTTTAGCCCATGATTTCGCATCTTTCCGACTCAGGCCACTCGCTGCTGTGAATTCAGTCGCGGTGTAATCTGCTCCCGCCTCTTTGGCCAACAAACGATAGGCAACATCTGTCACACCGGCCATCGGTGCGAGAAACAATGGAACCGGCTCAGGCATTCTGAACCTCCTGAGTACACTCAGAAAGTCGATTCCCATTCTGTAACGTCTTGCATGGTCGCCCAGGTATCATCATCCATGGAACCACGCTCTTTCAAAACTTCTCGGGAAAGCAGCCAGTAAATCAGAGACAAACTGAGCTTACCCTTGTTGTTTGCAGGAAGGCAGAGATCGACATTTCGCAAGTTGTTGTTTGCATCGCAAATGGCGACAACTGGAAGCCCACTACTGACGGCTTCGGATAGTGATTGCTGGTCTGCTTGTGGGTCGGTCACCACAATGAGTTCGGGCTCAATGTAGGTCCGCAAACCTGGGTTTGTCAGCGTCCCGGGAATAAATCGCCCAACAATATGCATGGCACCAATAGCCTGAGCAAACTTTCGTGCGGGGCGCTGCCCGTACTGTCGGGCACTGACGACAAGAATTCGACTGGGGTCGTATCGGTTGAGGAATTGTGCGACAACACGCATTCGAGCATCGGTGTGCTCCAAATTGATCATGTGCAAACCCGTACCATCGCCGGTTGAATCACTGAGGAAAGGTTTCATGTCCGCACTCTTCTGTAGAGCGCCGATGTGGACCTTGTGCTCCTCATAGGTTTCAAGGGGCAATAGCATGGAATCTGACATATCAGTACCTCGTGCGGCCTCGCCACCCACCTCCTCTTCATAACCGCTTCGCTCCCTCAGGAGGGATTTTCAAACGCAGTAACCCGAATAGATGGTGTGACAATAAACCGTGGGGTCGAGCGGAGCAAATCGGAAGAATGCTTAATCCCAAGAAAACTCAGGAAACGATATGGGTGAAGCCGCTACGACTGTATCTGGGCTTGACCTGACTAGACCAATCACTGAAGGCAGGAAACGGGAAGATGGACATTGGGTGGACCCACAGGGTACAGCCTTACCAGTTTCTGCATCCGATTTGGAACGTCATACCTACTGTCCGGTTTCTTGGCAACTTTCGAAGGCAGGAGTCAGTGGTGAAGGAGAAGCAATCAAACGTGGGATGCGGGCTCATGACCAAATTCATGATAAAATGCGAGAATACAAACGAGCAGAGGATAAGGCATCGCGAGAATTGGTCGTTTGGTCATGGTGGTTCACCGTAGTTTGTGCATTGTCCGCAGACTCTGCTGCTTTCTTCTTCGTAAATCAAGGTACAATTTCCGAGGATTTCATCCAACATATTGGGCGATATTTGGTCATCCTAGCCGGGGTATGGTTACTACTGGCCATCATGCTGATCTCGTTACCATGGCGCCGATGGCTTGGTCGACCGTTCGGCCTCGCTCAACCTCCGAAGATTGAATCGGGGTTGAATGAAGAGAAAATTGAGTCACCGTTCAATACTGAGGGGAGTGGTGTTGGAATCGCAGGTACGACCGAGGTTCGATTGCTATTCGCTTCCATTGCAGTTGCACTCCATGGGTTGGCCATTTATTGGGCTGAAAATCGGACAACACTTGCTTTTGCTCTGATTATTTTCACACTGATTTGGTTGCTCATCACCGCATGGAAATTGCACACCGTTTTGTTGATGGAAAAAGAAGCGAATATTGCCAAACAGGAAACGGGATTGGGGAAGGATGAGGTCTTGGCCTACAGTGACGATGCTGGGCAAAGTGCTTCATTGCTAATCGATGAAGAGACCGGTGTTCGTGGTCGACCCGATCAAATTGTGAAAATTGATAACCAATACATTCCGGTTGAACAAAAAACGGGTAAAATCCCAGAGAACCCCCATGACAGTCACAAGATGCAGTTGATGGCCTATCTACATCTGGTCGAGAATACCACTGGTGTGAAACCGGACTACGGCATTCTGAGATACGGAACCGATACCCTGTTCACAGTACAATGGGATTCAATCACCAAGAATCAATTGCTTGATTCTATCAAAGAAGTTCAGCGCCTGATGGTAGAAGGGGGAGCTAAACGCAATCATGAACGCAGGGGAAAATGTACGAACTGTTCAAGGCGGAATCAGTGTCCTCAAAGTTTGGTCTAATCACAATTCAATCAGAGGGGTGCAGCTATCCGGGCTTTCTGGGAACTGTAGACAGGGTCGAACTACACGAACTCGGAGTAACCAAGAGTCCTCAAAGTCCAATGTGGACACACCTGTATTCGAACCAGCCCCTCGGCCATCAACGGTCAGCAACCACATTCCGTCCTCAAACTGGTCAAGGTCTCGATTAATTTCGACGGTTTCCTGCGGATACGAACCATTGTCGGCCATGACTTCGTAAATCGGGTTATCAGTGTCACAATTTGAACCAAATTCATCACACCAAAGCAATTCAACGTACACGTATCGCTGATCAGCATCGCCAAAAATTTCTTGGAAATTCA
The DNA here is from genome assembly GCA_002498455.1 of Euryarchaeota archaeon UBA602. Taxonomy (GTDB): domain Archaea; phylum Thermoplasmatota; class Poseidoniia; order Poseidoniales; family Thalassarchaeaceae; genus MGIIb-P. The sequence goes on from DAHO01000076.1 coordinate 7,300, forward strand.
CAGTTGTCTTGAAAATAATGACAATTTCACTCACAGTTTCATCAATTTCAATCTGCTCAGTCTTGGTTTCTTGGATCTGTGAAAAAGCATCTGCTCCTTCCAGAACAAAGGTATGTGAAAGGTCATAGACGCGCCAATCTTCATCGATTTTGGGTTCTCCACGAACACCTTCCATAATTTCTCTTCCATAGGCCAAGGATAGACATCCTGGCAAAGAAATTGTGAGAAATAGGACAGTCATGATGGCGCAAATGGTACGCTTGTACAAGCTGCTCACCGGTGTCCCTCCATACCTTCGGTATATGGGGGCGCATTTTTGCTTGACGGCCCGTTGAATGGCTCAATCCTGCTTCTTACGGCGGCGAACACTTCGGCGCTTGGGAGGACCCGGCTCTTCTTGCGAGTCCTCGACTTCCTTGACCACCGGTTGGTCATTATCTGAGACGGTGAAGTCACTGCTGACTGAACGGACCTCATTGCCAACGACCGTATTGTCTACGATCTCTTCAACGTCAACCTGTTGACCTGGAAGCACACCTTCTTCGCCCGTTAGTTCAAACAATTTCTCTCGATACTGTGCATCAGAAGCAGTCAACTCGACTTCTTCGTCAGAGAGATGTCTTCGTGATTTCACGTCTCCCAAGAATGCATCTAAGTCGTGCTCAGGTATTTCATCCATGGCCTCACTGAGACCAGTGGAAACCACGAGATCTTCGGTCTCAACATCAACTTCTGCCTCTGCTTCCGCAGCGAGACGTTCTTCCTCTTGAGTATCGAAGTATTCCTCGGCCTCTGAAATGTTCTCATCCCATTCTCCTTCCCATTGTTCTTCAGAGAATCCAAGAGAACCTGCATGAGTATCGAATCCTTCGTATCCTCGAACGATTTCATCCTCATCCTCTTCTTCGACTTCCTCTTCCACTTCAGCAGGTAGGGGCTTGAATTTACGCTCCCGACGGGTGTAATGTGCACCCATATCTTGCTCGGCTCCACAATAGGGGCAATGATCCAGCATGGATGGAATCGTCGCGTTGCATTCTGAACAATCGTGGAATTTTGTTCGACCAACGCGCAAATCAAAATCACAATGCGGACAGATATCCTCATCCCCTTCCAATTCACCATCACAAGCAGGACACAATTCGTAAGTTTCTCTCTCAGCGTCAGCCAGACCTCGTCTGGTCAGAATAATCGCTGCAATCAGTGCGACCAATCCAACAACCCCAGCAACAGAAAACAGTACAATGGACATGGTTTCATCATTTCCAGTTGGTGTATCTCCATCCGAACGAATCACTTCCCACGCCCTAGCATGAGGGGTAACCGTAGTACTCGCACCGGATGCCTTCACTGAAAGTTCAATTTGACCCGGATCAACAACCGTAACTCTGCATCGGATGGTATGCTTGTTTGACGAAGCATCTGCAGAATCGAAAGTGTACGGTTCTGTTTCATTGAGTATGGTATTTGTTGAGCGATCTACGCACTCAAATGTTTCAACCCCTTCTCCTACATCCGCAATAACATCGATTGAGTAAATGTATGTAATACCCGTTTTCAAGGGAGGGACATCAGGCTCATTCCATCCTTCTGAGTTAAGGAGGAAACGCAGCTGCAAGTCAGAATTGAGCTTGACCGAACTGGTAGCAGAATTGTCGGTATCAATTCGATCGTAAGAATTTGTACTCTTTGTCCAAACAGCCTCAAATGGGATCTCTCGGGTGAGCCCTTGTGCAATCACGTTGAATTGGATACTCATTTGTCCTTGGTTCGCGGTGTTGGAGGGTGGAAGGATTATCCCCGTCTTGGTTTCAATCACTTCTCCATCAAAGGTGGCTGTCAAATCTCCTGTCGCGGTAACCATGCCGACATTTTGCAGTGTTACAGTGAATGTTACTTGGCTCCCAGGAGTTGTTTCAGGGTCACTCGGTGAGACTCCGGTGACGACTACATTGGGTTCCTGATAAATCGAAAGGCTAGCGGTTTCAAGATTGTTGAACGCCCCTGATTGTGGGACACTTCCCGAGGGATCGATTTCCAGTTCCAGAGCAACATCTCCTGGGGTTGCATCCGGGAGGTTTTGGGATGTGATTGTGATGGAATATTCTGCAAAAGGATCGGATTCTGTAAATGTCAGGGTTTCGATTTGCAGCGCAATTCCACCCTGAATTCGTACTTCTAGAGGTGCTGTTGTGGTCCCAACGCCGCCGTCTCTAGCAATCGTTCCAGTGAGGGTCCATGGCCCAGCTAAACCCGGGTCTGCGACTACATTGGGACCCTCTGCATGACGATAATCAGGGAGAGTGTCAATGGTCAGTGATCGAGATTCAGTATTGTCCGCAGTGGTCGATTCAACGATATTATCGCTACTGTCGGCATTGACAACCGCTTGCACATCATAGGTGCCCGCAGCCGGAGCGGTGACGGTTTCGTTTAACCAAGCACTCTCACCTGCGAGTAAGGAAGGGACATCAAGAAGGAACGGATTACCTGCAATGGTCAATTCCAGATGGCTACTCGGTGCATCAGCGTGGCCCGCATTCTCAACTTCGATTTCAACCTCAATGGATTCCCCTTCATAACCACCAGATGATGGGTTGAGTTCAAAATGAGACAATCGCAAGTTGGCTAGGCCCTGAACGGAGAAATCATGGGAAATAAAAACCGGATTGTTGTTGTGATTTACACGAATGACTAGCGTCTGTTCACCTTCACCCCAAGCGAGATTGTTCCAAATAAAGTCAACATCTTCGAACTCATTCGCATCGATATCTATGCTGTACAGTGCGGCTGGGTTTCCTGATTGGTAGTTGTTCTTGTGAAATTCGACAAAGACGTCTTCGGCGATGATATTGTCCACATTTTGTAGGGATAACGTGAATGTCACATCTCCCCCTTCGACTGGAGTGGAGGGGCTCATTGCAAGACCCTCAGTACTGAATGCGATACTACCGGATTGCTCGCCACTAACGGGAGAGGTGACGAACAAAATGGGAGCCACCAACAATACGGCGCACAGAATCTGCCGAACCAAGGGCCGTTCCATGATCTTGGGAGAACAGGCGAGGCACTTCAAACTGCTTCCCCAATTCACCAAAAAACCCCATGCAAGCGATAACCTAGCAATTCCCATTGGAAAGCCTTGAAGGATGGGGTAACGGTGGAAGGATTGGTGCCGATGCTGACCCGCCGCTTGGTTCTCGCCCCCTTTGTGGTCATACTGCTCTGTATGGCCCCACACGGTGCTTGGGTTTCTGTCGATGCAACGAATGGCCGAAGTAGTGATTTTGATTTCAGTGGAGGGCCCGATGAAGGACAAGTCATCTCTGGAACTTACACCGTTCGCACGACCAATGTTGCCAACATGGATTACATCAATGTCGAAGTTCAGGAAGGGGCAATTTGGTCCCCTGTTGCCAATATCACCAACACACCTTGGTTGACTGCATGGGACACAAGCGCACATGCAGATGGAGAATACCAACTGAGAGTACAAGGTACATTCACCAACTCCTCGACGACTGGATGGGTCGTCAGTCCAACATTCACCATCGACAACACTGTTCCTAACGGACTGTCGCTTAGTGTCGCCAACGCAATCATTGGTGATGGTTCCTCAACCATCAACCGGGCTTGGTTCACCACAGCGGAATCTGGAACACTGGACTTCGCATGGACTGCTACCGACGCTCACCTTTCACACGCAACACTCACCAATGTTCCCGGTTCGGGGACACCTGCTCAAGATGGACCGGGCACTTTGCTGAATGGTTGGTCTTGGTCCCCCGGGGACTTAGAAGAAGGAAAGTGGACACCCGTACTATCTGTATTCGATGAGGGAGGCAATTCTGCTCAGACTTCAATTCACATCGGTATTGACCGTACGGGACCCGTTGTCGGAACCCCAAGCCTATCTGTCAGCCCAGATACTTGGAGCGATGCTTCAACCTTGATTTTCAATGGATTGGGGAGCAATGCGACCGACAATGGCGGTTCAGGAATTGATACTTATCACGTTCGAGACAGTGTTGATGAATGGTCCGATATCGGTTCAGCAGGGTTTGGATCGATGGGATTGAGCGAAGGCATTCGCACAATCCAATTCAGAGCCGTGGATAAGGTAGGGAACATTGGCGATGTACATAGCATCAACATGATGATTGATCGTACCGCACCAATCGCAGGCGGCTGGATTTTCGGTTCTGAAATCACGGATTCATTGATGGGAGCCCTCGAAGTTAGTATCGATGCAACCGATGCTAATTCTGGAATTGATATTGCATCCTGTAGCATTGAATACGGATTTGATGCAAACGGTGCGGGCTCTGTTCCTGACATCTCGACCGATTGGCTCAATGTTGGATCAGGTACGACCGGTAATCTTTCCTCAGCCATCGATTGGTCAACACGGGCTGGACAGTACCTCTCATTGAGGGCAACCCTAGTCGATACCGCGGGAAACTCAGCCATTACGGCAGCATCTCATTTCCTAATTTTGCCAGGCCTTGATTTCACAGTATCAGATGCATCGTTGAATCGATTGATTGTTCGAGCAGGTACTCAAGACCCTGTTTTGTTGGAAGCTCAAATCAATACCAATGAATTCTACTCAGGTAGTGTGATTGTCAGCATCCAAAGTGCACCGGCAAGTCGCGATTCATTGACCGATTGGACTACATTGAATTCAGTAGTTCTCCCATCGGGTAGCTTCATTGATCAGCAGGAACAAATTTCGATGAATGTCTCCCTGTTAACAGCAGGCGAATTCGATATTCGCGTCATTGTTGACCCTGAGAACTCCATTCCCGAACGCGATGAAGGGAACAACGAGTATTTCCTCTTGATCGGTGCCGCTGACCCACAAGTCATCGGTTCAGTCAGTGGCTTTGTACCAAATCTGATAATTTTGCTAATCGTAGGACTGTTTGCGAGTACGATTCTCAATCGACGGCAATCGGCGTGTTGAAAGAGGATGCCTTGGTCGCGATT
>DAHO01000076.1:12714-28341 GCA_002498455.1 Euryarchaeota archaeon UBA602
TTGGAAGAGGCAACCAATTCCACGCTTCACATCGATTCCTCCAGTGGCGATGTATCGGTTGTATGGAACGATCAATTCGACCCAATTATCCGCATGAAATTTCCCGATGTGATTCGTGCAATCGGTAGAGGGATGAATCCGGAACGAGCACTTCAGTTGTTGAATGATGACCACCACTTAATGCTGTATGACATGCGCGAATACGTAGGGAAAAATGCAAACCAGCAACGGAGAATTCGAAGCCGTTTGATTGGACGAAATGGTCGAATTCGTGAACTGATTGAAGAGCACTCGGGGGCGGAGATTGTGATTTACGGTTCAACAGTAGTCATCATTGGTGATGAAGAAGGCTTGCCTTTGGCCGGCCAAGCGATTGAACGACTTTTACAGGGTGCAGAACATTCTTCTGTTCTGAAACACCTTGAGACAGAGAGGAGGAAAAAGCGCATGGCAGCACGAAATCTTGAATCGATTGATTTGCGTAATGAAAGTGAGAGATTTGCGGCACTTGTTCCTGGTCTTGATGTAGCACGTCGCAAACGAGAACGCCGATACAAGGATGCTCAAGTTGATCCTTTAGACGTTGGTGCCGTTGAGGAAATGATGGAACTCGCCGAAGATGAATCGGTAGGATTCGAAGAAGAGTGATCAATACAATACGTTGGCCATGGCTTCAGCAAGATCAACATCAACCCCTTGCCTCTGTGCCCATTCAACCAATCGTGTGACATCTCGAACCAAAAACTCCTCAGCATGCGGGTGTGTATTTGTTACCGATTGGCCAACATCGATGACTCGAGGTTCGCCTTGATGCCACAAGATGTTGTATTCACTGAAATCCGCATGGACCAATTCAGCCTTCTGCCAACAATCACGTAACCAGTTTAGCAATTCGTCGAATACCGGGCCCGGATCTTCAACCTCTATATCGCGTAGTCGTGGGCTCGGCCCATCTTCACCTCCCAGATAATCCATGACCAGGACATTTCGAAAAAGGGCATGTGGTTCAGGAACACGCAACCCATGGTTGGACATCCGCATCATGTTTCGGTGTTCCTTTCGAACCCAGATGTTCACCAATTCGTGATGACGGCGACGGAGGCCTCCAAAACGTGGGTCCCCCTCGATGTACTGCATTAATCCCTTGAAAACGGCGTTGCTTGTGTGAAAAATCTTGACTGCTGCCACGCCATTTGGAGTTGTTGCATGGAACACATGCGCCTCTTTTCCTCTTGCAATAGGCCAGTCAAGTGTATCGATGTGTCCTTGCTGCATGAGTTTGTACACTGACAGAAGGGTTCGCTGATCAAACACTTGATCGAAGACACGGCGGTCTACCCATTCAAATTGGCCGGTTCCCAAGGCCCCCTCTAAGCGATGCTCAATCTCTTTGAACATGGTTGCATACTTCTTTTCCTTCATCCAAGTCCAAGAATCCTGCTTCTTATCCATTTCAGCGTGAGCCAAGGCTTCCTCGTCAGCCTTCCACTTCTCTTCTGCAAGTGCTATATTTTCAGCCTCGATTTGTTTCTCCTTAGGCGTCGGGTCTGCATCTAAATCATGGCCTTCGGCCTCATTCAAGTCGGTCCAATCACGAGAGTCGCTTTCGCGTCGTGCCTTACGGCGTCGCGCGATGATAATCCCCCCTATGCAGGACCAAACAGGCTGTCGATATCATCGTCGGTGACGTCGTCATCGAACGGCTCTGCTTCTTCTGCCGGTGAGGCCGCAACAGGCTCGGCCTCAGCCATTTCCTCTTCGTCAGTTGAATTCTCAACATCATCGGCTTCTTCTTCGAATTCATCCTCAACTATTTTGGGTTCTGAACTGATATCTTCACCAAAAATCCCAGCATCATCCAAGTCATCCCAAGCCTCTGTACCCGTACCAAAAACATCTACGATTTCTGGTAGCACACCTTTTCGAGAGAGATATAGAGACTGAGTCTTCGAGTATCGTTTCTTGACGTCCGCTTTGGAATCTTGGAAGTCCCAAGGCTGAACCACAATCAAGTCACCTTCTCGGACCCACTGCCGGCGACGCATCTTCCCAGGGATTCGAGCCAAACGGGTCTCTCCATCTGCACAGACAACACGAACACGACGGCCCCCGAGAATTTGATCAGCAATGGCGAACATTTCGTTGATTCTCTCATTTGGAAGTGGAACTCTAATCTTGTCTCCTGAGCCACCTTCAAGCTGCGCTAGAAGTTCCTCGTCAACGGTTTCTTCTCGTCGTCGTCCCATGGTAACAGCCTCGCGAATCGACCACCCTACATAAACACGGAGGCGAAAACAATGGGTAGAGTATTGGCTGCAACTCAACCAAACAACGCCAATGCTGCATCATTTGCTGCGGCTGCCAGAACATCTGCAAGTGGACCCAATCCAAACACAACCGCGCCCATTGTACAAAGCATGATTGTAATTCGAATCATGGCGGCTCGTGGAACGGCCATACGTTCGGTTTCCTCAAAGAACATTACAACGCAGATACGGAGATAATAGAACAGAGAAATGGCGCTGTTGATGAAAATCAAGATGGCCAACCAGAAGACCCACGATAGCGAACCGATAGCCTCTGAGAGGTTGGAGCCCGCGACATCTCCCACCGTGCTGGAAATGATACCGCTGACCATCATCAACTTGGACAAGAATCCAGAGAGGGGAGGGACACCTGCAAGTGCCAACATGAAGATCATCATCGAAATGGCGAGGAGAGGATCTCGGCGTGCAAGCCCATAGTAGTCCTCAAGTTTGCTTCCACGGTTATTGTCACATTCCAACAATGAAATCACAAGGAAAGCACCCAACTTGAAAGCAACCAACACGACCAGATGGAAGATTAGGGCGGTCGCAATCAATTCACTTCCTTCACCTGGGCCCAAAGCACCGATGGCGGCAATACCTGCAAGCATGTATCCAGCATGAGCAACACTGGAGTATGCCAGCATTCGCTTCGGATTGTGGCTGCCTAGCGCAGCAATATTGCCCCATGTCATGGTCACCGCTGCAACCGCTCCAATGAGGATTGTCCATTCACTCCCATCATCAATCAAGGTGACTCCAATGAGAACACGCATCAATGCAACGAATCCCATGCCCTTACTCGCTGTGGAGAGGACACCTGCGACTGGCGCACTCGCACCCGCGTAGGCATCCGGGGCTGCGAAGTGGAATGGAACTGCGCTGACCTTGAATCCGAAAGCGACCAACATCATTGCTAGACCGATAATGGCCATACCGTTAGGTCCGGCAGCCCAAGCGCTTGATAGGCTGGAAATTGAGAGGTCACCATTCCAGATGTAGAGCATTGAAAGACCATACAGGCCTACCGCACTCGCAACGCTTCCAACGATGAAATATTTGACGCCTGCTTCTGGACCAATGTCAGTTTCCTTGTTGAATGAAATCAGTACATAGGAAGCCATACTTGCCAACTCAAGTCCGACAAAGAGCATGAACAGATTGGTGGATAATGCAACGGTCGACATGCCCAAAGCAACCATCAAAATCAACAAAGAGAAGTCGACTTGGCGACGGTTGTTTAGCAGTCGGTGAAGACGACGAGATTCGACGCCTTCATCGCGTTGCCTCTTGGTGGGAATACGATTCACAGGGGTCGCAGGAAGGCGATCCCAGTTTGCCAACAATGCGAGCAATAACGCAGCTGTAAACATCATCTCCATCAATCGACTGAAAGCATCAACCTTGAGCATGGTCGCATCTTTGCCACACCAATTGTCTCCAACCTCAACCGAGCCTTCTGCGATGGCAATACAAGTCTCAGCAACACCCACCCCAGAGTCAATCATCTGACTGAGAAGAGCGGTGATGAAGGATGCAAACAGCGTGAATGCTGCAATGGCTTTGGGTAGGCGAGGGTCCCCCGTGAGTGCGAATCTCTTGCCACCAATGAAGTACGGAATTCGCCACGACTTTCCTGGAATGGGCAGTCTAAATGTTGCATTGCCAACATTCGGTACGACAAGCATGGCAATGATTCCAAGAACCAAAATCCACTCAGGCATCAAACGACTCGCCATATCAGGGCCTGCAAACAGATTGCCTAGGTTCATGGGTTCACCTCCAGACGGTTTTGAACCAAGAGAGATGCCCAGTCGGACATCATCTCAAACATTCCAAAGAAGTCGGGGTAAATCCCGTAGACAACAGCCAATACACCGAGAATCAGCATACCTGTATTCTCATGCCATGTGATGTCACGTGGCGATTCTCCATGCAAGGTCGATGGTAACTTGGAGATGGGGTGGTCGTGATCGTCTCGGCCGCCCTCGAAGATGGTTCTCTGCATACTCCACAGGTAGTATGCCGCAGTGACGATGAGAGTGATTGCAGGCAACAAAACCCACCAACCAAAGGCCATGTAGAACGCAATGAGGACCGCAACTTCAGCGACGAAACCGGCCATGAGAGGGAGCCCAAGGCTACCCATCCAACCAACCATCATGTGCCCACTCATCCATGGACTGTGCTTAGCCAAACCACGCATCGAGTCAATCTCTAGAGTGTGATAGTGGTGCTTGAACGAGCCGCATACTGCGAACAGTAGGGGGCTGATGATTCCGTGGGCGAACATCATGAAGATCGCACCTGCAATTCCAAGTGGCTCAAGCGTGGCAATTCCAAGGAAAATCAATCCCATGTGACTGACAGATGAATATGCGACCATTCGCTTGAGGTTGAGTTGTCCCAAACAAACCACGGCGCCGTATACCAAACTGATCATTCCCAAAACGAGGAGAAGTGTTTGGAATTCAATCACTTGTTCGGGGAATAAGGTCACACCCAAGCGGAGGAATCCGTAGGCACCCATCTTTAGCATCACACCCGCCAATAACATCGAACCAGCAGTTGGAGCCTGAACGTGGGCATCGGGCAACCACGTGTGAACCGGAACGCTAGGCAACTTTGTTGCAAATCCAATCAGCATCAATAGGAAAACAATGCTTCGCAATCCTTCGGATGCGATGAAGTTGGTCTGTGTATCCATTAAGACGAAGTCAAATGACTTCCCGGTAATATTGCCGACCCAATTGGCGTCGTTATTGAAGTACATCACCAAGATGCCTGCGAGCATGAATACGCTCGCTGCAAATGTGTAGATGAAGAACTTCTGCGCCGCATATCGGCGATCTTCACCACCCCACATTAAAATCAAGAAGAACATCGGAATCAAAGTCAATTCCCAGAATACATAGAAGACAAACAAATCAAGACTGACAAATACACCGATTAGCGCACCCTCCATCATTAGGATTAAACTATGGAAATAGGCACCCTTCTTGGCATCCCACTCTACAATCATCGTGATTGGAATCAGTAGGGTTGTGAGCCAAACCATCGGGAATGAAAGTGCATCAATACCAACATGCCAAGATACACCGATGCTACCAATCAGTGCACAACTTCCCGTACCAATTTCACCAGGCTGACAGTTCTGGTACAGATATTCGCCCCAAGCAAGTCCAAATGTATTCTCTAAACCAATCAGCGTGGCGAGAACCAACATTAGCAAAGCAAGAGTCAGGTTGACTGCACGAATAGGTTTCTCAAGTGTAGCCCGCATTTCCTGATTGGCCATCCAGTGGGCCAACATGAGGAGAATTGCACCCAAAATTGGGAGTAGAGTCATGACTGTCAATGGGTTGCCCAAAATGGTAATCAATTCTGCAATTTCCACTCAAATCACCCCCCATAGGATGCCAACGAAGATTAGCATCCCAATGGCTGTCATTAGCAAATAATCGCTGGCACGGCCGGTCGTGTATTGACGAATCCATACACTCAGCCATTGCGAACCACGCTCAATGCCCTTGATGACACCATCAACCCAATTCTTGTCAATCCAGGCTGAAATATTGGCCAGAGGCAATAGGGTCTTGGAAATCAACCACTCGTATGCATCATCAATGTACAAGCGATTGTGCAAGGCTATGGCAAGCCCACCCTCAGCAAGTTCACCAACATCGGTGTGACCAACACTTCCAGAGTATCGTATCAACCAGGAGGTCAGTGGTATGGCGCGCTCGCCTTCCGAAAGATGTCCGCCGTGCATTCGAGCAGCAATGAAAGGACCAAGACCTGCTGACAGAAGAATGGCTGTCCAACCCACAATCTTGAGCGTATTGTCTTCAGGTAGGAAAGCGTGCTCCAGTTCGTAGAGGATGGCTTCCACTGGGTGCTTGAATAAGTCAGTCATGAAGTGCGAGCCCTTTGTACTCGCAGGATCGGATAACCAATACACAAAGTGGCCGCAAGCGAGCAGGAATCCACTGAAAGCTGTCACGATTGATAGGGTCACCAAAGGCGTCTTAATCCACTGCGTTTCTTCATGCACGTGTTCTACAACATCACTCTTGGGCTTTCCAGCGAAAGTCATGAACCACATTCGTGACATGTAGAAGCCCGTCATGCCAGCGGTTGCCAATACCAAAATGGCAGGGAATAGAATCATCTCTCCACCCTTCAAGTATACATTCCAAGCTTGGCCAACGATACCTTCCTTTGACCAGAATCCGCCAATCAAAGGTATACCGATAATTGACATGGAACCAAGCATCATAGCAGTGCTAGTCACCGGCATCTTGCTTGCGAGGCCACCCATATTTCGCATATCTTGGGGGTCGAAGTGATGGTGGTCCCCCTCATCTCCGTCGCCGTGAGCATGCTCATGCGCGTGGTGCATTTCATGAATCACGGAACCCGATGACATGAACAACATGGCCTTGGCCATGGCGTGGTTGAACAGGTGGAACATGGCAGCACCGAAGGCAAACAACGCATACTTCTCGTATCCTTCATTGGCCAACCAACAGGCTGCACCCAATCCCGTGAAAATATACGCCAATTGACTCATGGTCGAATAAGCCAAAACGCGCTTGATATCATTGGCCACGAAGGCGATCAGTGCCGCCATGAAAGCAGTGATGCCGCCAATCCAAGCAATCAACATTGCAACATCGGACAACGCTCCTTCGAAACTGGCTTCACTAAAGATAGGGAACATTCGTGCCACTAGATACAGACCCGCATTGACCATGGTTGCCGCGTGAATCAGGGCGGAGACTGGGGTTGGACCCTCCATCGCATCGGGCAACCATACGTGCAGTGGGAACTGCGCAGATTTGCCCACACAACCAATGAACATCATGATCAATGGCCATTGAAGGTCTGCACCTTGGATGGTTCCATTCATGGTGGGATCTCCGAAAATGACAGCGAACTCAAGGCTGTGATACAAATCATACAGCATGAACAAGCCGACCATGAGGAACACGTCACCCACACGAGTGGTGAGGAATGCCTTCTTGGCCGCTGCAGCTGCACTCGGTTTTTCCCAATAGAAGCCGATGAGAAGGTAAGAACAGAGACCCATGATTTCCCAGAAGATGAACAACCAAAGGAAACTGTCCGCCAGCACCATGCCGAACATTCCCATGCTGAACAATACAAATTCAGCGAAGAAGCGATGGTTACGATCTTCGTTCTGATGATCGGTCGTCATGTATCCAATTGCGAACCAGCAAATCAGGAAACAGAGGAAAGCGGCGACGAACAGAACTGTGAGGGACACACTGTCAATCCACAATCCGAAGCTTAGTGTCGAAGTTGCCCAATCTCCATTGGCCTCTAGGACCTCAAAGTGAATCCAGTCAAGGATGATACCTTGAGCACCAAATTCAGCATGATGTACCAAGAATTCTACAATCAGCCATACGGTCAATGAAAGGGTAATCATCAACCCTGCAAGCGCGACGATTCCGCCTTCTTTCAGTTGATGCTTCCACCAATCTTCACCCTTGTTCATCTGGCCAATAATGAGAATGGCCGGGAAGATAAACAGAGGGACGGCGACAATCAAGAAAGCACTCTCGATCGCTTCGAATCCCATGGCCATACGAATTCCGGGGAAGGAAACCATCGCCAAAACCGGTAGCAGTAGGTTCCATTCTGCTTTGCTGTGTTCTCCCATACAAGTCCCCCCTAATGCTTCAACAGCGTAACCTCATCCATAGAAATCGTGCCACGCTTGCTGTAAAGCGCCAAGAATATCGCCAGGCCGACTGCAACTTCTGCTGCTGCGATGGCGATAGCGACTGAAGTGAATACCCAACCATCGATGCTGTTGTAATGCATGGCACCCGCAACAAAATTGAGGTTGACTGCATTGAGCATGATTTCAATGCACATCAGGACAATGATTGCGTTCTTACGGGTGAAAACACCGACCAATCCAATGCAGAATAGGAAAGCACCCAAACCAGCAACCCATGTTGGCTCAATCATTCCTCTTCACCTCCATGGAGTTCCCACATCAGGTTAATTTCTCGCTCATCACGTACCAAGTATGCTGCTCCGGCCATTGCCATGGTCAATAATGCGCCCAGAATCACCAGAGTGAATGCCCAATCGTCTAGAACAGCTGTGGCAAATTCAAGAGTGGTCAAATCTCCCGATGAACCCGGACCCCAATTGGCTGGGTTCATGACAACGGAAAGCAACAGACCGAGTATTCCAATGATACCCAATCGAGCGGCTGTACCGATGAGTCTCATTCGAAATCCTCCTCCATGATCTGTCGACGTGAGAGCATCACACCGAACGCAAAGACCAGCATGACGCTTCCGAGATAGACGAGAATTTGAATTGCGGCCAGCATCTCAGCGTTCGCCATCAAGAACACACCCGCGACAGCAAAGAAGCACATGATTAGAGCCAACATCGAATGAGCGACACGCTTGGAGTAAACCGTACCCAAAGCACCGCCGATGGCAATCACGGACAAGATGGTGAATGCAATGCCTTCGACTGAGGCAAGAATATCGCCAATTGGGTCCATAATCAGGCCAGGTAATTCCACAATCAGGCCTCCGAACCGGCTCCGTCTATGTTCGATTTTTCAGATGCATTGGCCTTCGACTTTGCTGCAGCTTCTTTCTCCTGAGCGGCTTTCTTCTCAGCTGCTTTCTCTGCCTTTTTTCGTGCTTTTTCTGCCCTTTTAGCCAATTCACGGTCAACCGCTTCGGCATGTTGAATGGGTAATACTCGGGTTCTATCCGCCTCGAACCATAGATCTTCACGAGTAAATCCTGACATTCCATCATATTCATTGGTCATGAAAAATGAGTTAAACGGACAGGATTCCATACATAGCCCACAAAACATACATCGGCCAATATCTATTCTACCAGAGACGATATCAACTTCGGCTCCGAGAAGTTCTGAGGCGGCGACCTCCTCTGTAGTACCCGAAGCATTCCACCTTACGCTAACACTATCTCCTGACAGATTGATTACTTCTCCAAATTCATATTCCTCAGGTGGAGCATTATGCGAAATTGAGATTTCAAAGTTGGCTGCAGCTTCCTTGCTACCCTCTAGTCTTCGGGCGGCCATGCCACCAATCTCAAGTTCAACACCATATCCGTGATATTCTTCACCTTCTTCGGGAATATCCAATACATTCACCCGAGTTTCAGTTTCCATGTGGAGACAATCGTTGGGGCAAATTCGTACGCAGGCCTTGCAGGCCGTACATGTCTCCCAAATTACACCTATGCGTCCGTTGTAGTTACCCGGGACGAAAAGCCAAGGTTCCATTTCCTCTAAACGCTCATATGGGTACATGACCGTCACAGGTCGCTCGAAATTTGGGAATAGATCTGTAGTTTCCCGGTCTGCTGCGTAGGTTTGACCAGATAGGGATGAGTATCGGTCTCTGTCATATTGGTTCATTTCAGAAATTCTTTCCTTATCCCAAAGCGATGTAACTTGTCCATGATATGGCTTACTTTGTCCATGCGCCTGAAGGAACTTCATTCGGCCAATGATCGGAAATGTTCGAAGTGCTGCCTTCAGTGTGATCCACATCGGTCGAACCACTAAGTTTCGGAAATTCGGGGTTGCATGCTCGTGATATGCCAAAATCATCACTCCTTATGTTGTCCTGGACCTGCTACGTCTACCGTCTGAACGCTGAATGGTCTAATCTGGGCTTCAAGCGCTTCAGGGTCTTCGTCGATTGATAACAGTATGAAAAGAGCGACAAAGATTAGTGTAATCAAGATGGGGACCAAAATCGGCCATTGTTCATTTATTCCATCGTATACCCACAATCTTAGCGCGACTGCCATGGCAAGATTTACTACACTCAATGGCAGCAACCAGCGCCAGCCAAATTCTAGAATTTGGTCGGTTCGGACTCGGTGCAAAGCAGCTCGGAACCATACAAAGAAGATGAAGATGAACCATGATTTCAACAGCAGCCAAATGATGTGTGGAGCATAACTGATGAACGGAATTGAATCTTCGAACGGTGCTTCCCATCCTCCTAGGAAGAAAAGTGCGAAGAGGATGCAAGCAGCATAGGTACGGAGATACTCAGATGCAAACATCAGACCCCAACGCATGCCACCATATTCGGTCCACCAACCTTCGACCAATTCTGCTTCTGCTTCAGGCATATCGAATGGGATTCGCTCAACCTCGGCAACCATGACGACGATGAACAAAACTGCACCCATCGGCATCAAGAAAATATTCCAAACTCCACTGTCTGCTTGGAATTCTACGACTTCAATCATATTGAATGAACCAGAGATGACGACCACGCCGAGGACTGTAACCAAGAGAGGGATTTCATATGCAGTCAATTGTGCAGCTGATCTGATTCCACCAAGTAAAGTATACTTGTTATTAGATGACCAGCCCGCAAAGAAGACACCCAACGGTGCTACACTGAAAACAGCCATCAAGAATAGAATAGACATTTCTGAGTTATTTGAGTAATAGTGTGGACTTAGAGGAATGAAGGTGAAACACATCACGGTTGTTGCGATAATCAGGAATGGTGCCACCTCAAACACGTATCGATCGGCCTTTTCTGGAACCATGTGTTCCTTGGTCAGAAATTTCATCCCATCTGCTACATTTTGGAAGAAGCCTGGCAGAAGCCACCAAACACCGTGCCAAGACCGGTTGTTCACTCGAGAAACTACTTCCATCTCGTGATCATTTCCTGCCAACTGATTCAGTGCTCTATTTACGGCCCCGACAGGTGCTCCTGCTCCGAACGGTAATTGATTCCACCATTCTCCAGCAGTCACACCATTTTCTCCAATCCATAGACTACGCAGCGCGGTACGAGCACCTCGCCTATCCATCAATCTCCCTAGCAATTTTCTCTCCATCCAAAGGAGTACAGGTAGAGTTCCCATGATTCCTGAAAATGCGAAAACCGCCATGATGAACTCTGTCAAGAACATCGAAACACTGTCTGTGTATTCCCAATGTCTAGACATCCCTACAGTATTCTCTGCGACAAAGTCCGTTGCAGAATGAACCCATCCGCGCAGATTTAGTACGTCTTCTGTAGCCATTGAATCACCTGTCAGTCTCTCCAATACAAGGATCAAATGAACCCATAATCGCCGGAATATCGGCAATCTTGTATCCAATCATGCATTTACTAGCATAGGGGATTGTGATGAACATGGGGCTTCTGATCGATATTCTGTAGGGGTGCTTTCCTCGCTCTTCTCCGCCACCAACAAGATAGAACATTGATTCACCCCGGCTGTCCTCAAAATGATGGAATCCTGTTTGCCCTTCTGATGCTCTAGCAGGTGCTTTACCCCAAATATTCTCAGTGAAAATTTTGTCATCTTCCTTTGAATAGTGAGTATCAGCACCACCTGGGAAATGGGTGAATGCATCAAGAATCATGCGTGCACTCTGAATCATCTCCTCGACGCGAACACGGTACCGGTCATAGCAATCACTTCCTTTGATTGATGATCTTTCGACTGCAGGCTCCCAATCCAATTCATCGTAAACAGAGTAGGGGTGTGCCCAGCGAACATCATAATTGTGGCCTGCAGCACGTATATTGGGTCCTGTGACTCCATGGTTCATCATTTCCTCAGCTTTTGCATAACCAACACCTTGAGTACGAACAAGGAAAATTGTACTTTCATCGAGTAGTGCTTCGTATTCTTGGATTCTGTCGAGGAATAATTCCAGTTTTGCTTTACAGCGCATCGCAAATCCAATTGGAAGGTCACGCTTGACTCCACCCACTCTTGGGAAGTTGTAGTGCATTCGAGAACCACCCAATTCTTGCATCAGGTCCATCATCATCTCTCGCTCACGTAAGCACCAAACTAAACCAGTGAGATTGCCTACGTCAGGGCAGTATGCACCTAGCCACATTAGGTGACTGGCTATTCGCTGTAATTCTACAGCGATCATTCGAATGTATTCTGCCCGTTCTGGGACCTCTACCTCAAGTAAGTCCTCAGCGGCATAGATGTAAGCATGTGACCAAGTATTGGCACTCGCATAGCATAGACGATCACAGTAAGTCGTAATTTGTGTGAAATCTCGAGCTTCACAAATCTTTTCAACACCTCTGTGGATATATCCCAAATCAGGTTCAGTATCTACGACTGTTTCGCCATCGATTTTGACCTTGAGAGTCCACAGCCCGTGGGTCATAGGGTGTTGAGGCCCCATTGAAATCCACATTTCTGCCATTACTTGACCCTCCCTGAATCTTCGGGCTTGCGGCCGAATCCTTGAGCATCATCGTACATTTCATTGAAATCGTGATAGCGCAACTTGTGTTGTTTTTGAAGTGGATGGTAGCCGGTGGGTGTATCATGCGGCAAGAGGACCCGACGCATTCCCTTGTGGCCTTCGAAATCGATACCGACCAAATCCCATGTTTCTTTCTCATTCCAATCCGCACCAACCCAAATGTCGGCAACACTTGGAACTGAAGGAGTTCGAGTCTCTGGAATCGTCATTGAAATCTCAAATTCTAATGGTGTTTCAATCAGTTTGAGGGACTCGATATCGACTCTGGTTTCTTTGAGCATTTTCTTGTTAATCTTCGGATTCTTTTTGCCCAGATCTTCGTTATCTAGGCTGACCACAAATCCTGGGTTCTTCACACCTGAGCGCATCAAATGAACAACGACCTGCCAAGTTGCATCAGAATTATCTGGCCAATGTATTCCTGTAATCATTGAGCAATGGTCAACCTTCTTGGATTTCTTTAGCCATTTAGCGAGATTTCGCCACTCGGAAGCCGCCACTTCGATGTATACGTAGGCGTTCTTGCGTCTGCCACCTGTGTGGTTGCGGATTTCGGCCTGAACTGCATCGCCAAAATCTGTGATATCTGCCAAAATATCTTCAGCAGCCGCTTGGAATTGTGCTGCACTGACTTCTTTTGCCATTTCAATCCCTCAATCATCCGCGACTATAATTGGCGCGCCTCGTGCTTCTGTCTCCTCACTCGGTACTGCACCGATGCGGATAATCTTCTCACGCAGCTTCCCAAAACCATCAATCAAGGCCTCGGGACGAGGTGGACAGCCAGGAATGTAGACATCGACAGGAATGACAGTGTCTACACCTTCTAGGATGTTGTAAGATTGGAAATAGGGGCCGCCGGAAATTGCGCATTCGCCCATTGCAATGCACCACTTCGGTTCGGGCATTTGCTCCCACAGTCGGACAATGGGGTCTGCAAACTTCTTCGAGATGGGGCCGTTTACAAGCAAAACATCGCATTGCCTTGGACTGCTTCTGAATACTACACCAAAACTCTCTGCATCGAATCGAGGCGCGCCGGCAGCAGCCATTTCCAATGCACAGCACTTGATTCCAAGATGGAGGGGGAACAGGGACTTTCGTTGAGCCCAATTGAAGAATCGGCCTCCAAGAACACCGATGAAATCCTTCATTCGGCTTGCTTCAAGCGCCTTGTCGTTGAGGTCCCCAATCATATCGAGAAGACCACGGCTACTGAACGCCGTGTAGTTTTGTCCTTCATCCATTTTTTCACCTCAAATGTAGATTCTGCCTCGCTTTCTGAACACGTACCATACGCCCAATCCCATCAACCCAAGGAACACCATGAGTGTCACCAACGAGCCGGTGGCGGCTTCAATTCCACCGGCTGCACCTGGAGCCGATGTGTGGTCGGCATTCATGGCAACAACGCCACCAAAGGCAAGGAACATGAATGCGATATCGAATACAAGGAAAATAATCGCATACCAGTAATATTGGAAATGGAAATCAATCATTGCATCCCCAACGGGATCTGCACCGCACTCGTAGGTACTGAGCCGACGAACGTACAGTGATTGGTCTGTTTCGTAACCCTTGAGCAAGAAACTGCGTAATTTGGTTGGGTCGTTTGGGTCAGGCATCGGTCGGAAAAATCGGTTCAAAATGAATGCACTGAGTGGAAAAAGGATACCCACCAGAGTCATCAATCCAAGCGAAAGATAGTCTGCAGCAACAGAGGTCATCTTGAAGCCTCAAGTGAACCCGTAGGGTTCCTTGAGTGTCTCGACTCAAAGAGGCCTGATAAGGATATCCGGCAAGCAATCGGCCCGAATCAAAACTAGACACCGAAACTTCGACGTCGATTGAGCATGATTGTAACAAGAATTCCAAGGAGCAGTGTACCAAACACAGACCACAACATGTAGTTGACCCACTCGGGTGTTTCCGGATGGGTTGCCTTCACCGACATATCCACAGGCTGAGAGCAAACTTCGCAACTCTCGGGCGTTACAATCAACGTAAATTCAAACTCATCTTCAACGGGTAAATCTACGGGAGGCTTGACACGAACACGGATGGTCTCGGTCTCACCAGGATAGAGCAACAAATCTGTCTGCTCAATATCCACGGTCCAGCCACGCAGACCTTCAGTTGAGGTAATTTCAATCTGCTCTTCGATGTTGCCACTGTTGGTCACTTCAACTAGGAAATCTGAGAACTCAGGGTGTGTTGTGTTTTGGTTCGGACCTCCTTGGACGACGACTTCTAGGTTGTGAACGGTTTCGATGGTGATGACAACATCGACACACGAGGGGTTTGCCGTATTGCGCATGGAAGCAGCACATACCTTGACCACACCGGCCTCACCATTGAGGCCCTGATCGGAACCCATGACACTGAAAGTGAGACTAACGTTGTAGACCTGAGAATCGTCTGGGATTTCATAAGGTGTAGTTCCAATTCCGACTTCGATACCATTGATGCGCAGAGTGGTCGTGATGGTAGAATCCATTCCTTGGGTTGTGAACAGGGCTGATTCAATGTAAGGAGAGGTCCCCACGTCACTTACAAGCATCGAAATGGTCGATTCGCCACCCGGGGGCAAAGTCACACTTGTAGAATCAGGCGCACCTTGTGGCTCTGCCAGAATCAACTGCATCATGTAATCATAGTTGGAGACTCGTGCAGTGACGGTCTTGGTGAATTCATTGGATGGAGCAGATACGATGTTAACTTTGATCTGAACTTGCAGATAATCTCCTTCATCTTCACTCTGGATGTGGATTCGCAAGTATACTTGTTGTGAAGCCCCTGCATCCAGTGAAATCTGAGTCACCTCGTTATCTTGGTCATCCACAAAAATCGACTGCCATGAGGGTGATGTACATCCTGATCCAGGTTGGTTTGGATCACAGGCACGCAAGCGGAAGGAATCCTGTACGTTGCCATTGTTCTGAATGATTACAGGGAAATCGACCTTCTGGTCGCTTCGACCCGTTTGATCAATGGACAGTACCGAGCC
>DAHO01000104.1 GCA_002498455.1 Euryarchaeota archaeon UBA602
ACACCATCATCGAATTCCGCGATTGTCACTTCCAGTACGCAGAGACTTGCGCGATCAATCAGCCAAGTCACGCTTGATTCTGCAATCACGTGGGAACCCACCGGGACGAGTGTGGACATCGAAATCACCAATGATGGTGGAACCACTTGGAAACGTGCAAATAGCGCAGGACAAGTCATCACGTTTACGAATGCAGGAACTGATATTGGATGGCGTGCATGGCTAAATGGGTCTTCTACGGCTGCCCCAATCATTGACACGGTCGCTATTTCCTACACCTCAAGTTACGTCAGCTCTGGTCAATTCAGATATTATCGAACTGGAACCCAAGGTGCCGCCCCTGTCGCGGCTTCTGTCTGGTGGAATGCTTCAACGCCTGGTGGTAGCGGTTTGGACATTTATTTCCGAGAAGGTTCAAGCAGTTGTACAAGCGGTACCCGAGTAAACGTTCCGTCTCAGGGTTCAATCGTGACTTTTGCTTCTACCTCAACAACGATGTCATTCTGTATCGATTTAGACTCGGGATCAAATAACCAGTACTCTCCAACTCTGTTTGACTTTAATTTGGTCACATATACGAATGCGCCTAGAGATGTCAAAATCGATATCTTTGACGCTGATCCAGGAACACCCACTTCGTGCGGAGTGAGTGGATATGAATGGGAATATGATGGAGTTTTGGTCGGAACAACCACAGCCAGGGATGCGGCTCCAGATATCGATTTGAGAAATGCGTTCAACTGCATTGTTCCGGGAACAGGAACTGGAACCGAAGTGATTGGAGTGCAAGTCGGTTCGGCATCGGCAGGGCAACTGAAAATCACCTCGATGACAATTGAATACACCATGGCCACTGTCAACCTTGACATCAATTACGATGAAGCCATGATCCTGCACGAACGCTCGCAATCGTATGAAATCGTGACAAGGCACGTGATTGGAGACAATGCAGTGAGTATTACGGATGCAGAATTGATGTTCATCGCTTCACCCAGTTCTTATGCCCCCAAACTCTCATGGGCTGATGATGGAACATTGGTTGATGATGATCCAGAAGATTGGATTATTCCAGATCAGGGAGGGACTTGGACCAATCTTTCCAATGGCATCTTTGAGATTCATTGGATGTTTAGAGTCACAGATGATTTCCCTGAGCAAGAGAATGTTGGATGGCGTGTAAGTTGTACGGATGATACTGGACTTACGCCCGCCATATTGTCTACGACGGGATCTTCTGCAGGCATTAGAGTGAATCAATCGTATGGACTGGGATGGTTTTCAATCCACGATGTTGAAGGTGAAGTGATCAACGATGATGTACAGAATGGGGATTGGGTTGTTGCCGGAGAAACCGTCCATTTCCAAGGACAAATTTGGTTTGATGGAACCGAAGATGCTCCACTGAACTCCGTATTCGATGTACGTGTCGCTCGAAAGGACGCACAAGGAGACTTCACGGCCTCTTCGTGGAAAGATAACTCCAATCCAAATGGGACTTTCTTCATCTCCATCGCAGTTCCAGACATGAACATACCTGAGGGAATCACCTTTGAGGTTCAGACCTACAATGTACGTGACCCAACTAAGGTCATGCCGACCAATGAATCTTGGATGCGAACCCTCAGAATCGACGACTCTTCGCCTGAGATTATCGATGCATGGCCCGCAGAAGGAGACTACGAAGCCAGCTCGTCTGCTCAACAAATTGCCATTACGGTGTCAGACCAAGTTGGCCACCCTGAATCCCTCACACTGAATTATTGGGTCGAAGCAGATCACGACGTCAATCGTAATGGAGAGCCTGATCCTGACGAATACGTTGCTCAAACCATGACAAATTACACTGAAGATGTTGAGAAGGTTTTCTTCGGGATGATTGATGATTCTCGAAACCCAAACATGGCTAGAGTTTCGTATTACGTGTCAGGTCACGACCCTGCTGGAAACCTGATTATTGGTGATGATGGTCCAGGATTTGCATATGATCTAACCACGTACCTTACCCGTAAGGACATGACTTCGGTTTTTACAGGATTGAATTGGGAAGACCATGAGGATGGCGGAGATGTTTACAGTGGAACGGATCAGTCAATTTCAGTGGGTCTCGTCGATGCCAATGGAATCATTGACTTCGAATACATCTCACTAATCTTTGATTTTGAAGGGCCCGATCCTGAGAGGGACCAACAACGAATTTCGTACAATGGTCGGACAGATGTCTGGAGTTCCGAGAGTGAATTCATTACCATCCTACCGAGTAGTTCCGCGGTCGTAACCACAAATGATACCGGTTTGCCGTGGATTCATACAAACTTCAATTTCCAGTTTTCATGGGATTGGCCTGACGAAGATGTCTCTGATTTGGCTCTAGAATTCAAAGAATTAGGCTCTACAATTCCAACTCGGATTGAATTCATCGACCACACATTCAGTGTTGAGAACGATTTGGTTCTTGATGCATCAACCTATTCTGTAGAGGACGTTGCAGATCCACGCACAGGTCCGCTCGATGATGCGACACCGGTTCGGCCAGATGATCGCTTGCGTTGGTCAGGTCGAGTCGTTTACGAAGGTAGTAGCGAACCTGCACCTAACGATTTGGGAATAACCGTAGAGGTCTTCGATGGTGTACAGTATTGGTCAGATGGTAGTTTGTCGGATAACGGTGGTTTTAGCATTGAAGTACCACTCACCGCAGCAGAGACCCTCCAAAGCGCTGAAACTAGAACCTTCCTAACCGGAGTAAGAAACGTGCCCGGACGGGGTGAAGATATGACGCGTGATACGGTTGCGACCACCTTGCAGTTGCAAGTAGACCACACGCCTCCAAGAGTACACCACAGATTGTCTCCAGTGAATGTTATCGATATCTCAACCGCATCTGATTTATCGGCATTGCCCGTTCGCTTCTCCGGCTGGGAAGAATGCGTCCTGCTGGAGGGAGATGATCGATGCGCAGGATTTGGCCAATCACCTCAAAGGGTCAATTGGGTGATGCGAGACAATACTCGAACGATTGCTGCGGGTCAATCTCCGTTGGCGATGCAGTTGAATGGAACCCACATCGAATGGATTGGAGAAGTCGATTTGACAAGCGATGGTTTGGTAACACCACGTAGTGGATATCGTGTTGGGTTTTGGGTAACTGGACATGATGCAGCTGGAAATGAGTTCCCCATGACTGCGAATACAGAAAGTGACCCCGTTCGAGAACGTGAGGATCTGGACAATGACCAAGATTTGGCATGGGTTCGATTGGGCGCGACTGTAGCGGAACTGATTGTTAAGAGTGTTTCACTTAGCCAAGACACCGTCGGTGAGGGTGCTGAGGTGGAAATTGTTGCTGTCATTTCTAACATTGGAGGCGGTACTGAGTCCTCTTTTGCAGTTCATGTTCTGACTGAAAATGGATTGGTACACTCAACGAGAATCATTGGGCTACCCGCCGACGGGGAATATCGCATGACCACCACATGGACTGCAGAGCAAGGCATTGATCGTGTCACTGTTATCGTTGATGCCGAAAATGAAGTTGTGGAAGTGGATGAAGAAGGCAACTCGATGTCAGCAGGTGTCTCTGTGGACTATTCATGGGGACTGGGTTGGGTCGATACATGGAGGCAAAATCCCCTCACAGTCATCGGCGTATTGTTCGCTCTGATTTTACTCCCTGTCATCGGGACCATCACTTGGAAAACTTCGCTCTCAGGTTCGACCAGCCTGTACGATGAAGAACTGTTGTACGAAGAAGAAGATGAGGAAGACTGGGAAGATGAAGAAGACGATGATGAGGGTTGGGAATAGTCCTAACAGATTCGTCGACTTGAAATCCCACGCCATTCGCCCGTATCCTGCGGGGTGTGGCGATGTCAGTGTATGAGATGCTCTGCAAACCCTTGCACGCGCATCTTCTTTCACAAAATTGGAAGCCGACTCCAATCCAAGAAGTCGCGATTGAGCCTTTGTTGAATGGAAAGGACCGATTGCTGGTTGCTCCGACCGGATCAGGCAAAACGGAAGCGGCTGTTTTACCCATTCTCTCTGCATGTCAAACGCAGAATTGGGGTCGAATGTCAATTCTCTATGTTACACCCTTACGCGCACTAAATCGCGATATCGATCGAAGATTGGAGGGGCTCGCAACAGTAGCAGGGATAACTGTGGGCTTAAGGCACGGAGATACCTCTCAGTCAGAGCGCAATCGCCAATCCAAGAAACCCCCTCATCTTCTTGTCACCACACCCGAAACCTTGCAAATCATGTTGACTGGAAAACGATTGCGAGAGCACCTAAAGAACGTTCATGCAATTATTGTGGATGAAGTGCATGAATTGGCTGCTTCCGAGAGAGGGGCACAGCTACTCGTCGGCTTGGCCCGGGTCGAAGAAATGGCAAAACGTCCGATTCAAAGAGTTGGTTTATCGGCGACCGTGGGTAATCCTGCCGAGGTTGCTCGTTGGTTATCGCCACTCAGTGGTGAGCACATCATTGCAAATGCGCCGAGAAACACAGAGGTTAGGATTACTTGTTCGCAACCCGAAGACTCGGACGAAGTGTTGGCTTTGGAGCACAACACCTCACCTCAAGCCATGGCAAGTTTGCGAATGTTGGCAATGCGTCTCAAGGCTGATGCACCGTCCCTTGTTTTCGTCAATAGTCGAAATGCGGCTGAAACTGTAGCAAGCCGGCTTGCAACCTTTGACGAATCTTTGGAAATTGGAATCCACCACGGTTCACTTTCCGCAGAATTGAGAACTGAGATGGAAAATCGATTGCAGAATGGTGATTTGCATGCCCTGGTCTGTACAAGCAGTTTGGAATTGGGGATTGATGTCGGTGCAATTCGCCATGTGCATCAAATCCAATCGCCTCGAGCTGTGGATCGATTGTTGCAGCGACTGGGGCGGGCCGAACACGTACTCGGTGGAACAGGCCGAGGTGACCTAATCGCCTGGGAACACGACGAAATTGCAGAATCTGCCGTCATCGCTCGTAGGGCCATTTCAGGACAACTTGAGGGGGTACGATGGCGAACTATGCCAAGGGTTGTTGCAGCAAATCAAATGGTTATGATGACCCTCTCTGAAGGAATTATTCCGCTTTCTGCGACAACTAAAATTCTGCAACGTACGCTGATTTTCGATGAATGGTCGGAAAAAGATACGGTAGAACTGGCTCGAATTTTGAATGATCGATGGTTGATTAAATTGGTTGAAAATCCGAAAAAATCTGACCCCCTGGAATGGGCACCATCCCTGTGGAAAATGTTGGCAAAAGGTACAAATCTCCCCGAAACGAGGCCGAGCAAAGAAGAGATTGAGAACCAAAATCAGCAGACTCTGGACCGTTGGCGAAAGGAAATGCGAACATTGATTCCTAACCACCTGAAGGGGGGGTGGACTTCAGCGGCTGCGAGAAGTCGTTCATACATGTTGGAACATCTTTCCATGATTCCGGATGCACAAAGATACACCGTCAGAGACATGGTATCGAGACGTGCCATTGGTTCAGTGGACGAAGCTTTCGTGCTATCATTGAATGATTCGGGAGAAGAAACCGATGGTGCACCACGTCGTTTTGTCATCGTGGGAAGAACTTGGGAAATCATCGAGGCAGACCCAGCGAAATCTGAATTGATTGTTGCACCGGTTGGAAAAGGAGGTGTTGCCCCTGTTTGGAGTGGTGAATTGCCTCCCGTTCCTGCTGAAATTGCGAGAGAAGTTGGACAATTGCGTAGATCGATTCTAGAGTTGGCCACGGGGAATGCACCTGAACCGCTTGATGATGGAGTTCGTTTAGATCGAATTGGTGGCCCCGCTCCGGATTGTGATATTGATGACTACCCCTTGGCCAAAGATGCACTTGCAAAACTTGTCG
This sequence comes from Euryarchaeota archaeon UBA602, assembly GCA_002498455.1. Classification (GTDB taxonomy): domain Archaea; phylum Thermoplasmatota; class Poseidoniia; order Poseidoniales; family Thalassarchaeaceae; genus MGIIb-P. The sequence goes on from DAHO01000104.1 coordinate 5,878, forward strand.
ACAAGGTGATTGAACATGTCGATGCATCGGGTAATCTTCCCGATGAGCGACACTTGGATATCGAGACACGGAAAGATGCAATCATTGTTCATTCATGTCATGGAAGCCGAATCAATGAGACTCTAGCACACTATCTTCAGGCCATGGCCTCAACCATAGATGGACGAATGGGCCGGGTTTTGGTCGATCCTTATCGAATCAGTTTGCAAGTGCCTGGTTTGACCGCAATACATGTCATTGAGTGGCTGACTGAAACAAATCCAGAAAATCTACCCACAATCCTCCGAGTCACAATCCCAAATGGCAGGCAACTGCGATGGCGTTTAGTCCAAGTTTGCAAGGTCATGGGGGTTCTGCGCTCGGGTATCGACCCTCGAAAAGTCAACCTCAACGGTATTGCTCAGAAGTACAAAGACACGCCTTTGATGAATGAAGCATTGGATAAATTATTCAATGAACGGATGGATGTAGAAGGTACAGTGGATTTACTTCATGCCATTCAAGATGGGATTGTAAATGTCGAACAACGCGCACCGGGAATTTTGGGGGTATCTCCACGGTCTGAACGCGATATGCAATTGCCTGATTGGTCAAATGTTGAAGTTCGTAGACGATTGGAATCGAGATTAATGAACGAGCGGATTGCGATGATTTGCCTTCGTTGCAAAACCGCAACAAGAGTCCGTGTGGCGCGATTTGAATCCGTCGGTAGGGCTTGCGTAGTCTGTCAGGCCACAATGCGTGCTGTGGCTAGAGAAGGATTGAGTGATGAACTCAAGAAATGGGTTTCTTCAGATGAGGAAAAAATTCGGAATAGAATGATGCGTAACGCAGAGATGGTCAAGAATCGTGGATTGGATGCGGTTCTATGCCTCATGGCTAGAGGGGTTGGAGAGGAAACGGCAACACGTATTCTTCGGGCCCACCCACCGGGCTGTGAACGTGATTCATTGCTGAAGGCCATTCATGAGGCTGAGGTTCAATATGCCAAAACACGCCGCTTCTGGGGTTAGCAATCCTCATGGACATCGGACCCGGAGAGCCTGTCAATGTGGTTTGGACTGACAGGGCGAAATGCATCGGGGAAAACCACGGTTGTCGATTGGTTGGTCGAGAACGGCTACATCTCTACTTCTTGTTCGGATTCGATCCGAGCTCATCTACGCTCAAATGGAATAGAAATCAATCGCGAAAATCTGATTGAGGGTGGGCGTGAACTTCGGGCTGCGTATGGCCCGGGGATTTTGGCTGAGATGCTACGTGACGAACACTCGCAGGCTCCCAATTTGGTCATTGATTCGATTCGTACACCTGCTGAAGTCGAAGCCTTGCAAGAGCGGGCCGATTTTCGATTAATTGAAATCCGTGCATCCAGAGAAGTGCGATGGCAGCGATTGCAGTCGCGAGGGCGTGCTGGAGATCCAACGGATTGGGATACATTCGTCGCACAAGAGGAAGCTGAACTCCGGGCAACCGACGACAGTGGTCAAGCTTTGATTGCAACGGCAGAGATGGCAGATATCGTTATCATTAACGATGGAGATTCCGAAGAACTGAGAAAGGCGTTGGAATTGCTACTCAAGCCTGTCGAATCTTAATTCCGGCTTCTTCCATCATCGAGGTCGACATATCGAAATCTTTCTGCCAACGCTCTGGAACTTCAATCTTGGTTGGATAGACGACTTCGACTACTCCCGCCTGAATCAGAGAGCGAGCGCAACGCGTGCAGGGTGGCCATGTGACGTAGGCTGTACATCCTTTCAGTGACAAACCGATTCGAGCGGCATGCATGATTGCATTTTCTTCAGCATGACAAATCAGTGGGTACTTTTGCTCACGATCTTCCAAACGTTCGGGGTTATCGGTGATCCCTCGAGGAAATCCGTTAAACCCTGTGCTACGGATTTCGCGATCTTCTCCGACAACGATGCAACCAACTTTGGTGGATGGGTCTTTTGACCATCCTGATATGTGGTGTGCAAGTTCGATAAAGCGCTGGTCCCACTTCTCACTCATTGTACCACCCTTACATCCTCAGCGTCCACAGTGTTTGAGACTTCTTACGCAATAGGGTCGACACCATCTTCGCCCTTAGGGGGGACCAAGATGTTCTGAGAATCGATCATTCCCTCTTCATCGATGAGTTGTAATATGGCTCCGATGAGATAGATACTCCCAATGCAAAGAATGGGTTGAGGCAGGTCTTTGTCCAATTGAAATGACATCTTTTGTGCTGCTTCCAAAGCCTGTTGCACTGATGTAATCGCCGTTATTTTGGCATCTGTGCCTTGAGATTCTAACTCACGCGCGAGTTCGGTGCAATCTACTGCTGCTTTTCTACCATCAGGAGGTTGTGTGACATACACATGATCGATGCTCCCCTCGACGATGGTTTCAACCAAAGGTTGCAGAAAAGTCGCGAGATCTTTCTGCTCTGTGCAACCGATTACAATCACACCCGGCATGGGAGCCATGTCCTTTGTTTTCTGAAATCGAATTTGTTCACAGGCACGTGCCATACCACTTGGGTTATGAGCACAATCGAGTAGCAGGGACGTCTTTCGATATTCCACCCACTGCATTCGCCCCGGCCAGTTGGTATGTGCGATGGCGCGATCGATCTCGTCGTGGGCTGCAAATTCTCCAATTCGCCAAAGGGCCGCTTTCGCGAGCATTGCGGCCTCTTTTTGATATGGAATCCACCCATCGTATCCTTTCTTTCTTGATAGAGGACGGAATGCTTTGACCGCCTCAGAGAATTTGACCGATTCCAATCGGTCGCCCCGCCACCACCATGCTTTGTCATGCTCACGAACGGTGCGCTCGATGGTTTTGCGGACCGAGGAATCGTATGGCCAAACTGCGATGAATGGCCGACCTTGACGAACAATGGCGGCCTTTTCTTCAGCAATTTCTGCGAGAGTTTCTCCAAGAATTTCTGTATGCTCCAGTGATATTTCAGTCAATACACAACAATCGGCATCGACCAAACGAGTAGAATCGTAGCGTCCCCCCAATCCTGTTTCGACGACTGCACGTTGAACCCCCAATTCACGGAAGGCCAACATCGCAACCAAAAACGTCGCTTCGTAAAATGTGGGGTCGACTGTTGGATTGATTTGGCAAACTTCCTGAATTTGTCTCAAGCAGTGCTCAAACAATACGTCAGTAATCGGAGCACCATCAATACGAACTCTTTCGTTCACGGAAATCAAATGTGGTGAGGTGAATAGGCCCGTGCAAACTCCTGACAGGGTCAATGCATTGGCCATAATAGCACAGCACGTACCCTTGCCATTGCTTCCAGCAACATGAATAGACGGAAAGGAATGTTGTGGCTGATCCAACCGACTGAGTAGGATTGCAGTATTGTCCAATGAGGGATTGTAACCAAAGGATTTCAGAGAGTCCAGCCAAGACCACACATCCTGTTCCATACGTCCGCCTCCATGTTCCGGTGAACGGTCGCCTTGAAATGGCCTTTGAGGGTCGCCCGAGACATGTCGGGAGACGGGTTCGCCGCAAAGCGCCGTGCTGAAGCCGCAGAAAATGTCCAATCTGCTTCTGCTGAGCCTTCTCTGATTGAGCAACTCAAAGATCAGGCAGGTTCGATGGCTGGTATGGCGGGTATGTTCGTAGTCACCATTCTGTTGGCGATGAAAATTCAACCATTTTACGACCATGATGAGATTCGTGCGTTCGGTTCAGAAGGCGCGACAAAGGCCGGTTTCATCCTCCTTGAACTGGTTTTTATCTTCATCTTTACAGCACTGATCATTTACCTTGCAAGGAGAAATATGGAGAAATTCATCAAGTGGGGGGTACTTGGTATTCTATGGATCGCTATGATGTATACATTGTACCCATTGGCTGCGATGGTTTTGGTCCCCGAACCTCCAGCGTTAACCGAGGACGAAACGGATGTATCCGAGGCATACATTGTATCGGTTGAAGAAGGTGGAGCCAATTTCTTCTACGTCGATGACCCATTGTCTGGCAATGGAACCCTGATGTATGTTGGAAATGCCGGTGAGATTGAGCATTGGAGTCATCAGATTATCCCTGAAGACGGCTTTGTTTCAGAAACGGTGCGCATCACACATACTGAGGATGGAATCGTCATGTGCGAAGGCACAAGATGGGTTCTTCTTGATGCTGCAACCGGAGAACAAAAAGAAGAGCATCCGAAGGATTGTTATGTTGGCTTTCGACAAGAGGTGACTGAACCTGAGCAAATGCCTCCTGACTGGAAGTGGGAATCCTGTGATGGAGAAGACAATGTACCGCAAGATTGGACTGTTGTTGATGGTTATCTAGAAGCCATTCCGTTCCACAATGATGGTGATATTGGACCACGTGATTGTGGTGATGGCTGGCTGTTCCCAAGTGAATTTGATGCACGAAATGTCATTTTTGCTCAAGAATTCGGCTCGGAACATTTCCTAATCGTATCCTCAAAGTGGGCGGGCATGGTGCAATTTCCCACACAGGGCCAACAGATTGGTGGAGCTCAGTTAGGAGAGCAAGTCGAAACCACTTGGAACATTACTTTGAGTGGCGGAGAAACCTTTGATGCAGCAACCCTTGGAGCCATGCCCGGAATCAATGCATCCGGTCAAGATACATTGCTCCTCGGAACCTCATCAGGACGTGTTTTGGGCGTCGATGTTAATCAAGACGGTAGTGTTGAGGAGCGAATGAGTATGCAACTCGCTGAGCCTGTCAGAGGGCTGTTACTGGCAGATTGTTGCGCAGGTGGTAGCAATGATCTATGGGTGATTGAGGGAGATCATCTACGGATATTCATGGGTAGTGGATTGCGTGAATTAACGCGCAGTCTTGATGTGGGCGGAGATGCCTCACGAGTCCCTATGGCTTTGCATAATGTCGACAATTCTCAGTCAGAGATCGATGGTGCTCTTCTATTGATGGAACAGAATGGTGAATGGTCATCGATGAACTACGAATTCATCCCAAGCGATATGGGACAATTCCTAATTTACACCATTCCTGGGCTCATTGCGCTAATCCTGTCAATTGGAATGATGATTGCACTGATTATGCGTCCTGAATGGTATGTCATCAACACAGTTGGTGTACTGGTTGGTGCGGGAACAATCACCATGCTTGGTGTCTCATTTGTGCCTTGGATTATCATCATCTTCATGGTACTTGCAGCGATTTATGATGCATGGGCGGTGTATAAATCCAAACACATGCTTGAGTTGGCCGATACCATGGTCAATTTGGAATTGCCCGTGATGTTGGTCGCACCCCAAAAACCCACACGAGGGCGGATTCAGATGGCCCGTCCAGAGACTCCCATCGATGGAACACCCGTGCCTCCAGCACCTAGAAAAGGCATGGAAGAAACCATGCTGATGGGGTTGGGCGACGTCATTTTCCCTGGATTGCTGTGTATTTCTGCCATGTCTTGGCTTCCAGATGTGGAGGGGCCACTAGGATGGTCCGCTCCTGTATGGGTTGCGATTGGGACCATGATTGGCAGTCTGGTTGGCTATTGTGTACTCATGACATATGTCGCTCGAGGCAAGCCACAGGCTGGATTGCCATTGCTAAACGGGGGTGCGATTCTAGGATACTTCATCTCTGGAATGATTTTCATCGGTAGTTCGGCCTTTGTTTTCAATATCAGTCTGTTCTAACCGCCGGCGCTTTCAAGCATGAAGGACGGTTCCGTAGGAACCGGAGGGGCTCCATGCAGGACATTCGAATGTTCCGAGAAAATGCTGATGTGATTCGTGCTGATCATGACAAGCGTGGTCTTTCACACGAGTCAATCGACGAGGTCATTCGACTGGATGAGGCATGGCGCAAAGCACGTTTCGATGCGGATCAACTTCGAAGAAAGCGCAACGAAGCTGCCCGTGGAATTGCCGCTGCTAAGAAAGCGGGAGATGATGATGAATTCAAGCGAATAAAGTCCGAAGTCGAACAGATTGCTGCGGAAATTGAGGCCCTCGGAAAACTGGCAGACCATCACGAGTTGGAAAGAGATCGTATTCGAATGTCGGTTCCAAATATTCTCCATCATGATGTCCCGGTCGGTGAAGATGAAACAGGGAATACACAACACAGCCTTCACGGTGAGAAGCCAGCATTTGAATTTCAACCCAGAACTCACAATGAATTGATTGAGATGAACAAATGGGTGGACCTACCTCGAGCTGCAAAAATTGCGGGAAGTCGATTCTTTTTCTTGAAGGGAGATTTGGCACATTTGGAACTGGCCTTGCAGCAATATGCTGTTGATTTCGTAGCAGAGCGTGGCTTTACATTCGTTCAACCGCCTGTCATGATGAATCGTGAAGCCTACGAAGGAGTGACTGATCTCGGTGATTTTGAATCAGTAATGTACAATGTCCAGCCAGAAGGATTCTACACGATTGCAACCAGCGAACACCCCCTTACGGCGATGTTCATGGATGAAGTGATTGAACCGAGTCTTTTGCCAATAAAGATGGTCGGTGTATCTCCGTGCTTCCGTAGAGAGGTCGGTGCCCACGGTCAAGGCGACAAGGGCATTTGGCGTGTTCATCAATTCACAAAGGTCGAACAAATCATTATTTGTCATCCTGATCAGTCATGGGAGGCGCACGAAGAGTTGCTGGACAACTGTGTTAATCTATGGGACAGTCTTGGGCTTCACTATGAGGTGGTAAATATCTGCACTGGAGATATGGGTACGGTGGCCTCGAAAAAGTACGATTTGGAGGCTTGGTTGCCTGGACGGGGCGAATACAAGGAAATCGTGTCCTGCTCAAATTGTACCGATTACCAAGCGAATCGGCTCAGAATGCGCTATCGGACAACCGATGGTAATGCCGCTGTACATACGTTGAATTCAACAGCGGTCGCAACCAGTCGGGCCTTGGTGGCAATCATGGAACAATATCAACTCGAAGATGGACGGGTCAAGGTCCCCGATTGTCTAGTCGAAAGAATGGGTGGCAAAACCCACCTTGAACCGTGTGGATGGTGAAGAAATGTATGCTGTAATCTCTCCTGCAAAGAAATTGAACTGCTCTGGTTGGAATCGTGATCTTAATTTTACAAAACCCTCGTTGTTGGAACATACAACAGGTCTAGTGAAAGAAATGCAGAATAAATCTGCGAATGAAATCGGACAATTGATGAAAATTTCAGACCAACTATCTACATTAAATTATGACCGATATCAATCATTTTCTTCAAATCCTGAGTGTGAAGATGCTAAGCCTGCAGCCTTGATGTTTGATGGAGACACCTACACTGGATTGCAAGCCGAAGATTTTGGACAAAGGGACTGGGAATTCGCACAAGAGCATCTCGGGATCCTGTCCGGTCTTTACGGCTTGTTACGGCCTCTCGATTTGATTCAACCTCATCGGCTTGAGATGGGGACGCGACTTACAACTGGTCGCGGTTCAAACCTTTACGCCTATTGGGGAGATGAAATCGCAAACCTATTGCAACAGCGTAATGAGGGTTCATCGGACAATTCATTGGTGAATCTTGCTTCTAATGAATACTTCAAGTCAGCATCTCGACCGACATTGGGGATGAATGTGATTACACCGACATTCAAAGAAATGCGAGATGGGAAATTGAAACTAATCAGTTTCTCAGCCAAGCGTGCTCGAGGCTCTATGGCGCGATTCATGATAAAGAATCAAATCGAGAATCCTGAAGATTTGAAGCAATTTGACATCGACGGTTACCGATTCGATCCAAATCAATCAACCGATAACGAGTGGTTGTTTTACCGTTAATTTTCCAATTGAAAAATCGATTATTCAATTGGATTATTCGACCGATTCAGGGGGCTCGATATCGATTAATGTGGCTCCTGCGTCGACTTGTTCGCCCACACTATGATGAATTGTTGCAATCGTTCCAGATTCTGTTGCTGCAATTCGGTGTTCCATCTTCATGGCTTCCATGACAATCAGTGTCTGTCCCTCCTCAACAGTATCGCCCACCTGGCATAGAATCTCCAGAACTTTGCCTGGCATTGGAGCAACCATGCCATCGGCCTCACCCCCACCTCCAGCACCATGTTCATCGATTGACAAGACATGGATTGCACCGTCGAGATGAACCCACCAATCATCTCCGACCTTGATCACATGAGCCAGTCGGTTGTCAATCCAAAGACGATTTGGTCTGGCATCGATTTCAAACGTGTGGGAATTCACGATTTCTTGTTCATCGCAAATCGCATGCTCCGAGCCGATAGAGATCTGCCATCGGCGACCCTGTGAATCTCTCAAATCAACCATGGCAACACCTCAGGGAAAGGACCTCCTCAGGGTTTGGAAGGGGTTGTAGGGGCTGCCTCTTCCTCCCGATGATTCAACGACAGTTGCTTTGCGTGACAATCCAAACTGCTCAGCCGCAGCTGCGACAAAGGGAGTGACATCAGAGATTTCTGTATCCCAGCCCTCTGGCCAATTTACTTCGATGAAATCTGTGGTTGTCTCACCCGCATGGTAAGCAGGATGACCCATGATGTCGCATAGGAAACCCAAATTGGTTGTGACACCAAGTAAAACGAAATCTTCACAAGCACGCTTCATCCTTCGAATTGCAGCATCTCGATCAGGTGCATGAACGATTAGTTTCGCAAGCATTGGATCGAAGTCAATCCGTGCTTCATCACCCTCCCTGACACCTGTATCCAATCGGATTCCAGGACCACTAGGTGGCCTGAATAGGGCCAAAGGCCCGATTGCTGGGAGAAAACCATTGCTTGGATCTTCAGCATAAATTCGAACTTCTATGGCATGTCCACGGATGGATAAATCCTTCTGGTTAAATGGCAATGGTAGCCCCGCAGCAATACGAATTTGCTCAACAACAAGATCCGTTCCACTAATGCATTCAGTGATCGGGTGTTCAACTTGCAACCGTGTATTCATTTCCAAGAAGTGGAAATCACCATCCTCGGCCAACAAGAATTCGACCGTCCCTGCACCCTCATAATCCACTGCCCGGGCCGCATTTACGGCCGCTTCACCCATTCGAGTTCGGGTTATTTCATCCAAAACTGGCGATGGTGCCTCTTCAACCACTTTTTGATGACGACGCTGTATACTACATTCCCGCTCAAAGAGATGAACAGCGTTACCATGTGAATCACACAATACTTGCACTTCAACATGACGAGATTTCTCTAGTAACCGTTCAACATATACGGTTCCATCTCCAAATGAGGTAGCGGCTTCACGGCTCGCTGCAGCATACTCACGCTGCAGATTTCGAGGTTCGCGTACAACCCGCATTCCCTTGCCACCGCCTCCTGCACTGGCCTTGAGTAGCAATGGGTAGCCTACACGAGTCGCTGCACGAACCAACTCATCGACCATGTCATCGGGTTCATCGAGTGGGAGTTCTTCTCCTGGAATCACAGGAACACCTGCCTCAACCATTGCCCGTCTAGCACTAATCTTGTCGCCCATTTCATCAATGGCATGGGCGGAAGGACCAATCCATACAAGATCTGCTGCCTTCACTGCATTTGCAAACGAGCTCCGTTCTGAAAGAAAACCATAGCCTGGATGAATCGCATCAGCTCCAGTTTCTCTGGCTGCGGATAAAATAGCCTCAATGTTGAGATAGGTCTCTGCAAGAGTATCCCCCGGCAGGTACACCGACTCATCTGCGGTCTGCTGATGTAGAGACCCTCGATCCGATTCAGAATAAATCGCTACAGAGCCGATTCCTAACTCGGCACAAGAACGGAAAATTCGACATGCGATTTCGCCACGATTGGCGACCAGAATCTTGGTGATTGGTCGGGGAGCATTCACCATCCAATCCGGCTCAAGCATTTGATTCACTCCTGGTTCCAATTGGGAGAACGCTTCTCTAGGAAAGAGGCTAGGCCTTCTTGACCTTCTTCAGAACCGCGCATTTCACTGGTTTTATCCAACGTCCATCGACGCAATTCCTCGTCTGTTCCAGTCCAGCGATCAAAGTTTAGTGCAAGCCGCTTGGCTTCCGTAACCGCCATCGGTCCTGTTGTCATGATTTCATCTATAATCGACAGTTCCGAGTCATCCAAGGAATCTACCATTTGGTTGACAAGTCCAATTCGAAGTGACTCTTCGGAACCAATCCGACCCGCAAGCATGGCCAATCGACGGAACTCTGCACTTCCGACCTTTCGGTATACGTAAGGGCCGATGACTGCGGGAAGAATACCGAGTTTTCCTTCGGAAAGAGCAATTCGAGTCCGTGGTTCAACAATCACATGGTCCATGCATGCAATCAGACCTGCACCCCCACCAAGGGCAACTCCTTGCACCTTTCCTATGGTGAAGCATGGGTGAGCCCACAGGCTGTTGAACAATCGATCAAGACGCTCTGAGTCGGCTCGATTTTCTTCCGCACTCTTCGCACCTGCATCACGCATCATGTTGATGTCGGCACCAGCACAGAAGTGCTTACCAGCCCCTGAGATGACAATCACCCGAAGGAATGGGTTTCCGGCCGAATCATGCAGTGAACCACGCTCTCCAACAGAACGCTCTTTGGTCCATTCGAGCAACGATATGATTTCACTGATTAGTTGAATGTTCAATGCATTGAATACATCTTCACGAGTGAGCGTTAATCTCGCCACTGCACCATCGATTTCAAGAGTACAAAGGCCTGTTTCAGGCAACAAATCTTCAATTGCATAATTCAACATTTCAATTGCTCCTTTACATTCGGAAAATTCCGAATTCCGTGTCTGGCATCGGGGCGTTCAAACTTGCACTAATTGCCAACCCAAGGATATCACGTGTATCTCGAGGGTCGATGATACCGTCATCCCACAACCTTGCAGTAGAGTAGTATGGAGATCCTTCAACGTCGTATTTTTGCAAAATTGGGGCCTGGAATGCTTTCCATTCATCCTCAGACATTGGATCCAGCCCCTCTCTAGCACGTTGATCTTGCTTTACAGTAGCCAAGACATCCGCTGCTTGGGGACCACCCATCACCGAGATGCGGCTGTTTGGCCACATGAAGAGGAACCTCGGATCGTATGCACGACCACACATGCCATAGTTCCCAGCACCATGACTTCCACCAATAATGACCGTAAACTTGGGGACTGGTACACAGGAAACTGCTGTCACCAATTTGGCGCCATCTTTGGCAATACCACCAGCTTCGTATTCTCGACCCACCATGAATCCAGTAATGTTCTGAAGGAAGACCAATGGAATCCCTCGTTGGCCACACAGTTCAACAAAATGTGCCCCTTTCAGGGAAGACTCAGAGAATAGAATTCCATTGTTGGCTACAATCCCCACGGGGTAGCCGTGAATACGTGCGAATCCACAAACGAGTGTAGGGCCATAACGAGATTTGAATTCATGGAACCGACTACCATCAACAATTCGTGCAATGATTTCTCGGACATCAAATGGAGTCCGATTGTCTTCGGGAATAATCCCCAAAATTTCGTCAACGGGATATGCTGGGTCTTCGGGTGGATGTACCTCTAGCTTTGTTTTACTTGCCGAATTCAAATTTTCAACAATATTTCTAACCATCCTAAGTGCACTGGGTTCATCCTCAGCATAGTGATCGGCAACGCCAGACTGCGCCGTGTGAACATCTGCCCCCCCCAAATCCTCTGCACTGACCTCTTCACCTGTTGCAGCCTTGACCAATGGGGGGCCTGCGAGGAAAATGGTCCCATTGCCTTTGACAATAATGGATTCGTCTGACATTGCTGGAACATATGCGCCACCTGCAGTGCATGAACCACATACTGCTGCGATTTGCGGAATGCCTTTGCCACTCATCATGGCCTGATTTCGGAAAATCCGTCCAAAATGTCCCTTGTCTGGGAAAACTTCGTCTTGCATTGGCAAGAATGCTCCACCTGAGTCAACCAAATAGATGCAAGGCAAGTGGTTGTCTTCAGCGACCTCTTGCGCTCGGATGTGTTTCTTGACCGTCATCGGATAATACGATCCACCCTTCACTGTTGCATCATTGGCAACGAAGAGACATTCTCTACCATGAACGACACCAATGCCCGTCACGACTCCAGCACTGGATGCCTTTCCATCGTATAACTCAAAAGCAGCCAATGGTGACAGTTCAAGGAAAGGCGTCCCTGGATCACAAATGGCTGCGATTCGCTCACGAGGGAGAGCTTTGCCACGGCTGCGATGTTTCTCGACATATTTTCCACCGCCACCTTGTTGTGCGGTTTCCAATCTATCTCGGAGCGTATCCAGTAAAGCACTGTTGTGCTCATGGTTTGACTTGAACGCAGCATCTGACGAATTCACTCTTGATTGAAGTCGGTCCATACGCACCCCTATGGGGTGCGAATACGAACTCGGCCTTGAACACTCGCTTGCATCAAACATCTAGAGTCATGCGCAAAACATCACGCAAACCAGGTGCCAAACCAACCACAAGCAGACACAATAAGACCAACAAACGAAGATGTCGATGACGATATTCAAATCGAGCATAGGCGAATAACCACCAAATCATTGCAGCCAAACCAAACTTTAGAGCACCAAATCCCCAAGCAGTTCCGGCAACGTCAATGACCCACTGAGAGGCCACATGTTTCTCACCGTACCCGTAATTCTCCAAACCAACACTGGTTGCTAGGCCGTCGACCATTTGGCCATACATGCCCAATAAGACAACTGGTGACCCCAAGACTGCAATCGGCGAAAGCGATTCCAAGCGCTCCCATGTTGAGGAATTCTGCCGCTCCCAATCTTCAACAGTGATTCCTTCCGGAACAATACCTGCTTCGAGACCCATGTGCTTTAGTTGAGCACGAGCCTCTTGTCCGGTCACCCACAAGACTGCACAGATGACAAATGGAACACCCACGATGAATAGGAACGGAAGCATAGAGATGGGTTCACGATTGTTCAATGGTTCAATGTACAACATCAGCCAGCCAGCAAGATGTACAAAACAACCTCCGATTCCGGCTTGGATGAGGCCCTGTTCAATGGCTGTACAGCACTCTAGGAATGGGTGAATCAGAACAATCAGTAAAAGACCTGCAAATGGAGATAAAAAGAGAGGAGATTGAATCCATTCGAGAATATTTTGTTCCCAGTGTTGACCAATCTGAGGCATGAAGATTACCCACTGAAGCAACAGTAAGATAACTGCCAATTGTGTGACCTTTGTCCTTCCATCAGATTCAGATTTCTTGTCAACGTTATGGCACATCCAGCCAATGAGGATGACCCATACGGCAACGTGAAAGTGGATGAGAGGAGATACGAATAAACCACCCATGCCGTTTGGATCAAAGAGGAGGCCGTCCTCATTCACCTCACCCAAAGAGGCCCAAACTATCCAAGGCATCAATGCAAGAATGGATTCATCTCGCGGAGGGACTCCGATTCGTCTCAACCAAGCCGATATGACGACAACAAATGATACCAATAACAGAGAGTAAGCTACCGTATCTACGGGATTGTATCCAGCATCCCCAGTGGTCGAATCGATCGAATGTGGTTCGATAAAGTAGGTGTCATAACTTTCAGACAGAATATTGCCCGGAGCCACATCTTGTCCGACAATAGCTCCAACCAGTAGAACAATTCCAGTCAGAATGATGGTTGCCGCACCACGTTCCATTAGAGAAAAGTGGGAATCCGGCATCGGCTTCTCTTGGATGAGTGAACTGGAATCACTCATTTTGCTACCTCACAGAGTTTCGATTACTCTTCTTCGCCGACTTGCCGCGCTTCGTGAACCTCTCGGAAGACGATGGTCTCGACCCCGACATGGTCTCTGAGAGTGCGAATCAAACTGAACTTAGTGAATGCCCAATTCTGATCGTAGGCGACAAATTCAGGTAGAGTAATGGTCAAATCATCTCCATCAAATGCAACCTCAAACCCATCGCGACCCGTATTGGTCTCAAGTAGAGTCGTGACTTTCTCTGCACGATCTTCGACAACCTTGACGATTCTATACTTGTAGCGCAATGTTCGACCCGCGAGCGGATGGTTGAAATCGATACGGGCACGACCAGCGCGAACCATCTGAAGAACCCCTTGCTTTCCATTGATTTCAACAGGGCCGCCAATGGCCAAACTGTCAGGGTCTCGAACGGAGCGAGCGAGGACATCTTGACCCATAGTTTCGACTGCATTGGGGTCTCTTTCTCCATACGCATCCTCAGGTGCAATGTCGAATTCATAGTCGGTTTCTGCGTCTGCTTCAGCGAGATGCGCCTCAAAGCCGGCAATGAGGCGACCATCGCCAATGACGGTTACAAGCGGTGAATAAGTCCGGTTTTCATCAAACTTGTCCGCTTCTTTCGCTACCTCTTCGCGGGTCGTTTCGATGAGCGAATCATCATCTGCATTGTAGAGGTCATAATCGATATGGACAATTGAACCGTTTTCCATTTTTCCACCTACCCAACATTGTGGGCGGCCCGGCGACCGACTTCCCCTTTATGAGCGTGCGGTTGACGAGCCCGAGCCCGAAGGGCTCATTCTTCCTCCTCTTTGGGAGATGGAGGAACCATAATCCAAGTCAGTGCTGTACCGACCAGAATCAGGGACCAACCAGCCCAAACAAGGTGACTACCAGTTAAGTCGTAAATGACGACTCGAATTCGATCTACGGACTCTCCGTGCTGCATGAACGAAACCATTCCAAGTTGGTTGGCTTGACTTTGATCAAAAATCATCACTAAGTCACCATATGGGCGGTGCCAGATATCTGTTTCCGCGCGCGCGGGTATTCCCCCTTCATCGAATCTCAACATACCGGGATTCATCGTTGCAACTATATCTCCACCCGATTCTTTCCGAATTTCAACGGTGACGAGGATTTTGCCATCCCCCACTTTTTCATCCCACTGTTCATCATCGGGCCCATATGCATCCAACTCTGTAAACGTATACCAATATCCATTATGCTCAATCGCTGTATCCTTGGCCAGCATGACGATGTGACTAGGATCTCCTCTCTGGACCAGTGTTGTGGTAAACACATGGCCAACCAGTAGCAATAGGATTCCTAGGTGGGCAAGATGCATCGCCATCCTATGCAGATTAATCGGCTTCCGACGCAATTGGAATTCCCCAAGACGAACCCACACAAGACGAACCATAGGTGGGATTGAGAATATGAGTAGAGGTAGAGCAAAACCAGCAATTAGGCCCCGAGAAATACCTTCAGAAAACAAATGATCAGCGTCACCAGGGAGTGATTCGCCGTAGATGCGCGCGAATAATGCACTCAATACAATGACTAGTAGGAGGATTGAGGGGATAAACTCAGGATTCACCACTTTTCTCCAGCTGTATACGGTCAAGCCGAGCGCGGCTAAGCACAATAATGGCAGGCCAAAGATTTCGTGCCAAGCCAGATTTGTCCCATCAACTTCGGCAAGTAATAGCAGCCAAGTCAGCAATAGGAATGGTGCACCAATAGCCAATGGAACCCATAGAGCAACGTTTTGTTGCCAACGACCATCTTTCCATTTCAATGGCGGGTCTTCGATATCTTTACTGAGAAACAAGGGTGATAAAAATATCAGCATTCCAATAACGGCATACAGGGTAGAAAGTAAGAATGCCCAGTAACTGAATAGCATCAGCATCACCCCCGAAGACATCCAAATAACTCGCTCATTCGAATCCTGTTGACTCCAGAGTAGGAAGGCGAAAGTTCCAGCAAGGATACCGACTTCGAATGAACCGACTTGGAGACCAAGTAAACCTCCAGCGAGAATCCCCAAAGGTGCCCACTCTTGATTCCGTTCATCGGCAAAGTGTCGAGTGAGGAGCCAAAGCATACCTGCAAGTACTGCGAGGTATACGTGGACTTCCATACCAGGTGCATCGCTAAAACCCAACTCCAATATTCTCTGAATCGGCCCCATGGTAGGGTCAATATCTCCTTCAGCAACGAATGCATGAACACTCTGCCAGACACCATTTGCACGTGTGACCAACGTTGCATGGAAGGAAAAGAAGGCAGGTAGGATTCCAAGACCAATGAACCAATGATCTTCCTTGCTCATTCCCTTGGGCAATCTCAGATGCAGAAGAATCACCAATGCTAACCATGGAAGTAGGGACCCTGTTTCCACCGGATCCCAAGCCCAGTAGCCTCCCCAGTCAAGTACAGTGTATGCCCACAACCCTCCCAAACCAACGCCGAGAGTGCCAACCCATAGTGCGGGCCTTGCAAGATGCAAGATTCGATCTCTGGCAGGTGCACCTGGAATCAACATTGCAGTGATTGCATGTACACCTACACCGATGCACAAGGTGTAATATGCGAAGACGACTGGAGGGTGTATGACCATCAAATCGGTTTGTAAGAGGGCATTCAATCCAGGGCGACCAAATACATCATCGGGTGTAGGACGAAATGGATTCATCATCAGGGCGATTAACATCAATAGCATAGAGAAGCCAACTAGAAGACGAATTCGTAATTGATGCTGCTCTTCTGATTCCGAATTGTGCTTCTCACCATCGATCAGGAGTAAACCACCCAGCATTGCAACCCAAAGTAGCAGAGGGCCTTCTCGACCAGCCCAAATCGCACTGATTCGGTACAGCAATGGGAGATCCGAACCACCATTCATCCAGACATATTCAAGACTGGAGATATCCAGGATAAAGAATGTCATCAAAGCGAGAAAAGGGAGCATCAAAGCGATGCCGAGTAAATTTCGCATCCATTCACCATCCGTAGTACTTCGCACGGCTGTAACCAAATGCGAGCATAGCGGGGACAATGCGTTTGAAATAAAGCGAGGGTTTTCTGAAAAGTAACCTTAGTCCGACCATGGCTTTACCGTGTGGGCCCATGGCTGACATCTCCTCGGGGAAGCACCGTCCCATGACAGCCATCTCGTCATCTGTTAGGTTATACAATGCTGTTTTTCCTTTCAGTATCTTGTGATATGGTGGGAACTCTTTCTTCCAAGCGGCTTGATAGGCCGCCATATTGGACTTTGAATAATCACCAGAAGCAATGGCGGCAGCGGCAGTCTCTGCAGCGAATACCGCTGACTTGAGTGCAAGGTGCGAGCCTCCTTCAAAGAGAGGAGAGGTGAATCCTGCAGCGTCGCCGACCAAGAGTAATCCATCAGAATATGTTCGTTCATGAGGTCCTGAGATTGGGATTGCCCCCCCAAAACCACGGATTGAACGCGCATCTCCTCTCCATGGTGGATTAACAACCTCAAGTGTTGAAAAATGGGTATTTTCAATGAAACCGTCTAGACCTTTGACAATACCTGACTTCTCTTCACTGACCAACCCGACATTGGCTCGACCGTCGCACTTTGGAATCATCCAAAGGTATCCTTTCTTGGCGTATTTAGGCCAGATATAGAAGTCAAGATAACCGTCGGTGGGGACGTCCAACATTTCGTACTGCATTCCAGCGATCACCTTGGGTCGTTCATTGAGTTGAGTCAATTTCGAACAGACACCAGCGACTCCTGACGCATCGATGATTACCTTCGCAGTAATTGGGAATGCCTCCCCCTTACCTTCGCATAACCAACCGACGAATTTGCCGTCTTTATCGATGCGAGTCATACCAGTCAGTTTATGTTTCAAATTCAACTTTGCACCTTGAGCAACGGCTTCATCAGCAATCCACTGCTCAAAAAGGTG
>DAHO01000068.1 GCA_002498455.1 Euryarchaeota archaeon UBA602
CCTAAGCCGTGGCCAAAGCGATCAATGCATCAACCTGTAATCTTCCATACCCATAGTAATCATCGTGTCCACTTTGCCCGTCTTGAGGCACGACACTTTCTCGAATCCATTGCTTGACATCTTCGACGGTCTGTCTTTCGCCTCCAGATGATCCATTGTACGCTAAATCCGGTCGATGTTCAAGCATGTGGGCAAGGGCCCCTGTGACCCAAACGGTTGCACCACTGGTGCCCGAGCCCCAAGCATACAGTGAGTTGGTGTCTCCGATTTGTGCGTTAAGCATCGGAATACGCTCACCAGGTGCAACCAATTCCGGTTTCTTGTCGGGGTCACTTCTTGGCCAAGTCAAACTCATTAAGTCACCATTATTGTCGCCTTGTGATGAATTTCGCCACATTGAGCCATCTGTATCAATGGCTCCGACGCAAATCACGTCTTCCACACTTCCTGGGCTTGACACGTCACCATCGTCATTATCACCGCCATCATTGCCCGCAGCTGCGACAACATAGATGCCCTGATTGATTGCACGATTTACAGCATCTTCCAGTTCATCCGTACTCAAGAAAATCAGGTTGATTCCTTGTTGGCCTCCCAGACTTAGTGAGATTATATCGACTCCATTGTCGGTGCACCAATCGACTGCAGAAGCGATGACTGAATCGGTCCCACTTCCGCTGCTTGTGATGGCCTTTGCGATATACAAATTGACATCAGGTGCGATACCGGGTAGCAAATTCTTGGCCACTAGAATCCCAGCCATGGCGGTTCCATGCCCTTCATCATCGTAGGGTTCTGCACGACTTTGGACAAAATCATTCCATCCTGCAAGTTCGATATGTTTCAGATCTGGATGAGTCATGTCGATGCCTGTGTCAACAATGCAGACATCCACCCCGTCTCCACTGGTGGTAACATTGTCAAAACCGGAAAGTTGCTTGAATTCTTCATGACGTTCAGGGAGTTCAGGATCGTATGTCATCAGGACTCCTTGAGAAAGCAAATTGACTGCATACAGAACCAAGAGCAGAGAAACTGAGAACAATGCAAACGAAACCAGTCCAGAGATGATTTTTCCGCGCTGGAAGCGCCTGAAACCGGTAGCAGTGGCCGCAGGTGCAGCGGGCATGACAAACTCTGCAACAAATTCGTCAACCATCAGACACCACCACTCAATCCTTCAATGATTTCGGTAAAAGTATCGACAAAGCATTTCGCCTCTTCCTCGGTGTTGTACGCGTATGCAGATGCGCGTAAACTTCCTTGCATATATCCTCGAGGCTCAAACCACTGGTTAACACAATGTAAACCTGATCGAACAAATACACCCCCGACTTCATCCATCAAAATCCCAACATTTTGGATGTCCAAATCCTTCAGTAAAATCGAGCATATTCCTCCCCTTTTAGATGCCGCCTGAGGTCCGATGATCTCAACACCGGGCAGATCCTTGATTCCATTTGAAATGATGTCATTGACCCGGATTTCTTGAGTTGCGAAATCATGCATGTTGTATTTCGATAGTAAATCCAGTGCTGCTTCTGTTCCACAGATTCCCGCATAGTGACCCAATCCACCTTCCAATCGATCGGGAATTGTTCGTAGGGAATACTCAGATGCACTGGCAGAACTCACCGTCCCTCCTCCCGCACAAATCGGTTCAAGTGTAGACATAATCTCCTCGCGTCCCCAAAGTGCGCCGACTCCGGTAGGGCCCAACATTTTGTGAATGCTAAATGAAAATAAATCACAGCCCAGTGCCTCTACATCTATCGGTATGTGGGGTGCAGATTGGGCTCCATCAACATGGATGATGGCACCATGGTCATGAGCAATTTTCGACACCTCCGAAATCGGGATTTCTACTCCATCAAGATTGCCAACATGAACCAAGGAAACCACTCGAAGGTGTCCCCCGGCATCGGCACAGGCTGTCTCAAATGCTTCCAAATCGAAGCTGTTGTCTGCAAGACTGGGGACGGTCCGTAATTCGACACCTTTGTCCTTCAATTTTAACCACGGGACCAAGTTCGAGTTATGTTCTCGATCACTTGTGAGTACAATGTCACCTTGTTTCCATTTCAAACCTGCAGCAACTTGGTTGATTGAATGTGTTGCATTGGGAGTGAAAACCACTTCTCGCGCTTGCTTCACACCGATGTAATCTGCCAACTTTCGACGGCATCTGGATACGGTTTGCGATACGGACATGCCCCATCGGTGTACAGATCGGCCTGCGCAGGAGGGATTGAGCGCATAGTATTCTTGAACGGCATCAATCACTTGTTTTGGCCTCAAAGTCATGCAAGCATTGTCAAGATAGACGGGCACGTCATCACCTTGCAGCGTAGGGAAATGAGAACGGAATTCACGAACATCCATTGGAATCACCACGCTTCATCATCTGTGAAATGGGTGGAAACCGGTGCGCTGGAATTGCATTGTTCACAAATGATTCGAGAAGAAATACGGGTTCCACAAACACTGCATTTTTCTCCGGGCACACCATTCCCGTCACAACCTACAACCCCGCAAGCGGCATTGATTTCCCCATTTGCACGCATTTCAACTGGTGTCGCTGCCCCGCAATCGGGGCACTTTCCTGAGCGTGCAGGTGAAGGTGAATTTGATTCTGATTTGCTTATTGTGGGGCTTCCAACTTGTCGCGCTCTTTGCGATTCAATGGTCAACTCGGAAGTTCCCAACATGATTTGAGGGTACCACAGAATGTGCATCATCAGCCACACAATCAAAATCCCTGATAGCAAATACACGACTTTGAGCAAACCCCAACCAGTGACTTCCCCGGGTTGTCGGACAGCGACATAATGGGCGCCCGCCCAAGCATGAATGATGATGGTGATGCAGTAAATCAACAGTGCAGAACTCCATGCAATGAGTGAATGGTCTCGCATGGCCAAATCAACCTGCCGTGGATCGGGGTGCCAATGCCTCTCTTCCACGTGTAAATCTCGAGTGTCTGTAACAGCACGTTTCAGGATGAAACCGATGAACGTGACGACGATGAATCCAACGATGACGATTGCCATCGCATCCCCTTTGCCGCCGAAGGGGAAATTCGCGTCCATTCCATGGGCCCAAAATTGGGTAACTTCTGCTGCAAACAGTGCAAGATAGAGGCTGATTGATTGCGATCGCATCAGCGGAAAAATCGCCCATAGTCTGACCAGAAATATTGCCCACAAACCAAGGGTTGCTAGTGTCAATGCGGCGGCGGAATTTGAGATATTTCTGATGCCTGAATCAGCATCCCAAAACTCCCCTCCTACTGAGTAAAAATCTCCACCTGATGACAATTGGTTAATGCCAAAATCCCACCCGGATAGGATGACGGCTAGAACCCCAATTCCCATGGTGATCCAATAACTTCGACCCCACGTGCTTCGGATTTTGTAAAAGTGAAACATCAATTCAATTTTGATATGATGCAGTGGCTCAAGACGGGGGTATTCGATGGACAAATTCTGCTGAATTTTCAGGTCGGTCAGACGAGTACCTTCATGGAAAACCAAACCCTCGTCGGCCTCCGCTTCCGCGGGCACCTCCTCTGTCATCGTACCACCCTGCGACCTTATCGCATTAAGAAATGCCCCAAACGGTGTAGGCTGTACGCCGAATTCAGAAAATGTATGTTCTCCACAGTGGCGCCGAGACGGAGATTTGAACTCCGGAAGGTGAACCCACGTGATTTCCAGTCACGCGCAATACCAGGCTATGCGATCTCGGCAGTGATTCGGCGTGCGGCCTTTCGGATATGAGTCTGATGGCGAAATCACGCGCTTTTTTTCAGTCAATATGTTCTGCGCAGTGGTTAAATTATCATCGCTGGTCGCCGGCTTTACGCCACTGTGGCTTAGAGGTATAGCGACGCCTTGGTAAGGCGTAGGTCGCGAGTTCAATTCTCGCCAGTGGCTCTTTTTTGCAGACCCATAGGGTCTGACGACAGCCCGAAGGTCTTTCTAACGTCCAAGTGTCGCAGACTCCGTAGGAGTCTAGTAAATGTCGAGTGACCGAAAAGTGGTTTTGAGCGTTTTTCTGACATTGATGATGGCAACTCTGCCATGGGCGGCTGCAGATCTCAGCAACTGGGTAGGTCCCCCACAAATCGCCTCCAGTGGTCAGGATGTTGAAGTGGATGGCTGGAATGTTCCTAGCAATGCAACCATCCTCGATGGTTGGCTCACCGCAGAAGATCAGATGGTTGGTGTCGGCAATGGATCTGAATGGCGGACCGACACCACACGCAATTTCTCAGTGGGGCAGTACATTGATTCCACGATGGATCACTTTGATGGTCGACTGTCCATCGAACCTGATGACGCGGTGAGTGAAATCGATTCATTTGTTGGCGTGGCCACATTGCAGTTTGAGCATAGCACCATCCAGGAGTCCGGAAACACCTCCATTTGGGAACCCGGGATTCCAAGTTTGGTCAATGGGACGCAAATCGGGAGTACAATGCAAATGCCGTATGGGAATCAGCCCGCTAACGCTCATGGTGGAACGTTGGTTGCTGCCACCCTGATGAATCGTAGTGTCCCTGCAGGTATCGATGCAAGTTTTGAAGCAGGCGTCCCAATTCCCTCTCCTGTAAATCACTTCAATCTGTCTTTCTGGCATTGGCAGCATACCGATGTCAATGATGGAATGTGGTTGGAATACAAACTTGACAATGGTCCATGGACTTGGGTGGCGCCTAACGGCGGTTACAACTCAAACATCACACTGAATTCTTCAGCAACACCTGCAGGCACGCCGAACAGCAGTTCGACATTCCCAGTTTGGACCAGCGTCAATGCAACCGGTTGGGTTCAAGAATTGGTGAACCTTGACAACTTACCGAATATCAATACCTCTGTAAATATCAATTTTCGATGGAGAATTGTGACTGATGCCAACAGTTCTGCGAGTCCAGGCTGGTTCGTTGATGACCTTGAAATCACCAATGTTGGCGGCTCTACAGGATACTGGCATCATGGATGCTATACCGTCACTGCCGCTTCCTGTGGCTACAGTAACAATGCGCAGGGGCTACTCACGGGAACAGTCGATTTGACGAATGCAGGCTCCGGGTCTGAAATTCAGGTTCGAGTGGAATGGGATCTAGAGGGCTCTGGCTGGGACAATTTCTGTATCGAACTATCATCGAATGGAAATGCATGGACAGACATTTCGTCCTCGACCACCTCGACCACATCGTCTTGTCGCAGCCGTTCTGGCGCCATCCCTGGTAACGGTTACACATTGCCCAATGGGACGACGTATGGCGACCAATCGAATGGTTTTGTGACATTGGAGTTGGCCATTCCCTCAACATTTCACAATAGTGGTTCGACCCAGTTCAGAATACGAGTAGATACCGATAGTTCGGTAACTTATGGAAGTCCCCAAGATTCTCAGGAAGGCCTGACAGTCGATCGTATTACAGTGGTTGCTGCAAACGGCTCTATCCTTGATGATGATCCACTTTCCAATTCCACAACCATGACTGCTAGCGGACTAAATGGAGCTACGCAGGATTGGAATTACATCTCAATCGGTGCAGGCGCATTTTCTGAGACATATGGTTTCGAGGACAGCATAGCAACCGCTCCCACACCCATGGCCCCAGGATGGCGTGCAACAGGTGACTGGGAATATGGTGCATTGCAAACTACTACACTTGGGCCAATCAGTTTCCCCTCGGGTCCCTTTGGGATGGGCACTCATCTTGATGGTGGGGCCAATGACGGTTCGATAGATCACCTCTATTCGCCCCCTTACACCATCCCAGCAGGAGCCAGTGCACGCCTGACTTTTGATCACTGGATGTGCGCTTACGAGAATTATGCAGGTGGTGCAGTATTCATCTCTACCGACAATAATACCTGGACCCACTTTGACCCGGGCAATAATTGGTATGACAAAACAGGATACACATGGGGGTCAGGAACACTATCTAGTGTGGGAATTTTCGACGGTTCGAACATCCAATCCACCAGCTACCCGTATTGTCAAGGCCCGCGAAACCTATGGGAAACGAAAGTCGCTGACCTGACCTCGTATTCAGGTCAAACTGTTTGGTTCAGGTTCACCTACGAGCCTTATTCGTCTACATTCTATGAGCACGAAGGATGGTACATCGATGACGTTGGCCTTGAAGTGGATTATTTCTACGAGGAGGGTAATTGGATTTCTGATGCGATTCAAGTTGATGACCTGGGCGCAGGATTCATCGATGTCGATGGTATGATTGCCGAGGATACTTGGGCGACTGCATCCATTCTGGACATTTCTGGAAATGTCATCGATGGCTTCTACAATCTCTCATTCCCTGTTTCCCTACATGGATTGGACAAAGATGCTCACCAGAGTATTCGTGTCCAAATCAACATGGGTACCGACAATCCATTCCTGACACCAATCATTGAGGCGGTTCACGTTGGTTCGATTCGATTGCTGGATGCTCGTGGTTCAGGCAATGGCTGGGATGTAACTTCAGGACTAGATTTGTGGAATGGAAACCTGACCAACAATGGCTCTGCTGTTCAACAAATCAGCAGTGATTTCATTCATTCAAGTCGCCCCATCACCTCGGTTGACTTTACTGGAATCGGTT
The DNA here is from genome assembly GCA_002498455.1 of Euryarchaeota archaeon UBA602. Taxonomy (GTDB): domain Archaea; phylum Thermoplasmatota; class Poseidoniia; order Poseidoniales; family Thalassarchaeaceae; genus MGIIb-P. The sequence continues at coordinate 6,620 of DAHO01000068.1, forward strand.
CTCAAGTGGCGATTCGTGCCATTGATTCCTCGGGTACAGTCATTGGCAACACCGGTCTTTCTGGTACCATCACTTTCGCAGAACCACAGCCTGGTTTTGGAGTTCAGATTAATGTCAACCCAGGTGGCCATATCTCTTCTCTCTGGGCGGAGGGTGAATTCGGTCAACCCGCAGTCAATCCAGAAGTCGATGTGACCAGTGATGGAACCGTCGACTGGAGTTTCCCTGAAGGGAACGCATTCGGAGTCCATGGTTGGCAACAAATGCTCTACCAGACGACATCGTCGACAACGACAACTACACACGTTCAGGACACTGCATCCAGTGGTATCGCTACAGATTCATCAACCGGCTCTTCAATTTCTGTACTTGTACCCGAAGATGCCACTGTTCGAACCACGACTCTTTCACTCGATGTAACGTCTCCAACCGGTGCGGTCATTGATCTGACCATTGGTTCATCGGCCAGTCAAACGTTTGCACCGGGCTCGCACACGGTTTCTCTCTCTCCAGCAATGATTGCTTACATGAATATGGTCCAGCCCTCATATACCGACACGCAAACGGGTCGTCTGTGGCGTGTAGTCGAGTTTGATTTTGACACTACAGGATATGCTGTGCTAGATATCAAAGCCATCACAGTTGGATACTCAATCCTTGAGAATGTCACCGGTTTGACCTCACAAATGGTTGATTTCCATCGCGTTGAGATTGCCACTGCAGGAGAAAGTGTAGACATTCCAATGACGTACAACGCCGATGCAGGTGCCGTCATCTTTGACGGCGGCATTCATCATGAATTGATGATTACCAATTATCCATTCACAGTTCCCAACACGTTGTATCCTGATGGCAATGTTGTCGAAATCACGACTCAGCATCGACATTTGTACGACAACGATGACATTGCGAAGATTACCTTGACCGGTGCTGCGAGTGACGGTAACACGATTGAAATTGAAGTGACCAACCCGGCTACCAATCCAATGTTTACTCAATCTTCAGGTTCCTTAGTCCTGCCCATGGAATCCGACTGCAGTGTCAGTGAAAGTGCAGGTCTCCTCGAAGTCAAATGGCGTTTCCTTGTCTCTTGGACTTGGGATGATGTCGCGCAAATCGATTGGAATGTTTTGAGTCAGAATATTACTGGAGAAGCAATCGCTCCAGCCGTAGCACAATCCGGTGGTACCGGAAGTCAAGCTGTCGAGAATGACCTTGAGATTAGTGGATTTGAGGTCTTCGATCAGGAAGGGAGACATTTGTCGAATCAGTTCTCTCCTGACTATCCTTTCCCTGCCCTTAGTGGAAATGATCTCACCGTCATGGGTACGGTCCGATTCCAGAATACGATTGACTTGCGCCCCCAACAAAGTGACTTTGCCATCATCGTCAACATTTCTGGTCATGAGATTTCAGTACCCGCAGACGGACAGGGTACGTTCTCTGGCGACGTCATGGTTGACCCTGCACAAACTCACACACTTTCGCCTAGAGTAGGGCGTGTAGGTCCGATTACGGGTGCAACTGGAGCCAATGATTCCACAATCAGTCCACCTGTTGTGACCGTGTTAATCGATGACACCCCTCCTGTTGCTTCGAATTTGTTGGTCTCTACATCTGTTGGTCAAATCGATGCCAATGGTTACGTTTGGGATCCAATCAATCCGCTGACCGTGTATGTCACAGTCTCTGATGAGCAGGATCGTGGAGATGAAATCACTCTGCATTACTGGAGGGAGGGCATCGATGATACCAATGCCGACGGTGAAGCACAGGCGAGTGAATATCAAACTCAAACCGAACCACTCTTTCCGCTCCGAAGCGGCTCGCAACAGATTACTTTCTCAAATATCCCAGTATCTGGAAACGGATTCAATGGCAAGGTCAGTTTGTGGTTAGAAGGAACGGATTGGGCCGGCAATGACTACCAAGATGGTGGCACAGGTGGTGCACCGGGTTTGTCATCGGATTGGGCAACACTTCAAACTGCAGAAAACACAGAAACCACACTCCTCAACACAGGGTTTGCTTTAGATACGTGGGATGAACACATTTTGGCAGGGCAAACCCACACCATTTCGATGGTAGTCCAAGATGCCAATGGAGTACAGACGCTGGATGACATTGCAATCTATCTTGCTGGGCAAACCAACGCCCCATTGGGCCAGTTCCACTACGACCCTCGCGATGATATTCTCACCACGGTTGCAGGCAGCCATGTCGAACCCATCGCTGCGACTGTAACACCACTATCAGTCGACAGTTCCCGAGTGGAAATTACGTTTAGCATGGATTGGGACACACCCACCTCAGAGGGTTGGTATGTTCCCGGAGTTACTGTGACTGATGACACCTCAATTGTTGCCAATTTGAACAACTTGAACGCACTTCGGTGGAAACTCGACAATGTTCTGATTGCGACGGCAACAAATCTGGTTGATTTGACTCCACCATTCTCGGATGGTAGTGCCACATTCATCAGTGTTCAAGAGGGGGATGAAATTGCAATTGAGGGCACTGTGCTGTATGGAGCAACTTCTATGCCAATGCTTGAGCCAAGTGATGGGCTCTCTGTCATCGCACAATTCTTGTTTGGCAGTACTGTTGTCTACCAAGAGGTCAATGTACAGGAAGGCGGTATTTTCAGTGCCCCATTGGTCTTGCCTGATCGAACTCCACCCGTACAACAACTACCGATTGAATTGCTGGTTCTAAATGTCCCAGGTCAAGGCAGTTCCATTTCAAACTACGATTCTGTATTGGTTGTCGACAGTGCCGCACCTCAGGTAGTGTTCGACCAATTCATATTCCCAACATCATCGTTGTTGCGTTTAGAGAGCGATAGACTCGACAGTGTTCTCATCGACATCCAGATAGATGATTCAGGTGGGATGCCACACGACAATGTCACCGTTTACTGGGATTATTACCGAAATGGACTCCCTCGATTGGGCGTGGGTGGAGTGGGTGAACTGGCCTATGTTGGGACGACCGATACACTGTATCATTTCTCCTCGACACTTGATTTGCGTCCCACTGATGGGAAGAAGTTGCTTGAGGGTGACCAGATTGTATTCTGGTTCGAAGCCACTGATTTGGCAGGAAATAATCTCCAAGGGGATGGGACTGATGATAATCCTCGTGTCCCACTGCTAGAAATTATCGAGTTTGTCCCTGTGTTGAAGTCGTGGTCAATCGAACCAATCGTACCCGAATTTGGTGAATCGGTTAGTATTCGTGCCAGTTTTGAAAATCAGGGTATCCGTTCCGGCAGTATCAACGTCACGCTAGTCGAGAATATAGGAGATACTTGGCACGTTCATGATTCGATTATCGTTCAACTAACATCGCTTGATTCTGATGCGAGTGCGACCTTTGAATGGGAAGCATGGAAATCTGGTGCAGCGGAATTGTACATCTATATCGACGGCGACTTGGACAACCGTACTGCTGTTGAGGAGTTCATGGTCGCCGGTGCACCTGAATCCGGTGGAATGGCATCCACCACAATACTACTGGTTGCTGTAGTCGGATTGTTGGTGATTGTCGTCATTGCTCTGTTGGGCGTAATCATTTTCCGCAAACCCAGTGAATCAATGGGTGAATATTTGGATGATTCTTGGGAAGATGAAGTCGAGGAATCCTTTGGAATGTCCACCAACAACGTTCGACTTGATTATGAGGATGACACCCTTTGGAATACCGTTTCTAGATATGGAATCTACGATAAGGGCGCTTTCCTTGCTCATGCTCAACAATACGACCGTGATCGAGACGGATTCCTCGATGCGGATGAATTGAACCGTGCAGCGCAAGATTTCACATCAATGATGACACGGGCCACCGCCCCAGCTGAGCCAGAATACCCATTCGATTACAATGATGAAACGGTCGGTCACATCATCGATTCGTATCAAATTCATGACAAAGAAGCGTTTTTGCACTTCGCAAATGCATACGATGAAGATCGAAATGGATATCTGAAGCACAGTGAATTAAGTCGCGCAGCATCCGACTACGTAGAGTCTGGACGAAATACTCCTCCACCTGAAGTGGTCGCCCCAAACCCTCGATTGTTGGCGGTTGCCGAAGTCGTGGCTGCCTTGCCTGGATGGACTGATGAACATGTCAATGTCTGGATGGACAAAGGTTGGACGGCTCAGCAAATCATCGAACATCACACTGAACCCGTTGCACCTCCGGCTCCTGAAGGGTTCGGTACTGATTTTTTGTCAAGTGAACCTATGGTTGAGGCTCAAAACGAATCTATGGATCGGGGTGCCCTCGCATCGGAAGCGCTGAGTGGATCTGAGATTGAGGCTGAAGTTCATTCCTCCCATCCCACCGAAGCCCAGCTTAAGCGATTGAAGAAAGCTGAGCTCGTTGAATTGGCTGAATTGCAAGGCCTCGATACGTCTGGTACTAAGGCGGATATCATTGCCCGTTTGGTCGGTTAAACGGTTTTCGGATTTCCAGAAAATGTTTCGAAACGGTTTCCGAAACTGAACAAAATCGTTTCATTTATAGACTGGTTTCACAAGATGTGTCCTCCGAGGAAGAGATTCCTCAAGATGGGATGGGAACCATGACAAT
>DAHO01000098.1 GCA_002498455.1 Euryarchaeota archaeon UBA602
GTATACATGTAATAGATGGTCGTAACGTAAATCAAAAACAGGTAGATGAACAAGTAATGGAAGTTGAGAATATCGGTAAATACGACGTTATGGAAGGTGTTCTGTACCCAGAATACCAATTCGCCCTCAAGTCCATGGACCCAATCCGTATAGTGCCCTGTCGATGTTTTGATGGGTTCGTTTAGACCATCAGTGACCTTCTTCCAAATGAAAATCGCAAGATAACCTGCGACGTGAAGGTAGTATTTTTTCTCCCACATTTCAGCAAACGTACGCTTCAAAGGAACACGGCTCTCTGCATGGTTCCTAGAAAACAACCAACAGATGATTGGGGTCAGGAAAAAGATGAGCCCCATCATCACCCAATAGGGACTCATGGCTCTACGCGAGGTCACTCCGTTCATGATATCTGCGGCGGATAAATGTGAATGAATTAGATTGTAGCGATGGTGGACGCTGGGGGATTTGAACCCCCGGCCTCTTGAGTGCCACTCAAGCGATCTTCCAGCTGATCTAAGCGCCCTTCCACAACGAAGTCAGACTTGTTGCGACCCGGCGAGCCCCCCCGTTCATTTAAGCCTCTGCGTCTGTTCAGACCCCCATGGGCGATGACACTGTTCGGGGCCGAGTCTCTCGTTTTGTCTCAGCTACTGCTCGGGCGAGTAAGGTCCCAAAGTCACCCCCCCAGATTCCAGATGGAATGATTGAGAAAATCACCTCAAAGTTGGATTCTCAGACTGCTCCCTTCCTCCCTCACCTCGCGCGCGTGCGCGTGGAGTGGCTTGGAATTGAGGAGGATCGATTGGGCAATACCTGCTTTGAAATCCCTCCACACGAGTTGAAAATGAGAAAACGGCAACGTCTTCCCCCCGGCCCCATCACCATCGGTATTCATCCGATTCTTGCAGATGATGCCATGCTGTATGCACACACCTTAGTCCATGAGTTGCTTCATGCAGCGGGACTCACAGAACACAATGCAAAGCATGCAGAATTGGTCGATGAAATCGCACCCAGTCCGAAATTATCTGAAAGCCCCCTATTGCGTGAAATTCGAGATCAAGCCTTGGGCCAACAAGAGGTCAAGGACTGGACCTGTACTCACTGTGGGTTCGTATGGAACCGAACAACAGTCCGGACACCTTCTCGATGTCCAAAGTGCGCACGCCCATTCAGGTGAAGTTGATGAAGGGCGAATGTTCACGACCAATCACGGGCGATTAGTGTAGCTTGGATATCACCTTGGATTTCTAATCCGAGAACACGGGTTCGAATCCTGTATCGCCCGCTCATTCACTCCCGAGTCACCCGATTCGCTCATATACGGGGAGTAGGTCGGCCGAACCCATGAAGCGAGGCAGTCGTGCCTGGAAGAAGGCCGGCAATCAGCGATGGAAGTGGCGTCGCAAGAAGCTTCGACGTCGCCGTGCAGCCCGTAAGCGGAACAAGCAGTGAGTGCGAAATGCTTCACCGCTCTGTTGAAATATCCTAGGCGTCGGCCACAGTTTACCCTTGGGGGTATAGTATAGCCTGGTATTACTACCGGCTCCAGACCGGTGGAGGGGGGTTCAAATCCCTCTGCCCCCACTTTTCGCTAATATTCGACGGGCTCGTCATCGATGGTTCGCCAGAGAAACCATGTCGCCACAGTCCTCCATGGAATCCATTCTTCCGCTTTGTCCAGCAATGCTTGCTTGCTCATTGGGTTGCCACCATTGTAGATGTTCTCAATCGCTCGAATGGCCCCAATGTCGTCGATTGGGAATACATCGGGTCTCAAGAGTGAAAACATCAGGATCATCTCTGCAGTCCAAGGTCCGACTCCTCGTAGCGCAACCAGTTTTCGTTTGACTTCAGCATCAGTCATACTGTCCCAATCGAGATTTGCATATTCTTGCTCCCACTTTTGTGAAATTGCATGAATATACTCGACTTTACGGTTGGTCAATCCACAATTTCTCAACTCCTCTGAATTGTGATTGAGGATGTGTGATGGAGAGATACTCCCCACCAATTCATTGAATCGACCCCATACCGCATCAGCCGCATACACAGAAATTTGTTGACCAATTATTGAACGAATCAGGGTTGAAAATAGGTCTCCCTTAGAGGATAAGGTCGGTTCGGGATACTTCTCAATGACTTCGGCTAGCAATCGATCTTTTTCACATAATTCAGCACATGCATTTACCCAGTAATCGGGGGTCTGGACGGCTACTGACACGGTCATTCGTACCTCTTTCCCTACAAGAAATATCGTTTCCATCAATGACACGTTGAAGCGTTGGATTGATGATGGACACACGCGCACGCGCGCGTGATGCAGACCCGACGTGCACCCGTGGCGATGATGATTGCCCTCATGCTTTCAATTCCATTTGTTGGCTCAATTGCACCTCCAATGGACAATGGTTTCCGTTCTCTAGGTGACGGGCAATTGATACATTCAGACTGGTCCACCGATATTCCGGCACATCAACCATTGATTTGGAACGACTTGCCATGGTGGGAGCGCACAACCTTGGATTTGGATCGAAACGGGATTCACGACAGTCTGCAAACTGAAGTGGGTACGGTTTGGGTGGGGCTTTCCTATGACCATACACCCACAATTGAAGATCAGAATCGTCTCAGTGAATTGGGTTACACACCTAAGTGGGTGATTCCAGCGGTTGATGCCATTTTGATTGGGGCAGTGGACGCACTCAATGTGACTGAGTTATCGCAAATTGAAGGCGTTGTCATGGTCGAGCGATACGGCACGATTCAATTCTATGGTGACATCCAAACCATGGCCGTAAAGGCTCGGAATTCCACAGAGTATCCAGAGAGTGCTTGGCAACTGGGGGTTTCAGGAAAGGGTGTCAATATTGCATTGACAGATACCGGTGTTGACAGCGAACATCCTGGTTTGGAAGGCAAACATGTGGCTGGATTCGATGCTGTTTGCTTTGTCCATACTGATGTCCATGATTGCGTTCTAGCAGGGGGTCGTGAAACCGATGGCTCATACGATCCAGATGATGGTAACCAGCACGGAACAGCATGCATGGGAATGGCTGCTGCAACCGGTATTGAGGCCGATGGGTCTCAGTCTGAATTCTACGGCAGTGCCCCGAATGCCTCTTTAGTCGATGTTCGAATTGGAACAGACATTGGCGCGGGTCCGTTTGAGACCTATCTGATTGAGCAGGAATTTTACGAATCAGCCATGAATGGTTTGCAGTGGATTATCGACAACAAGGATACGGCATGGCCGGGAGTGGATGAGTCGCTACATGGGATTGACATCATCTCACTCTCTTGGGGGATTACCAGTCATGAAGGGGGTGGCAGTGATGGAGAAGACATGCACAGTCGGATTCTTGATGAGGCGACTGAGGCAGGTGTCACCGTCTCGAATGCGGCTGGAAACGATGGTGAAGACAACGATGGGCTCTCGGGTATGAGTTCCTCTTCACTTTCGATTACTGTTGGCGCGACCGATGACAAGAATACAATCGATCGCGAAGATGATACTGTTGCCGGTTATTCTTCGAGAGGTCCTCGTCGGGACAATGGCGATGGCAATCCCATCAACGAATTGATTCCTGAAGTCTCTGCACCGGGGACCAACATCATTCAAGCGGAGGGATGTGTGACCAGCGGGGGTTGTCACAATGATATCCCCGGTCAAGATGCGAGTGAGAATACCTACACGGGTCGCGGTTCTGGCACATCCTATGCCACACCATCAGTCACCGGGATTATCGCATTGATGATGGAAGCCAACCCCGATCTAAGCCCAATGCAAATCAAGGAAGTTCTCAAGCAGACCGCAGAACGTCGCGGCCCAGCATCCGCACCCTCTGTCGACCCTTATTGGAACCGTGACTTTGGATATGGGATGGTGGATGCACGCGCCGCAGTTGAACTCTCGATGCATCTGTTGGAAACCAATCAGACCACCAGTATTGATTGGACCATCCAAAACCACTTGCTCAATGTAACTCAAGAGGGCAGTACCACAATTATCACAGGCCATGCTTGGACACAATCCAATGTCATTGAGCGCGTCGAGTATCGAGTTGGGGACGGACCTTGGAGAGAGGTCACATACGAAGTGGCTCCTGAAGAATTGGGTCCATTGATGCCATTCAATTGGACCGTTGCCTTGGATCTCCCCTCAGGAGAACAACTGGTCGAGGTACGTGCAGTCCGTGGTGATGCTCAGTCACTACCCGTTCTTGTTGAAGTCACGGGTATGGGCGGCGAAGCGGGTGCATCTGGAATCAATCTCACTTTGGTAGGGCTCAGTATTGGTTTACTGATTCTGCTCATTGTCGGGGCTGGATTCATGTTTCGCCAAGGCACAATGATGCAAGACGATGAAGATGAGGTTGTTGAAGCTGAAATCCTTGAAGAAGAGAACCTGTTTTCACTGACAGTAGTCGAATTGAAGCAACGATTGGCAGAACAAGGGCTTCCGGTTTCGGGTAACAAAGGTGAGCTAATTGCTCGATTGACCTCTCAAACCGCTTAAGGGCAAGAGGCTGTTCCGGCCGAATATGGCCGGCTTTTCGGACCGCGCATTGGCGATTCAGCCTACAGGTGTGCGGAAAATGTTCGATATGGCTGGTGATGATGTCATTTCCTTTGGCCTTGGTGAACCAGATTTTCAGCCCCCAAATGTGGCCATTGAAGCATTCTATCAAGCCATGTTGGATGGTCATAACAAGTATACAACGACGGCGGGTTTACCAGCATTGAGAAAAAGAATTGCTGAAACATGGACCTCCCGCTGTCCAGGATTGGATGAATCGAATGTTTGCATGACCATGAGTGGTACCAATGCGTTGCTGAATATTTTTGCTACATTGGTTAATCCGGGGCAAAACGTCTTGCTTCCTGAACCGTATTTCCCACTCTATGGTCCGGATGTCGAGCTTTGGGGGGGCGAGACTCGATTTTACGAGTGCTCGTTTGAAAACGAATTTGTTCCCACCATCGAACACCTTGAAACCCTCGTCAATGAAAATACAGCAGCCATTTTGTACAATTTCCCCTCAAATCCAACCGGGGCAACCATCACTGCAGAACAAAGAGATGAGTTACTTGCCTTCGCACAACGACACGATATCTGGCTAATTACAGACGAGGTTTACGATCGCATTGTTTTCAACGGAGAACATGTTTCCTTCGTGGGTTGTGACGATGAGCGTGTCATTTTGATTAACTCATTCTCGAAAACCTATGCAATGACAGGTTGGAGAATTGGATACATCTTATCCGCGAATCGTGAGGCCATGGCTCAGATGATTAAAATCCAGTATTACATCACTGCCTGTTCGAATGATGCTATGCAGTATGCCGTCTTGGCAGCAATTAACGAAGCAGATGATTATCCTGATGAAATGTGTGCAGAATTCCAAGCTCGCAGAGATTTGATTTGTTCAAGATTGAATGCAATGCCCGGTGTACAGTGTCATGTGCCAGAGGGTGCATTCTACGTATTCCCCAAGGTGGAAGTACCAGGGATGAATAGTGAAGACCTTGCGATTGAGTTACTAAAAGGTGGAGTCCTATGCTCTCCGGGTTCGGCATTTGGTCCGTCGGGCGAAGGGCATCTCCGATTTGCCTACACCATTTCGAGAGAAGACATTGCACGCGGAATGGACAAAGTCGAATCCGTCCTCAAGGGACTCCAAGGTCAAGCTTAGGTGTAGACATGTCTCTAAGCGCGGATATTCTCCGTTTGGTTTTGGGAATGATAGTTGGTATGGTCTTACCACGCTTACCTCTCCTGTTTTTCACTCGTTTTCTGAATATGGAACGCGAGCTTCCTCCTCACCCTGACCCGGTGCCAATCTCAGTCCCTCTGGTTCAGCGTCTCCTGCTCATGAGACGGGTCCACCTGATGTGTTGGGTTACTGCACTCTTTCCTATTGCGTTGGGACTGTGGATTTTGCAAAACTCTCCCGAACCATTTGCGCTTGGGATGGTCGCAGGAGTTTCTTGGTTCGCCATTACTCGAGTGGTACCCGAAGATATCGAACAAGGCTTGGGTATTCTACCGCTTTCCATGATCAAGTCGGTGAATAATTTGCGCGAACCCGAAACCGATTGTTGTGAGAAACCTGAACTGTACTGGGAGGTTCGCGCTATCCGATGCAAAAATTGCCGTCACGTCGCCATGGATTTACCTCGACCTGATCTGGGAAGGATGCGTTCTGATGGTCGATTGAGGGGTTCCCTTCGAATTCTGTTAACGGATGGTCGCTCTGTTTTCCCGACAGCAGGTACCTCAATCATCTCCAAGGGTACCGAGTTGTTCAGCCAAGTCGCTGAAGAGGAATGATTCGTCATTCTCCTCGACTTCCTCAGTATTTTCTTCGCTGTCAGTTTCGTGCACATCGACTCCCTTACCTTGGGTTGTTTCTCCTGGAGCTGGCAATGCATCGAAATCCTTCTCGTCATCCTCATCATCCATTTTCACCCAATCTTCCTCATTGCCGATAAACCACTTGGGAGGGTCTTGTTCCCCGCCACCCAACACCGCCATGGTCGTAAAAATCGCCATCGGCAATAGAGATAGGGCCACGAGCAAATCAAGGAAACTGGATTCAGGAATCACCACATTTTCAACGGGAAGTACGGCTTCGAGAATGCCCCTCTCAATCTCAACATCTTGCCACCTGTAATCGAGTCCAAGACCTTGGAATGCCAGAGAAACTATTGTTCGTTCTACAATCCACAGGAGGAGGACTGGAAACAGCCATCCCAGTTTGGTCCGATCCACCAGTATCCGTCTTGCGACGGCTGCGACTCCGACGACCTTTGAGGCGATTTTTGGATAGACCCGCAATCCGATGACCAATCCAATCAGATAAATGAGCAGCGCCAATTCCAGAAGCCTTCGTTCCTGCAACCATTCGCTGGGAACAAAGCGCAGTACAAGCAATGGGAGCATAATCAGTACGATTTGAAGCGGAGCTGCAAGTAACTGGAGACCTCCGTGAACTTCCAATAAAGGTCGGTTGTTTACTCGAACTTCTTGGTATACAATTCGGGTCACTTTTCCATACGGGGATTGTGTCAACACAAATCTCGATCGATCGACCAAATCGGCATCACGCAATCTCCGCGTCATTCGCAAGAACGCCAACCACCCACCGGCATCTGCAATACGTGTTGGCATGTATCCTCCCACTGCCAAGCCCAAGATGAGCGAGATGATACCGTACATGACGGCTGCGCTGATAATCCATGGCAACAGTTCAATCTGAAATGAGAATGTCCAAGTGTCCCAATCCATGTCCAAAATGTATGTGACCGTAAAGGCTAGAATCGGTGCAACGAAAACTTGGACACCAACGATAATCGTAAGCCACATCCGATCAATCAACGTACTTCGATTCAGGGACAACAACAGGGTTCGGGTCCTTTGATGTCAAGAGTGTGTCGGCGAATCGTGGGGGTTCCAGCATCATTCTTTACCAGAAAAATATCCGCCGAACTGGTTACCCTGTCGTAGACAGGGTTCAACCAACCTTAAGACCGGCACACGATTGGCGGAATTGTTGATTGCGATGAAGAATGGCCAAACTACCTTGATGCTACTCGTCCTTTGCCTGGCTTCCTTGGCACCCATGATGGCTCCCCAAGATGCTCTGATTCCAGCAACCATTGAGCAAGACACCTCGGCACGCGCTGCTGTGGATTTCACAGTCATTGATGTCTCAGTTGGCAATACGACAACACCCGCTGAAATCTGGGAGCAGCCCGACGGTACTTCGCTGGATTACATGCTTCGAGGAGTTCGCTATGAAGTCAAGGTTACGTTCAAGAATGCCGGAACCGGATCGTTTGAGAGAGATTCCATTGGGACACTTGAGGCCGTACACCCGATTGGCTTTGTTATGGAGAGTTGGACGTTCAATCTTACCGGTCAGGAAGGGAGCATGGTCGGCGGACAACAGCGACAAATGATTGTCGAATGGACACCTGAGGCCGCTCACAGTATTCTCGATGATGACGGGCACCTTCATGGTGGTGTCATCTTCCGGGGGACGATTACTTCAACTATCACTGGACTTGAAGATGGAAGTTTGGACAACAACGTCTACGATGAATCAGTACCGATTGCACTTTGGCATGACCCCATGGAGGGCACTTACGCTGCCAACACACCGATTTGGGTACCCATTTCTTACACCGATCGAACCGCAGGTGGAAGTGGGATTTACGGTGGGGGTTCAGATTGGCAAACCGACAATTCATCTGCGGCCGAAGGCGTCTCTCATTGGCGAATTTCAGATCCCGATGGTGGCAATTATGCTTCCAACACAGTGGACATGCTGAAGTGGGGTTGGATTCCAACCCAAGGCACCTGTGCAGACCCGGGCCATGGTCTCGGATACGGTAGTATTGACTCGGATGTTGAGGCTCTGTACGGCGTCCCATTCTGCTGGCTCAATCTGCTTGATTCTGACTATCGCTCCGTTCACTGGTCGACCCAAGCCTGGGGAGCCATGGGTTTAGGTGATGAGATGGCCATGGAAGCACTCCGTGGCATGAATACAGTCAAGGAACTGAACATGACTCAAGCCGGTGTTTCTACTGTGGAGAACGACTGGACACATGTGGTCTGGAACATGACCGATGTGCACAATGACAATGCCTACACTTTGTCGTACACAAAGCATGCGGACAACACCGGTGCCAACACTGGAATGCGAATTGATGATTTCATTCTCTTTGCCGTTGAAGTTGTCGATGAATACACCGTATCCCTGGACTGCGATGACCCGCTTCCCAACGCCTATGTGGTCATCCCAGCCGACCCCAACCCTCCATCATTGTATTGCCACCTCACCAATAATGGATACAGGGAAGTGAATCTCAATCTCTTCACTGAAGTCTCCAATACGTCATGGATGAACATCTTCCCCCTAAGAATCGACAGTGACAATATGTTGGATCACGACAACTACGTGTCATTGAACCCGTTGGATGGAGAAACCACCACTGCATTCTGGGTCAATCTGACCGTGCCAGAGGGTGCCAATGTGGAGACTCTGAATTGGACGGTGACGATTTCTGATCAAGTCAATTCTCAAGTAATGAAACAGATGACACTACCCGTATCCATTTCTTCATCGTATTCTGTTCGATTGGATCAGGTCAGCCCATCTTATCCGGCCCTGACTCTAGAACCCGGGGCAACGGGAGACATTCTGATGAAGGTCAAGAACACTGGAAACCAGATGGCTGATTGGACCATGGGTGCCTACTTCGACAGTATGATGTGGGGTGCATCGAACCTGGCCTGGTTTGAGGATTGGGATGAAGATGGGAACCTGACTCCACTCACTCAAATGCAACTTGCGAAAGGTGAAGAAAGGGTGGTCACGGCTCGGTTTACGGCCCCTGCCCAAAATGAACCTGGTATGGTTGAAATCTCCCTACTCGTGCAGGGTGTGGCTCCGGTCAATGCTCAATCTGTCGAGAAGATTTTCATTGAAATTCCGGTGATTCAATCGGCGACCGTTACACCTGAATCATCTTCGATGACAGCACTCGCCGATGGTAACAAACGCACGATGTCCATCACGGTTCGAAATGATGGAAATGCGGCTGAAATTTTCGATCTCTCAGTCTCTGCGGATTGGCGAATTGGGGCTACCCTCGCTACCGCTGTGACCGAACCCATTGAACCGTTCGGCCAAGAGGTCGAAATCATGGTCATTATGGACATGCCTCAAGGATTGGCACCGGAATATTATCCGATCACCGTTACTGCAACTTCACAGACCGATTCAACTTACACTGCTAGCGGACAATACACTCTTGAGGTTCCGACCACTTACATTGTGGAAGTTGAGGATAAAGACCTGTCCGGACAATCTTTCTCAGCCGGTGCCGAGGCGCGGACGATGAAATTTGAAATATTCAACCATGGGAACGCTATGGATGCTTTCAACATTGATTTGACCATGGATGCAGGAGTGATGGCCGAATTCTACGAAGGGGTTACTGAGGGCCGAACAATATTCATTCCACCTCAGACCTCAACCAACGTCACCATCAGTTACAGCTTCGATGATGGAGTCCAAGGTAACAAACAACTGACAATGACGGCAACCAGTGTCAACGGTCTCGAGGCAGGCCAGAGTATATCCTCCTCGGGTGAAGCCAATTTCCAAGTGGGTACCTTAGGCTGGATTCGTCTTGAGGCCGGACCCGTAGTTCACATCACTGAACCCGGTCCGCATTTGATTTCTGTAACCGTGCACAATCAGCACCCGAATGCAAATCAAGATATTCGCTTGAGTGTTTCAACCGATGAAGATGCAGTTTGGAATACACGGTATGTTCGTGTGATTTCTGACGATCAGCAATTCGAATTGCCACCGGATCAAATCCGCATCATCAACATCGAAGTTTTCGTTACAGCAGAAAATCTGGCCAATTTCGATATGGATACGATGGTATTCACAGCAACACTGATGGTTGAGGCTACCGATGACAACGCCCAAATTTCCATGCAGTTTAGTGCGGACAAATACGTCGCAGAAGAATCCAGTAGTGATGGAGGTGGATTTGGATCATTGGCGAAGAATGTCGCCACTTGGATTGCAGGAATCATCGTCATCCTAGCGTTGGGTGTCGTTTTGGTCCGGATCTTGGTCTCAACAGAACATGAAGATGAAATCTCATCGTTGGGAGCAGCAGGATATGAAACGAATATCGGTTTGCCTGAGGCGCCAACCTTGCCCGAGGCACCCACTTTGCCCAGTGCCGATACCACTGCCAATTCGATGTATGGTGGCACTCAGGAATTGTTCGCTCAACCCGTGATGGCAACCCCTCCTCCCCCAAGTGAGCCCGCAGTGGCTCCAACACCGGCGCCAGCACCCGCGCCTCAAGCGGGCCCTCCTGTACCTGAATCTGGCCTACCAGACGGTTGGACTATGGAGCAATGGCAACATTACGGTGAAGAGTATTTGCGGCGCCAGGGTGGCGCTTAATCGGTCACGGCGCCTTTATCAATGACTCCTGAGTCGGCAAGTCGCCCCATAGGGGCGTGAACAGGTGGAATAGCCAATGTACGGTGGACAGCAACCAATCTTTATCCTCAAAGAAGGAACCAACAGAACCCGTGGAAAGAGTGCGCAAAGCAACAACATCGCCGCTGCAAAAGCCGTTGCAGATGCGGTAAGGACCACCCTTGGGCCCAAGGGTATGGACAAAATGCTCGTCGACAGCATGGGCGATGTTGTCATCACCAATGATGGCGCTACCATTCTCAAGGAAATGGACATTGAGCACCCTGCTGCCAAGATGATTATTGAAGTAGCCAAAACTCAAGAGCAGCATTGTTTCGATGGCACCACCAGTGCAGTGGTCATCGCAGGCGAACTTCTGAAGCGTAGTGAAGATCTCATTGAGCAGAATGTGCACCCTACAGTCATTTGTGAGGGGTTCCGCTTGGCATCTGACAAAGCTGTGGAACTCTTGGAAGGCCACTCAATCGATGCAGACACTTCGACCCTACATGAAGTTGCAAAGACTGCACTGACAGGCAAATCCGCCGGTGCTGTGAAAGCCTTCCTAGCAGACATCTGCGTCGATGCGGTTCAAGCAGTCGCTCGGGAAGATGATGGTGAAATCATCGTCGACCTCGATGATGTCAAAGTCGAAAAGAAGCAAGGAGGTTCAATCAAGGATAGTACGCTTGTTGATGGAATCATCCTCGACAAAGAACGCGTTCACAGTGGTATGCCTCGAAGTGTACCAGATGCGAAAATAGCTCTCATCAATTCAGCCATCGAAGTCAAGAAGACTGAGGTTGATGCGAAGATTCAGATTACGGATCCAACGATGTTGGCTCAATTCTTGGAAGAGGAAGAGAACTACTTGCGTGGTCTAGTGGACAAGATTCAGGCCGCTGGTGCCAATGTTGTCATTTGCCAGAAGGGCATTGATGATCTGGCTCAGCACTACATGTCTAAGGCGGGTCTATTCGCTGTCCGTAGAGCCAAGAAATCCGATATGGAAGCATTGGCCAAGGCAACCAGTGGACGAATCGTCACCAACATCGATGACCTCGGTGCAGACGATTTGGGTCATGCTGCAAAGGTCGATGAACGTAAGATTGGTGAATCCGATATGGTCTTCGTCACAGGATGTTCTGATGCGAAGAGTGTCAGTGTTCTGCTCCGTGGTGGTACTGAGCATGTTGTTGATGAAATTCGACGCGCATTTGACGATGCCATCGGTGTGGTTAGCGTTGCTCGTGAAGATGGTGCTGTTCTGACTGGCGGCGGTTCAGTTCTGGCCTCTCTATCTCGCGATTTGCGTGCCTATGCTGAAGGAATCGGCGGCCGTGAACAAATGGCCATTGAGGCGTTTGCTGGTGCACTTGAAGTGATCCCACGAACATTGGCTGAAAACGCAGGTCTCGACCCTGTCAACACCATTATTGAAGTCCGCAAGGCTCACGCAGAAGGCAAATCTTCCTATGGAGTCAACGTGTTTGAGGGCGGTGTCATGGACATGCGTGTTGCCAATGTTTTGGAACCTGTTCGCGTCGTTGAGCAAGCCATTCAATCCGCTACTGAAACTGCCGTCATGATTCTCAGAATCGATGATGTCATTTCGAGTCGAGCAGGTGGCGGAGGCATGCCAGAAATGGGTGGCATGGACATGGGCGGCATGGGTTTCTAGGATCGCCAATGATTCGCTGTTTCAATATCCCCGAGAGTGACATTTGGGTAGGCCAAAAGCATAGGTTGAAGAATCGACTTTGGGTCGAAGCAATCAGCCCGTAGGGCTGGAGGCTCGATGATGTCTGATTCAGCAGATATTGGCGCATTTTTGACAGAGGGAGACCGTTCCCTGCACATCCTATTTGGATCTCAGAGTGGAAACTCAGAGGATCTCGCTTCAAAGATTGGCAAGAAGTCTGCTGCCTATGGGCTCTCTGCAACGGTTCACGATATGGATGGTTTTGACCTTGCATCACTTTCGAAAATGTCCCGTGTACTGATTGTGTGTTCGACGTGGGGTGAAGGTGAGCAACCCGACAATGCTGAAGATTTGTGGCAGGCTGCTAATGCTGAAGGAGCCCCTAGTTTGGCTAAAACCCACTTTTCTGTTTGTGCATTGGGCGACACCAGCTACGATTTGTTTTGTGAATCTGGAAAACAATGGGATACCCGATTCGGGGAGCTTGGAGGCACTCGACTAGTTGATCGTGTTGACTGTGATGTTGATTACGAGCCACCGGCTGCCACATGGACCGATTCAGTACTTTCGCACATGGCCGCTGTTGATGGTTCCGGAGTTTTCCAAGCAGCGATGGTCGACCCCATCGCTCAAGCAATCGCAAGTGGAGGTGGTATCAGTCAAAAGTCGAAAGCCGCAGCACCAGCCGCAGCCTCTGCTCCAACTGTGGACGCAGGTGAACTGCAAGAATTGATGTCCGGTGATCGTGATATCCACATCCTGTTCGGTAGCCAATCCGGAAACGCTGAGGGCCTGTGCGCATTAATCGCCAAGAAGGCCGCAGATTTCGGCCTGGTCGGGCATGTTCATGATATGGATGGTTTTGATTTGGCCAGTCTGTCGGGGATGAAGCGAGTCCTCATCGCATGTTCAACATGGGGAGAAGGTGAACAACCCGACAACGCTGAGGCATTGTTCCAAGCCGCCTCTGGTGCCGGTAAAATCCTCTCGAACACCCACTTCTCAGTCTGCGCTTTGGGTGACACCAGTTACGAATTCTTCTGCCAGTCAGGAAAAGAATGGGATGAAGTCCTCGAAACCATGGGAGGGACCCGGATTTTTGACCGCGTCGACTGCGATGTCGATTACGATGCACCTGCCTCTACATGGATGCTCGAGACACTGTCTCGAATTGCCTGTGTCGATGACAGCGGCACATTCAACGAAGAATTGGTTGAACAAATGGCACAGTTCGCAGCAGGTGACGCTACATCCGCTGCCAGCGGAGACGTTGCAACGGTCGTCTTGCCTGAAATTCAACTCGAAGCCACCGTATTCCGCTACGATGCGGATACTGGAGAACGAGGCACCGACACTTGGGCTTGTAATATTCCTGGTCACTACAGTGTGATGGATCTACTACGTTCACTGAAAGCCACACAAGATGGCTCACTCACGTTCCGTGACGGTGCAGAAAACGATCCAATGACAGGAGTTTGCATCAATGGGCGCCTGGTCCTACCCGGCTTGACTCGTCTTTGCGATGTTGTCCGTGACAAGGGCATGGGGGCTAGATTGAGTATTGAACCGGTAGCAGCATACGATGTCATTCGAGACTTGGTGGTCGACTACTCCACATTCGACAAACATCGGGCAAACAGTAAGCCTTGGTTCGTGAGTGGACATCGAGAAGGCAGTTACGTTGGCAAAGTCGTCATGGGTACCATGGATGCTGTTGTGGCCTCAGAGATCCACAAGAGCAACGACATTGTCAGTCCACAATTGCTCCATGCAGCAAGTGATGCCACTCCACATAATCGGGCTTACATTGGCCCAGCCATGATTACACATTTGTGGAATCGTTCGTGTGACCCTCGTATTTCCGATAAATCACGTACGGGGATTATCGAATCCTTGGCTGCCAAAAACGGAGTCAAAGCTGAAACCGATCTCGCCAGTATTCATCGACAAGGTGCCATGGGTGCGAATGCGGCAAAGTCAGTGCTTGAAGCCAAGACTGCCGTACTCGCACACGACGGTTACAACGGTCGTCATGGGAAGCATGTTTGGTGGTACACATGGTCAATCAAGAGCAGTGGAAAGGTCAATGAGACCACGCTCTATAGAACTGTCCTGGGCCCAATTGGACTGTTGAGTAACGCCCTTTCGGGAGTCTCAGCCCGAATGATTGGCGGATTCACTCGAACGGGGCGACCCATGTTCAATGGGCTGCTTGGGATGATCGCTCCTCCCGCAGGAATCGGAAAGATGCCGAAGCAATTCAATTCAGCCGTGACCAATCACCACGAAGTTGTTTCAATCTTCAATGAAATGGATGGTCGGTTCTAATGCCGCTTCGATATGCGTATCACCCCGGAAACGTTGCTCACAGCAACGCTATTGAGGTCGCAGATACCATGCCTGCAGCAGCAGAGTCATTGGGCATCGAATTGGTTAATCTTGACGCTGCCACCAGTTGTGGTGCAGGTATTATCCGTCAAGCGAATGCGGACTTACAAGTGGTACTGAACGCACGTACACTGGCACAAGCAGAGGCACTCGGCCTTGACATCATTACACCCTGTGCAACCACTGCAGCCACTCTGCATGAAGATTTGACATCTCTTCGCAATGACAGCAAATTGATGACCAAGACAAACGATATTCTTCAGCGGAATTGTGGTTTGAATCTGACAGGTGAAGTCAATGTCCACCACTTGTTGCATGTCATTGTCGATGAAATCGGCATTGAGAAATTAGCTAAATCCGTCAAGAACCCCTTCGGATTCAGAATTGCTGGGTACTATGGACCCAATATGCAACAAGAGGGTGCCTGCGGTGGAGACGATGTTTTCGACCCAGACTATCTTGAGCAGGTGATTTCTGCCCTCGGAGGTCAACCTGTTGATTGGACCTCTCGTACTCAATCAGTTGGTGTACCGGGAATTTTCTCAGAAGAAAAAACGGTCCTCAAGCAAACAGCTGCCGTTCTTTCAGATGCCAAATCAGAAGGTGCAGAGTTGGTAGTCAGCGCCTGCAATCTGTCGCATATGTTGATGGATGTGTATCAAGGAAAAGCCGGTAAGGTTTCTGGAGAATCAACCAAAATCCCCATTATCCACCTCACTGAATTGCTGGCATTTGGCTTTGGCCATTATGTTGATCGCCTTGCACAATTGCGCACACGCGTCCTGATTATCGGCGACTAATCCGTGCCGTGTAAAATTCTCACAATTTGCTGTGCAAGTTGGACTGAAAGTCCTTTGATTTCAACAATCTCATCATCACGGGCTTTCGATAGTTCAGCAATAGTTGGCCATCGCTCAAGGATTCTTGAGGCCAATGCGGGGCCGACACCGGGTACTTGCTCCAGCATCGATCGTGTGATTCCATGACTCTGCTTCCGTTT
>DAHO01000092.1:0-1991 GCA_002498455.1 Euryarchaeota archaeon UBA602
TGACGCCATCTCCGATGCAATCCTCGATGCCTGTTTGGCCCAAGATCCGAATGCACGCGTTGCATGCGAGACCATGGTGAAGGGGACGGAAGTGGATAGCAAGATTATCCTCGCGGGTGAGATTACCTGTGCCCTACCTGAAATTGACTATACGAGTGTGGCTCGAAAGGCAGCGAAGTCGATTGGCTACACAGATCAAGCCTTTGGCATGGATGCCAACTCATGCGAGGTTGAGGTGATGATTACGACACAATCGCCTGAAATCAGTCAAGGGGTTAGTCAGGGCAATTTGGATCAAGGCGCCGGCGACCAAGGTCTGATGTTTGGCTATGCGACGGTTGAATCGGAATCCTATCCTGCCCTAGCCGGGCAATTTATGCCGCTCTCGGCCGCTCTAAGCCAAGCCTTGACTCGTCGACTGACAGAAGTTCGAGAGAACGGGACCCTGCCATGGGCTCGACCAGACGGTAAATCACAAGTCACGATCGAATACGGAGCTTATGCGAAGCCGCGTCGAGTTTGGGCCGTTGTCATTGCCATTCAGCATGATGACATGCTCGAACAATTTGGTACCGAAGAAGAAGAGCATTCATTCATTCAATCCCAAATCATGACTCACGTGATTGAGCCGGTCATCCCCCCAGAATTGATTGATTCCAAGACAGACATTATCGTCAATGGAACCGGACGGTTTGTTCAAGGTGGGCCGCATGCAGATGCTGGAATCACCGGACGAAAAATCATCGTCGATACTTATGGAGGAATGGGTCGCCATGGTGGTGGTGCATTCAGCGGAAAGGATCCCTCAAAGGTGGATCGTTCCGCCGCTTATGCGGCTCGCTGGGCAGCCAAACATGTGGTTGCTGCAAAGTTGGCCAAGCGTTGTGAAATTCAGTTGGCCTATGCGATTGGAGTGGCTGAGCCCGTCAGTGTTCGTGTTTCAACCGATGGCAGCACTGCACCCGGTATCACAGAGGAAGAAATCAGTCGGCGTGTACGTGAAAACTTTGACTTTCGCCCACGGGCCATCATCGAGAATCTAGACCTGTTGCGCCCAATCTATTCGGCGACGTCTGCTGGCGGACATTTTGGTCGTGAATCCAAAAATGGGCAATTCCCGTGGGAACAATTGGATGAGGCCCTAATTACGGCACTGCAGCAATCGTAAATTCGCTTAATTCACGAGAACGCTTACGCGTTCTCCCAGCATCCTCAAAGCAGGGTACGAATTCGGTGTACACCATGTCCCAACAGCGCCGGCGCTCAATTTCCTTGAGTTTCCTCTTAATTTCCAGCGTTTTCTTGGCAGCATTTACTCCCATTGCAGCTGCAGACAGCCGCATTTTGTTGGATTTGTCAAACGACCATGTCGTGCTGATTCAAGGGGATAGTGCCAATGTGACGTTGACCATCGAAAACAACGATACTTCGATTCATGATTTTTCATTGAGTACAGACACAACTTTGACCTCTTCGGCTTGGAATGTCACTTTGGTCGATGAGAATCTTTCCACCGTACTGCCCACATTCTCGGTTACGACCAGCATCATTGTTCATTTGGCAACCGATGCCGATTTGTCAGATAGTGGATCCATTGACATCCACGTTGCTCACGCGGACTCCAGTGTTGCCACAAGTATCACTCTGTATCTCTCTGTGGCTCCATCTTACTTGCCCGCACTTGAACATACATCGGTTGGAGACAATGGTTTGGTGAACATGGAAATCGGCCAATCAATTGATGTCGATGTTCCAATTTCTAATCTAGGTTCGTCTTCTGACCACATTGTGTTGGCCGTCGATGAAACCGCAGATTTAGCGGATTTCTGGGCGAACTGGAACGGTGGTGGCAGCGGTGGAAGCAACAACTCTGGCAACAATAGTGGAGGCAGTGGTGGCAACAACTCTGGCAACAATAGTGGAGGCAGTGGTGGCAACAACTCCGGCAACAATAGTGGAGGTAGTGGTGGCAACAACTCCGGCAACAACAG
>DAHO01000092.1:2362-10437 GCA_002498455.1 Euryarchaeota archaeon UBA602
CCGACTGAATTCTTCGCGAGCCTTGGAGCGAATGCAACCAATCTCACGGGGCAATTGGACGCCGTGAACCTGACTGCCAATCTCAGTTATATCGTCGATTGGACCCTTCAGCAGAATGGTTCACTATTCCCCCATGATGCAGGGTTGTACAATTGGACCAGCACCGGGGCCAATCACACTTGGAATCATACTTGGAACGTCTCTGCAGGGGATTGGTGTCTATCCGCCACATTGAGTCAGAATTTGTCCACAGTCTCCAATGCAACGACCTGCATGACAGTTGGTTCTAGTGGCGGTGGTGGCAATGGTACTACCATGGGGCGTTCAGTCCCTACGGGTTGGGATGTGCGTTGGATGAATTCAACCCTACACAACATGAGTGCGGGTGAAGTCCGAATGAGCACTCTTCGAATCAGTGTACCCAACGGTGAAGCTCCAGGTGATTACGGATTCCTCCTCTCCGCCGGTTCTGCCTTTGGTAACTTCAGCATTTCAGAAACCATCGTTGTCCGCGTCAATGGTTCGCACAATCTGACAATTTCGGCCCTTGACTCAACCGCAAACTGGTTGCCCAATGCGACAGGTATGGTCACGTTTGACATCCACAATGCTGGTTCTTCGGAAGCGGAATCGATTTACTCGATTTCCGATTCAGGCCACTGTACTTCAAGCATGGATGCTTCAGAAGCAGATGGAAGTCGCCTCAATTCTCAAGACAATGAATCCGTCATGGTCGGAGTTCAGATCGATGAAGATGCAAGTGAAGGTGAATCATGCCAATTGACATTGATGGCTTGGGATGAAATTTCCGAAACTTCGTATCACTTCATCCATGAGATTGTCGTCGGAGCCTCGCACGGGCTTGAACTCGTTGATACAGTATCGGCCATTCTGACTCCAGGGGGCTCTACAACGGGTACTGCAACCATTCGAAATACAGGTACTGAATCCACACATCTCAGAATCTCTGGCAGTGCCAACGGGCTCTCGATTGTCACCGATTCAAACTTTGTTGAAGTCTTGTCTGGAGACACTGTTGAGTTGACGTGGTCGACTTCCGTGGCGAGTGATACTGAGTTGGTCGGTGAGCATATTGTCAATCTGATGGCCGAAACTCAAGGCGGTTCATCCAGCTTGGATTTCAATACGACCGTTGACATTGAACCTTGGTCCTCAATCTGGATTTCAGGCCCCTTAGGTGGTGCTTTCAGCGTGGGTTCCGACTCACCTGCGACTGTTGATTTCTCTTTGACCAACAGCGGTACTGGTCCGGCCAATGCAACCCTAGATTGGCGCGATGCACCTGCAGGCTTCTCCATCTCGGTTGACAATGCATCTTCTATCGCCGCTGGCGGCAATGGAGTGACACTGTCGATGACGGTTACAATCGATGATGACATCGCATCGGGGACGTACCCGTTCACCATCCTTGCCATTCATCCCGATGATGGTTCAACTTGGGATTCTCTAAACATCGACGCGCAGGTCACCCAACGCGCAGAAGTACGACTGCTGGTGGCTGGCGATTCTTTGCCAGTCTCTAGTGGTGCTGACGCAATATTTTCGGCTACGGTGATCAATGACGGAAATGAACCCGACACCTTCGCCATTACGCTTGCAGGTGCTTCTGGATTCGAGGTGGGCATCTCACCTCAGACCCTGACACTCGCGTCGGGAGAGAGTGGCGAAGTCACCGTTACGCTACGGCGCACTGGGGCCAGCGGTGACGTTGCGTTGGACCTAGTGGTTGAGAGCGAGAACGATGACATGGTTACTGATTCAGTGGTACTGAATGCAGCCGAGCCCGCCGTTTCTGTGCAAGCAACCGTGACGACCAATGTATTCTCCATTCCTGCTGAAGGCAGCATCCCATTGACTCTGTTCCTGGCAAACCTCGGGGAAGCGGACGATACTCTGTTGGTCACCGGTCCTTCCGGATTCTCGTGTAATCATCCTGCCCAATCCACACTTGCTGCGGGCTCTGCAGCCGAGAGTCATGCTGTAACCTGTACCGCCTCCAGTGGCTTGCTCGCTGGGACGCATACAATTGCCTTCACGGCAACCTCTTTGGCCAATTCCAGCATCAGTTCCATCGCTTCTACTGAAGTCCAAATCGAACCTAAACGTAGTGCCAACGGTGGACCGATGATCGAAGTCAGTTTGAACGGCGATGATTGGTCTCTACCGTGGAATAGTACGGCAACGTACACCGTTACCATTCGAAATGATGGCAATGAACCCGTCTCCGGATTCTTGAGTATTGCCGGTGAGTACGTGCAAGATTTAGCCACCAACTGGACATTTATCGAGGAAAACCAGACCCAACGAGTCTTTTCAGTCGCCCCACTCGGTGTTGCGACATACTCGCTGACCCTGCAGCCTTCAGGTGAACCTACCATCGGAACAATTGATCTCAGAATTGAAGCCAGTGGTTCGCTTTCGGATGGTCAAGGATTTTTGGTCAGTAGCGAGACAAGTACTCTACAGGTTGAGTTTGACGCACCTCCGCCCACAGAGGCAGAACTGTGGAGTGGCGGACCTTTGGTAAACGCCGCAAATCTAGCGATTGCCATGCTATCAGGTTGGTTGTTTGCAGGCTTACTCATCATGTGGATGAGGTACAGTGCCAAGATGCGCTCAAAGCAAAGTGCAAAAGATGCTTGGGAAGAAGCAAGTGAAGAAGAAAACAAAGACGCAGACTTGAGTCGCGGTGAAATTCGAGCCGATGAGGATGGTACGGCACGTTGCTACTCCTGTGAGGCCCGAATCCGGTTGCCCAATGACAAGGAAGCACCGTACCGATTCAAGTGTCCGACTTGTGGTGACATGAATCGAGTCATGCCTCCTCGTGAAGACTGATCATGTCCGTTCTGCAATCAGCAGGAAAGCAGTATGGCCCATGGGGGTATTTCCGGGTCGAACACCACCTCGACTGGCTTTGGTCCACACACGTTCCATCATCTCCCCTGCCCAATCCACTTCTAGGCCGGCCTCTTCACAGGCTTCCCAGGCCTTTTCCAATTGACTTGAAACCGGGCAATAGCACGCAATTCTTCCACCGTGTCTCAGTTTTTTTGATAGTACTGAAATCACAGGCCAGGGCTCCGGTAAATCCAAAATAATCGCATCGAATTGGTCCACAATTTCATCGAATGAAGCTTCAGCCACATCCCCTTCAATCAGAGTCCAATCAGGGAATTCCTTGAGTGCATTCGCCGCACGATTCATGTTCTCTCGACCCACCTCTGCATGTTCGGGACGATTTTCTACAGAAATCAAGGTTCCATTTTCACCTAAAACATTGGCCAAATGCAATGCCAAACCTCCCGAACCGTGCCCAGCTTCAAGTACGGTTTGTCCGGCACCAATGCCCATCCATGCGAGAAGAAAACCGGCATCCTTTGGATTGATAATTTGGGCTCTTCGTTTCATTCCCTTGCGTAATTCTGGAAGGCCCACCTCAACTTTTGTGAGAACCTTTTGACCGATGGTGACTCTCTCCCCATTCTGTGTGGTCTTCAGAACTTCCATTGGGCTGAAACGACCAATGCCTTTGATTTTGATTTGTTCATCTTGCAATGGGACGATGTAGGTGCGGCCATCATCTTCTCGAAGTGCAGTAAATTCAGTCATTTTTTCACGTCCTTGTTCCGAGGAACACAACCTTGCAAGCAAGGTGCCGACCCGAGGGCAGCCGAGTGCAACCTGTGCGACATAGGGTGATGATATCAAATCGTCGATGGGTATTCACAGGCCGCCAGGGGGCTTTAGCCCCCTAAGCGAACGAAGTCCACAGAGCACACATTCAAGAACGAAGCCGAGCCCCAGAGCCATACTGGAGCGGTTCACATGGTGGATGAGGAAATCGATGAAGCAGTCACCGAAGAGGTGTCCAACATCGCTGATGAGTCCGAAACCACCGAAGAACAAACCGGATTCGGCCTCGGTTCCGTAGCAGATGGCAGCGAAGATCCAATTGTGGACGAGCCGATTTGTGAATGGCTACAAGGCATATCCTTTGAGTCCACCGAAGAGGTCCCTATTCCTGATACACTGGTTGATCAAGTCATCGGTCAAGAAGATGCGGCCATCGTGATTCGAAAAGCAGCCGAGCAACGTCGTCACATGCTGATGATTGGTGACCCGGGTACTGGAAAGAGCATGCTGGCCAAGGCAATGACTGAACTCATGCCTTCAGAATCGCTTGAAGATACCATGTGCTACATGAATGACGATGATGAGAATGAGCCTCGGATTCGAACCGTTCCTGCCGGGCGTGGAGATCGGATTGTTAAGGACCGTCGCGAGCAACTTCGAGAACAGCGAGAGCGAACCAGTCGCACGCTGATGTTTGTGGCTTTGTTGATTGGTGCAGCCCTGTTGGTTGCAACGCTCCAATCCGGAGAAATCATCACTCTTCTATTCGGGTTGTTTATCCTCGCCTTTGGATACATGTTCATCAAAAATCGATTGGTTTCGAACGATGAGTCCAGAATTCCAAAACTGCTTGTCAAGCGAAAGCGAGGCGATATGCCTCCCTTCGTGGATGCCACTGGCACACTCGCAGGCAGCCTGTTGGGCGATGTTCGTCACGATCCGTTTCAGTCGGGTGGGATGGAAACCCCCGCACATGAGCGTGTCGAAGCCGGTGCGATTCACAAGGCACACGGTGGAGTTTTGTTTATTGACGAAATCAACCTTCTTCGATTGCAAGAACAACAAGCACTGCTAACTGCAATGCAGGAGAAAGCCTTCCCGATCTCTGGTCGTTCGGAGCGCTCCTCTGGAGCTCTTACCAAGTCCGAAGCGGTACCTTGTGATTTCATCCTCGTCGCCGCGGGAAATCTCGATGCTGTACAACATATGCATCCGGCATTGCGCAGTCGAATTCGTGGATACGGTTACGAAGTTTACGTTAATTCAACCATGCGTGACACTGCGCGAAATCGTCGCCGTCTGATTCGATTTATTGCCCAAGAGGTACGGAACGAACAGAACAAGAAGACCGGCAATCCGATTCCTCATTTCGATCGTTCTGCGGTAGAAGTCATTCTCCGCGAGGCTCAGCGACGAGCAGGTCGTCGAGGCAAGCTCACATTGCGTCTGCGTGAGTTGGGTGGTTTGGTCCGAATCGCGGGTGACTTGGCATGCGAGGCAAATGCGAATATGGTAACTGGAAAACATGTCCTGGCTGCACGCAGAATTGCACGTCCCTTGGAACAGCAAGTCGCAGACCGTATGATTGAGCGTCGGCTGGATTATTCGATGTTGGTCAACAGTGGAGAACGCGTAGGTCGAGTCAATGGATTGGCTGTGCTCGGTGCGGATTCAGGTCTATCCGATTTCAGTGGTATCATGCTTCCTGTGGAGGCTTTGGTCACACCAACTCAATCCAAATCCGGTAGCGTATTTGCGACGGGCGGTTTGTCTGATTTGGCGAAAGAAAGCGTCACCAACGTGAGTGCGGTAATTAAGAAGTTGACCGGAAAAGATGTCTCGGATTATGACATTCATATCCAGTTCGTTGACACACATGGTGTCGATGGAGATAGTGCCAGTATCACCATTGCGACCGCGATTATTTCCGCCTTTGAAGACATCCCAATCGATCAAAATCTGGCCATGACCGGTTCTCTTTCCGTTCGTGGTGAGGTTCTGCCCATCGGTGGAGTAACTGCGAAGATTGAGGCTGCAGCCAAGAGTGGAATCAGTCGAGTGATTATTCCTCGGGCAAATATGAAAGATGTCCTTATCGATGACATGTACAAAAATCAGATCGAAGTTATTGCCGTCGATACCCTAGATGAGGTGATGGAGAATGCATTGGTGTCCAACGAGAACAAGAGTTCCTTGGTCGAGCGTCTGGGCGCCGTTATCGATCGTTTGACTCCGAACCCAAGCGGTCGTCCCTCCGCGTAATCACTTGAGGGTGCCACATGCCTGAACCCATGCTCGTTTGTCACGGTGGAGCTGGACATACTGCAAAAGATCAACCAGGTGTTGACAAAGCCGCTGATACTGGTTGGAACATTCTGAGTGCTGGAGGTACAGCAGTCGAAGCTGTCGTTGCCGCCGTTCAAATCATGGAAGATGATCCTCTACTGAATGCTGGCACGGGTGGAAGGAAGCGTGCCGATGGTTCGGTGCAACTGGATGCAGCCATCGCGACCTCTGATGACCGTCTTGGGGCCATCATGGCGATCGAAGACACCCCAAATCCGATTCAGGTGGCTGCAGGACTACTCAATGAATCCATCCACATTTTGGTTGGAGAAGGTGCACGTCAATGGGCCGATCAGCAAGGATATCCTAAGGCCAAGGTCAGGGGTAGTGATTCCCCTTCAGGCAACGATACCGTTGGATGTGTCGCCATCGATCAGTCGGGACTGATGGCCGTCGCATCATCAACTGGAGGCTGTACAGGTCGTCCGCGAGGACGAGTCGGAGATACGCCACTGTGGGGTCCCGGCCTTTGGGTCGATCAAAACGTGGCGATTGCAGCCACTGGAATCGGGGAGGAAATCACACTCAAGATGCTCTGTCATCGTGTTGCGATTCATCCGGGTTCATTGCATGAGAAATTGCAACACGGTCTTTCGTTGTTTGACCCTTCAATCGAGGTTGGATTGATTGGAATCTCAGTGGATGGAGAAGGTCTAGGGCAGGCCAATACAGAAATGCCATGGGCCATCAGGAGTGCAAATCAGTGAGCATCTGCTCAAGAGCCGTATTGATTTGCAGAATCAAAGTTCCAAATTCCATGGGGATGTTGGGGTCTTCGTACAACTCTTCCAACTTGGCCTGAGACATTGCAATTCGAACATCGAGTTGCTTGTTTTTGTTGAGAAGCCACTTTTCGACCGCGTCCTTTGCACCCTTGCGAATGTTGCGAGGCACCTTTTGGTCATCCAACTGTGTAATCACGCTCGCAATTTGCTGCAATCTGTTTTCGATATCGGCTGTCATGGTATCTCCCCGAAAGCATGCTCACAGTCGATAGGGGGCCGAGGCTGCTTTAAGTCGCTTTCCTGTGCAGGTACTGTATCGCATGTCGGATATTGATGTACAGTTGGAACTCATTCAATGGGTTCGCCTTGGCGTTCTGGTCCTATGCTTTGGAGGGGCGGCTTGGCTTGATCACAAAACACGCCGCGTTTCCAATGATTGGTGGTGGGGTTGGGCCAAACCCACTCTGTTCCTGCTCGTGCTTGAGTTACTGATTCTCGAAGCGGGGTGGATGATTTGGCTCACCGCTTCAGCCGTCGTCGCTTTTGCCTCTACCGCACTGATTGGCGTCCCTGACATCAATGACATTCGAAAGGGATCCAAATTGGATATCATCGTAACGGTTTGGTACTTTTTGAGTGGAGTTGGTCTGGTGATGGGTGCGATGGAATACGTGCCTGTAATCATGGATTATTTCGACCCGAGTGTCGTGATAGATTCTGATTCTGTGACCACAAAAGCAGCCTTACTATGGGGTCAAATGGTCCTCATGGGTGTTGTCCTGCTCTTCTTCGAAATGGCCTGGCGATTCCGAATGCTACACGGTGGCGCTGATGCCAAAGCCATGATGCTGGCCACCTTGTTGCTCCCTTCTTGGGCGGGTGCTGCATTCCCACTTTACGCTGATGAATCTGCAATGTCGACATCAATGCCACCCGCGCTCTCTCTACTGATTTGGGCAGGTTTGGCTTTCTTGGTCTTGCCACTGATCATGCTTGTTCGCAATGCAGGCTCCGGTGATTTGATGCCCGTTTCTATGTCTTGGCACGCCTCAAAAATGGCCTTGTCTGACATTCCGAATCATCACGTTTGGTTGCTTGAGGAAGTCACGGACAAGCCCGATGGAACACGAGGTGTCACTCGTCGAATGCGTCCTGTACGTGGGAGCCGTGCAGAAACCGAGATTGAACAGGTTCTCGATGAATTGGCTGAAGCCGGTGTGGAAAGAGCTTGGGTCACAGCAAAGCATCCATTCCTGCTGTTTGTTTTCCCAGCGATTCTTCCACTCACATTGTTTGGCGATCCGATTGTTTGGATCCTTAGCTTCCTCTGAAGAAATCGGAAGGGTA
>DAHO01000022.1 GCA_002498455.1 Euryarchaeota archaeon UBA602
TCTGTTCTGAAACAAAAAAATGCCGAGCAACCTGGGGTCTAAGCCCCAGGCGCTCGACAGTTGTGCGTCGACTGATGAATCAGCGTCGGTCGCGATCCATGAGAATGGGTCCTTCGCCATCCCATTCGGGGTAGTTGTCGGATACCCAGATGCGGGTAGCCCACTCGCAGATGTCGTATCCACCGGAAAGAATGCCGGAACGCTTGATGTATCCGACCTTGACAATATCCTTGTCTTTGCTGAGTACGTTGCCTAGTTGCTGACTGGTCGTACCGTGGCGCATTGTGCTATTGATGTGCTCAAGGATTTCTGCTGTGTTTCGTGGGCGTTCTGCTAGGAATGCCTTGATTTTCTCTCGAATTCTTACTGTTTTCATCTTCATTACCCCCTTTTTTTGATTATTTGGTGTTGCGACACAATGCTTCCGGTGTGGTCGTCCATGCCGACTGTTGCGAGCGATTGCTGCCATTCATATAACCGTAACGGCGTGATTTTCAATTTAGTTACGTAAAGATACGCAAAAATGCACACTATGTCGGGAAATCCCGACTTACAATTGAAGAACCCCCGTATTTCCAGTGGAGAGTCGTAACTAAATGTAACAAATAGAATAATTCAAGTACAATACTCTCTAGGATGGCACTCGGAACGCTTCAGATAGTGTCAGTAGGGGGAATTGGTCTGGTAGAGGGTAACAACACCGAAGAAGTGCAATTAGGAGCATTTTCGTTACCTGCAAAGCACATCCGTAGTGGTGTTCGTCGCCGAATTCTGGAGCGTTTATCGGAAGGAAGGGCAACCGTATCGCAAATCGCCCAATCTACATCCATTCGAGTTCCGCACGTCTCTGCTGAATTGAAACGGCTTCGAGAAGAACAATTGGTTTACTCTGACGAGGAATCTGGTTCTCGTGGCGCATATTTGGCACTAACGGGTCCAGGATGGAATCTTATTCGCTCTGATGAAATTGCGAGACTGCAAAAGCTTCCAGAAGTACCTCCACCACCCGGCGCTCTTGGGCGATTGGTTTCTGTACTGGGGGACCAACTCCTAATCGCGTTTATCCGTCGTCCTCAATCGGGTCCAATCGCTCTCCCTGGTACCCCCCTTTCTTCGGCAGATCTTGTTGGAGTTGAAAAGTGGACATGGATCGAACCAAGAGAACGGAAACCAAGATGGATTTCATCCGAGTCTTTCCAATCCGTTCCTGCACCAGCGAGAGAAATTGATTCAAGCAATATTTCGGCCTGGGGGGCGGACATTGCGGTCTGGGGGTTGCAACGCTTTCGGTTGATTGATGGTCCTCAATCCCTGCAACTTGCCACTGGCGCTTGGTTTGGAGAAATGAATTCGGGTTCTGAAATTGATTTACCCAAGGGGGTTCCGACATCGGGCACTTGGCGCGCGGGTACTTTGTCAGTATCGGGTCCTTCCATACGAATGGATCGACCAGTTGTAGGAATCGGCTTGAATCAATTCAGTAGAGTTGCTCTATTGACCTCTGCAGCACCATACACGATCACATTTACATCTCAAAAAATGCGCGATGAATCAAGTTCGATTCCATTGGATGCACTAGAGGTTTGGATGAAAATTGCCCATCCACGGATTCGTGAATCAGAACGAAAAATTCGATTGTCGGCCTTGCAAGAATACCTGCTTGAGACTGATGAGCAACAGAAAATTGCCAAACGCCGTCGAGTAGAAGATGCGACTCTACGACGTTTTCAGGTTCAATGGGGGGATTCGACATGGACCGAGTTCACACCGGAGGTTGGTGATTGGGTCGACACAAGTTCTCTCTCAAAGCAAGCAGAAAAGGCTCTATTCGTTTGGTCGCTGAATCATTTACAAATGGCGATATCGTTTGATTTGAGGTACCAAAACTCACTCGATTCACTCCCTCCATCTGGGGTCCCAGAACGCATTCGACTGCTTCTGGTATCTGATTGGCGGGCTCATCCGGATACTCTCTGCGTTGTTCCACATCCTGTCCTTCCGTCCATGTGGGCCAAACTGATTTTGATTGAAGGTACCGAGATTCCACTGTATCTTTCTCCCACAGTGTCATTGGATTCACTTTCCGAAGAAGTCATTTGGTCCCCCCCTAAATCGGCAGAGGATGTTGACTCTGCGAGACTGGCTCTCGGTGGGGAGAGAGAAAAGAGTTTGATTCCAACCTTGTCGGTAGAGGAAAATGAGGTTCGGCTGATGCGTGCAGCGGTTCTATCGTATCCCGAAGGTCACTCTGAGTGGGCCAACCGGATGGAATCAGTACACCCTGTTGTCGCTTGGATTGCCTCTGTCCCCACTGAGAGGTGGTCCAGGTGGGAGCGAATTGGTGGGTACTTGGGTTCGGATTGGATCGGGCTGATGAACCCTCGCGATATACCTGTGGAGGCATTAAGTCGGGCTGCTTTCTCGGAATCCCCGGCATGGAATCGATCGTTAATGGGGATCACTCGCCTGAGAATTCGTGAGTCGCCAGCAATCGCTCAGATTTTGCGAAGTTCTGTGCAGGAGCAGAATACGAAGCAAGCGGCGTGGGTGGCTCGAATTTTGTTATCAGAGATTGCTTGGTTAACACCTGAATTACAATCTGATTTATCCACCTGGGGTGTGGACCAATTCTTGGAAGATCCACCTGAGAGGTGTGCAGCGGCCATCTCGGGCTTGGATTGGCTTGCAACTCAATTCCCTGAACAAATGCAATCTGACTCAGAAGATTGGAGACAAATTGCCATACAGGTGGGTTTTTCCAAGCCACAAGACCACGATTTACACCTATGGGCTATCTTGGTCGATTGGTTGCAAACTGGAAATCGTCCTCATACATCGGTCATGCCCTTGTTTGTCAAACATTTACCTGAGGAATGGTGGGCGCCCTTCGCTGAAACAATCTTGACCGTTTTGTCGGAAACACCCGATGGGGTTGCAATGATTTCTGAAAGTGATATTGCATGGCCCAGTCTCATTTTGAGACCCCAAGGCGAAGTTCATCGAATCCCTGGTAATTTCACGATACAACACAGCGGAGTTCGTCGTACACTCCTTGCTCGATTGGAGCGATTGTATGAAAACGAGTATTGGTTAGACAATCTACCGGGTTCACGAATGATTCAGGACCTTAGTGAAGCCTTGAAAGCAGCAAGAGATTTGTCACCACCAAAGTATGGATTGGCACATCCAATGGTTCGATGGTTGGCTTTGCCCGTTCATCGGTGGCCACCGAAAGAAGTGATTCTAATGACAGAAGGTGATTCTAGAATCACTGATCGAATTTCCAAAATGCTGTCAGGCTGGCATGCGGACCTATCTCGCAATGTGTTAGACATTTGATTCAATGGATTGAAAAATCTAGGTGTACTGCGAGTTTCACCCGGCTGCAACACCGATGTGAGCCCTCCCTCGCCGGGTTGGGCGATGAGCTTCGGTACCAACGCCGGGACGAACCCACCCTATCGAAGACCGGCCGGACCCTTTGGGAATGAAACGTCGGTGCAAGCGGGTGGGCAACGAACCGGGTTATGGGTCCCCAGATGACGACAGGATGATTCATGGGACAACCCCCCGGTCCGACACATGCCCTGGGGCAGGGTCAGGATCACGAGCTACGGCGATGAAACGGTCCGTTACGCCCCGGGGCACACTTTCTTACCCGCCGGATTGAAAGACTTCGGACCGCACGTATCCAACAATGGGTGGTACCTTGTGCCTGGTCGGCGGCACATTCGATTGCTTCCATCAGGGACATCAATCGTTACTTGAAGCGGCATTTTCATGCGACCATGTGGAGATTTGGGTATCCTCCGACGCCATTGCTTTGGCGAAGGATCCTCGAATCAAACCTCAATCAGAACGTTTTGAGGCTATCTCAGATTGGTGTGGGTCACGCCCACATTCATTGCACAATCTTGAGGATTCGCTGGGACCGGCTCCAATCCGCACTGATGCCACCCACATCGTGTGTACACCTGAAACAAGAAAGAATTGCGAAAAAATCAATCAGATGCGCGCCATTGATGGATTACCATCACTTGAAATTCTTGAGGTACCTCATGCATTGGCAAAAGACGGAACCCCCATCTCCTCGTCAAGGATCCGCCAGGGTAGTATTGATCGTCATGGGAATTTGTGGATTCGATCCGCAGATCTAGAACGAACGGTCCATATGCCTTCAAACTTGGATTCAGAGCTGAAGAAACCGATGGGAACTTTGTTTCCAGGTCCAGAAGATACGCCAGAAGTGGCGATTCTCGCAGCCATTGAATCCATTCCTGCATTTTCTCCTTGTCTTATCGCTGTTGGCGATGTGACAGTGAACGCATTGCTTGAGGCTGGATGGGTCCCTGATGTCGGTGTCATCGATGGGTTAACCAAGCGAACTGCTTGGGACGGTGAGTTGGATCGAAGTTCATTTGTGGGCACTCTGTCATGTCAAAATCCTCCAGGTCAATTGACTCCTGAACTTCTAGAATGTGCCGACCTTGCACTTGAATTCTCATTCTCTGATGAGGGTGGCCCCGTCCTACTGGAAGTCGATGGTGAAGAAGATCTTTCTCCAATTTTCATTCACTTGCTGGCCCCCCTTGGCTCTGTGATATTGTATGGGCAACCTTCAGCAGGTGTAGTCATGCGCATTACAGATGAAGATACCAAAGCAAGAAGTCGAGCCATGTTAGATGCCTTTGAAGTCAGGTGAATCAATGTCTAATCCGCCGTTGATTAGCGTCACAGTATGCTTGCGTAATGCTGCTCATTGGATTGATGATTGCATGGAGTCGCTTGTTCAGCAAACATATCGTCCACTGGAAATCATCGCTGTCGACGATGGTTCTACAGATGGTAGTGATTCGAAACTTGACTCATGGAAAGGAACCCACAATGGAATCCCAATCACAGTCTTGCATCAAACAGCTAGGGGACTTTCCGCGGGAAGAAATTTGGCAGTGGAGAAGTCGAATGGCGAATGGATTGCGATCACTGATATCGATTGTAGGCCAGATCCGTATTGGATATCTCAATTGTTTGAGGTATCAACCGGTTTGGAAGGGGAACAGGTGGTCGCGGTTACGGGCCGAACTATTTTTGATGAAGGTGACACCAAGACCAGTCGTCTCCGTTCTAGTTCAATTGCCCGAAAATATTCGGGTCGACCGCGTCTAACGAGTTTGGCCAATGGGCCCTGCTCTATGTTTCAGCGTGATGCATTGATGGATGTCGGGGGTTTCGATCCTGACTGGTACCATGCTGAAGATATGGAGGTCAGTTTGCGACTTTTACAAACTGGAGGTGTGATTGTATACACTCCCACTGCAGTCGTCCATCATGTCGCGGAATCTTCCCTCAAATTATTCCTCAGGAAAAGAAGTCGCGATGCTCGTGCACACATGCGCATACGCCGCCGTTATGGTCGCCATGGAGTTCGTAAACCGAATGGTCACATCCACTTCCATGATTTCGTGAGCGACGCCAAGGAAGTGGTTTGGATGTTGCCAATCGCTCTCACAGGAATGTCGCTTGCAATCGGAGCCATGTGTTGGTGGACTATGGGTACACCCGTTTGGTGGATGGCTTCCACAACCGCAACGATTTGGACTCTTTTGTATGCATCAAGAATTCATCATTTGCTTTGGAGCGGAGCGCTTTGGTATGGTGCAGGATTGGGGATTCTCGACGCATTGTTCGGGCGCCACGGCCATTCGCGAATCTTCGGCTCAAAGAAGCCTTGATTATTCGTGAGATTCAGCCTGTGCTGCAAACATCAAAGCACAACCGAATCCAAGTAGAGCAGCGGTCACGGAGTAAACTCCAACATCAACCCAGTTCCAATGTATGACACTCTGGTACACATAGAATACAATGCCCAATAGAATGCACCACATGGCCATGGTCATCTTCTCGCCTGCTTCCTTTGTGGACATTAGGCTGAGCCAACATTCGCTGGTGAATACACCTCGAATCCAGGCAACGATTCCACCTTCTGTCGACTTGTGCAGACAAGATCCTCCCCATCCCGTAAGTCCGAGTGCTAGAATCATGAACACGGTGTCACTCATGGGTCGGTATACCATGTCAGCGACATACAAATCAGGGTAAAGTTGTCCTACACTTAGATAGGCAGCCCAGACCACCTTCAACTTGTGTTCACCACTGCCCCCAATCCCGTATAGGATATTGAGAACACCAAGTATAGTTGCCCATACGCCCAGGGCAAAAGCAAGCGTTGCGAGAGTACGCCCCTCACGGCCATCTTCTGCGGTCATCGGCTCGGCGACCCATGCACTCGTCATAACCGTTGCCCGAAAGTCACAGCCTAGAATATGGGCTCTAGAGTCTATTCTGAAGGCGATAGCGCGCGCTGACGACCTCACTCATCACAGGTTCTGCAGAACACATGACCTCAAGTGCGTCAAACGCGGGCGGGAGACAAGAGTTGATTCTCTTGGACATACCGTGTCTACCACGACTGGTTGTTTTTGCAGTGATAATTCCGGCCATATCCAAGCCACGAATCAACGAAGATACTCGACGACTCGTCAACGGTTTTTCACCTGCATTTTCACAAGCCATTTCATAGGTTCCATACACTTCTCCAGTCGAGATATTTGTCAAACCATTGTTCTCGTTGACAATCACTGAAAATAACACCAATTTTTGCTGTAAAGGTAGATTTTGTATGGTTGGTGTAATTTGATCGAACTCCAATTGATTCTGAGCCTGGCGAACATGACTGATACCAACATGTTGAACCTCATTTTGTTCAGCTCTTTGGACCGAAATTCTCAGCAAATCCAAGGCGCGTCTAGCATCGCCATCCTCCTTGGCTGCTAAGGCGGCACAGAGAGGAATTACGGCATCATCCAATATTCCCTCTTTGATTCCACGAGTCGCTCTTGGGCGCAGAACATCCTCAAGTTGTGAGGCATTGTAAGGTGGGAAGACGACATCGATCGGAGACAATCGTGACTGAACCCTAGGGTCTAACATCTCGGTGAAGGCCAAATCGTTGCTGATGCCAATCACGCAGCAGAATGCACCGTCTAGAAGTCCAATGTTCAAGCTGGTCAAACTGTACAAAAGATCGTCACCTTCCTTGCCCTTTCTCACTAGATAATCGATTTCATCCAATACAATGACGTGGACTCCCCCGCGTGACTGCATACGCGCGCGCACGTGCTCGAACACTTTGTCAGCAGGCCAGCCAGTGAACGGTATCATCTCATCCCCATCGTCGGCCAAACGATTTCCGATTTCGGCGAGTACTCTGTATTTCGTATCGACGTTACGACAGTTGATTTCAACAGCTCGAATGTTACAACCTTCTGCCGCACCTTTCGATTCCAAATCACGGCAGACAAATCGGGTGACAGCGGTTTTCCCGGAGCCAGGACGACCGTACAGATTCATGTTTGAAGGGGCATGGCCTCTCAATGCTTCTACAAGGTTGTTCACAAGAGAAGAAATCTCTTGACCTCGATGAGGTAGATTGTCAGGGTTGAATGCATGACCGAGTGCTCTTCGATCTCTAAAGAGGCTCCTGACACTGAGGAGTCCGTCGAAAAGATTTGAAGTCATTTTCTAACACTACCCCCTTCCCTGAGGTACAATCCCAAGTGCCAAAACACTCGGCATCACAATCTTACAGGGAAGCCTTCGACTCCGTGAGGGGTAATTAAGCATGATTGATTGAACGACTGGCATATCGATAAATTCTAGTCAAACCGACATTGATTCTGTGATGGTAATTCAACGAAGCCATTTGACGAAATATAACATAAATGTCTCTGTGTGGTCGGTTTAGAATATTTTTTTCTGATTTCGATTGTGTGTTTATTTTATTGACAGGAAAGAAAATCTAGGATCGTAAATTTACCCCTCCCATCAATCTCGACTTCGGGCATTTCTCATCGAGTGATTTTTTATTTTCACAGTATTTTCCAATTGGATATTCATCATAATGTGAGTTTTCACACAACATTTTATCTCAAAAATAAAGTTATTTTTTACATTATAAAAATAAAATCAGTATGTGAATATATCTCCATCCTCAACTTCAATCACATTGTCTGGTTGTTCTGATTTTTCACCAGAATCTGAGAAATTATGCGTCGCCAAGAAAATCGTATCTGGATTTCTCATGGCCAAATCTCTCAA
>DAHO01000096.1 GCA_002498455.1 Euryarchaeota archaeon UBA602
CTCTTGGCACAGGCTGAAGTGCTGTCTTGAATTCGAAGCGCCATGGAATCTCTCGAAACACTCAGTCAGTTGCTCTGTGGTTCGACGCTCATGCTCTGGGTTCTCATCGCCACATTCTCACGTACGGATCGTTCAGAAAATCAGGCACAATGGGCGATGTTCGGTTTGGCCTTACTGACAATGGCATCACTGATTTTATTGGACTTACAAGGAGGTAGCCTATGGGGTTCAACATACATGCCAAAACCACTCGCAGTGCTCTGTTTGGCATTTGCATTCATGGCTCGTCTCAACATCAAAGGACGAAACATATCACAGGGGATGAATCCGCATCAAATCATGAAACAAAACCGAGAAAGTGAAGACAATTCTGTTAGCGATTCCTGCGAATAATGAATGTCGGACTCTCGGGGATTGTGGGCTCTTGACCATACTGAAACATTCGCTCTTTTCTTATTGCATCAAAACGGGCTTCCATTCGATTATCGCCGATATTTTTCTGCTGCATATTCTGTAGCCAAATAATCCGAGCCCTTTTCCTTCGAACGATTCCAATCAGAGCCAATCCCATGATTAAAACGAGTAATCCAGCATTCAAACTGGAAAATTCCCAGGGTGTGTGTTCTGACAACCAATCTGCTGTTTCATCCATGATGGTACTGAACAAGGAAAAGCTTGGAGTCGATTGACTCTGACCTTGACTGTCCAATCCCGCCCATTCTTCTCCAGTAACCTCAGTTGGCAACTCAAAAATTTCGGAAGGAGAACCATTGGCACGTGCATACACCTGCAGTTTCGCCATTGTAATGCCTTGAGAAAGACCGACCAAGTTAATCTTCAACTCAATTCTCTGTTCTGAATCAATCGTGTAAGTCTCTCCAATAAATCGATTGGTCAGGTGCACCCCTTCGTCAACTTCAACATAGACACTGACGGCTATCGGTCCTTCATTGCGAATCGTACATGTGAACGTTACCGGTTCAGCCAAATCCAATTTTGCGACCGGGGGGTCACAGCCTGTCGAGAAAACGGGTTCGTGCACATCTGGATTGTTGGGATATGCGTCAGCACCATCCCAGACCGTGAATCCTTCTCTGGGGTTCTCAAAACCGTCACCATCAGTAT
Organism: Euryarchaeota archaeon UBA602; assembly: GCA_002498455.1. Classification (GTDB taxonomy): domain Archaea; phylum Thermoplasmatota; class Poseidoniia; order Poseidoniales; family Thalassarchaeaceae; genus MGIIb-P. The sequence goes on from DAHO01000096.1 coordinate 1,126, forward strand.
CTTCAGCGGATGCGATGGGGGTCAACATCATCAGTAGAGCAAGCGCAAAAGCGATTGCTCGTAATTTGTTCACGCCTCTGACTTGAGTTTGTCATCTATAAATGCGCGCATGTAAGCAGGCAATTCACCATTAACAAATACCACATCGTTGACTTGATCAAGTTTCATCAGTGAATAATAAATCTGCATGGCAGTCATTGGGGTACTGCTGCAACCTGTACAACCGCCCTCCAAACCAATCATGACGATGCCATCGGTTGTATCGATGACATTGACGACTCCGTCGTGTGCGTCAAGAACGGCTTGTACGGGTCCAACATTTTCCAAAATCAATTGTCGGTCGACCTCTGCCATGATGAGATGGAGCAGGCGGAGGGCTTTCAACCCAACCCTCTATCGGGGATGTATGACAAGGGTTGTTCTTCTTGACCTTCTCGTCGAACGACCGGCGTTTGGACAAGGGGGGAATGCCGAAATCATGGTACATTTCGCTCCCGCGGAATGTCTCTTGCTTACTCCTCAACTCGATAATCGTGAGTCTTACCTCTCAGAATGGGAGTCCAATGGGGTGACATACAGGCGAATCGATGTTCCTGAATCAATCATTGATTTGGAACCTGATGCCGTCATTTGTTCCGGCTCAAAAGCGAATGTCAGTAATTGGGAGCCGTGGATGGATGATGCGGCTCGTGTTCTGCAACAAGCAGTTTCAGCGAACATTCCAGTTCTCGGGATTTGCTTCGGTCATCAATTGCTTTGTAAGGCGCTTGGAGGAGAGGTTGAGCGGTCATCAAAGAGGACAGATTCAGTATCGCCGCTATTTTCAGTTGGAATGGATACTTTGCTTTCCCCGACACGTAAAGGTCTGTTTACGCACCAAGACCACGTCACTCGCCTGCCCCCGGGTGCACGTCGGATTATTTCTGCGAAACATTGTGAGAATGCGGGCATGCGAATTGCGGGGAAACCTGTTTGGGGAGTTCAATTTCATCCAGAGGCCAGTCGTGCAGTGATTGATCAGGCACATGCGGATGGAGATATGGACGACGCGGAATTTGAAGCCTTTGAACCCGAGCACGATGGCGGCAAATTATTGGCAGCCTTCGCGAAACTCTGCATGCCCTAAAATGGCCCTTTAGGGCCAGTTTTCTCGCCCTTGGGATTATATGGGTGACGTAGGTCGGCCGCCCAACCAGAGGGATAACCGTGGAAGGAACAGAAGTTGGTATGTTGGGTATTGGCGCTGGAGTTTTCGGGCTCATAATTGCGTTTTTACTGTACAGAAAAGTAGATTCAATTGAGATCAAAAACGAAACAGTTGCGAAAATTACGCAGCGAATTCAAGATGGGGCAATGGCATTCCTGTACGCTGAGTATAGAATGCTAAGCATGTTCATTATCGCCGTCGCCGCGATTTTATTCTTCGGTGGCGAGGATAATGGTCTTGGAATGCACACAATGATTGCATTCATCATTGGTGCGCTGTGCAGTGTAGCGGCCGGTTTCTCGGGCATGCGTGCCGCAACCAGTGCAAATGGTAGAACCGCTCAGGCTGCTGCAGACGGTCTCTCTCAACCATCCGAGGGTTCTCAACCCAAGGGAGTACACCACAAGAGAGGCCAAGCAATGGCACTCGAAACTTCCTACAACGGAGGTGCAGTCATGGGCCTTGCAGTTGGTGGATTGGGACTGCTTGGAATTTCACTCATGTACTACTTCACTCAGACAGAATTCTTGACAGTAGAAAATATTGCAGGATTCGGTATGGGTGCATCATCCATTGCACTCTTCGCGCGTGTAGGCGGTGGAATTTACACCAAAGCCGCTGATGTCGGCGCGGATCTCGTCGGTAAGGTCGAAGCAGGGATTCCTGAAGATGATCCTCGTAACCCCGGTGTCATTGCCGACAACGTGGGTGACAATGTTGGTGACGTTGCAGGCATGGGCGCCGATATTTTCGAGTCATTCGTTGGCAGTATCATTGCAGCCATGGTGATTGCAGCAGCAAATGCTGATACCTTGGGTGATGATTACCTGATGATTCCAATTGTATTGGCAATCGTAGGCTACGTCGCCTCAATCATCGGCGTATTCTCGATTACAGCGATGAAGAATATGGATGCTGGCGCAGCCTTGCGCAATACTACGTTTATCGGAGCAGCCTTATTCATTGGTGGTGGATACTTCGCATTGGATTACATGGAGTTAGATACAACCGTCATCCAAGCCGTTGCGATCGGTTCAATTGTTGGGATTCTCATCGGCCTTGTGACCGAATATTACACAGGTATTGAGGATGTCTTTGGCTTCAAGGTCAAGGCCATTCCATACATTGGTGAAGCCAGCAAGACCGGTAGTGCAACCAACGCGATTGCAGGTCTTGCAGTTGGAATGCAATCTGTGTTTGTACCCGTTGTTTTGATGGCAGCCGGTATCTTTGGTGCAAATCAGGTCATGGGTGGCGGAGATGCGGGCCTGTATGGAATCGCAATGGCTGCTATGGGAATGCTCGGTACTGTCGGTGTGACCATGACTGTCGATGCATACGGTCCGGTCGCAGACAATGCCGGCGGAATCGCTGAAATGTCTGGACTTGGTAAGGAAGTTCGTGACATCACTGACGGATTGGATTCCATTGGAAACACAACCGCTGCCATTGGCAAGGGCTTCGCAATTGGAAGTGCTGCCTTGACCGCACTTGCTCTGTTTGCAGCTTTCAAGACCAGTGCCGGACTAGAAGCACAAGATCTCAGCCTCACTGAGCCCATGGTCGTGATTGGTCTTCTCATCGGTTCAGCCCTTCCCTTCGTGGTCGCGGCCATGACCATGAAGTCCGTCGGTCGTGCTGCTGAAGACATGATCACAGAAATTCGCCGCCAGTTCAAGGAAATCGATGGTTTGCTTGAAGGGCGTGAAGGTGTCGAGCCAGACAGCGCAACTTGTGTCGATATCTCGACAAAGGCAGCTCTGCGCGAAATGGTGTTGCCAGGCGTAGTGGCCGTAGGAAGCCCAGTAGTGATTGGTGTATTGCTTGGTAGTGCAGCATTGGGTGGCACCCTCGCAGGTGCAACCGCAACCGGTGTTTTGATGGCCTTGTTCATGGCTAACGCAGGTGGTGCATGGGACAACGCCAAGAAGGCGATTGAGCAAGGAGAAATCGAAGGTGCAGCAAAGGGCGACGATGCCCACAACGCGGCAGTTGTCGGAGACACCATCGGTGATCCATTCAAGGACACCAGTGGACCTTCTCTCAACATTCTCATCAAGTTGATGAGTATTGTCAGCGTAGTCATCGCTGGTATGCTCTCCAAGGCTGGTGAACTCGGCACTCTCTGAGAAGTTTGAAGAGAACCACACTACGAGGGTGCGCCATGCGCACACCTGTGATGGTCCTGCTACTGCTCAGCGTCAGCCTTGCAGGTTGTCTTGAGAGTGGTAGTTCTCTCAACAACGGACCCGGAGATCCCGATTTGTCTGAACCTGCAGAGTGGCAGGTCGGACAATGGTGGTTGTACACTTTTTCCACACCCGAATGGGAGGATGATTCTGCACGATTGGTCGTCGCTGAAGACGATGCGGAAGATGGCACAGCGTACATGCTGGCCATATCCAGTGAACGCGAAGCCAAGCGCCACGCGGTTCTCAATCACAACCCCTTCTTGGGCCGAATCACACATGACAACCTATCTGCATATGAAAATGGCAATCCACAAGCGGTTCTGAACTTCCCTCTTGAGTATGGCAAATCATGGTCATTCACATTGTTTGGAATTGGTTGGAATACCGAGGTCATTGGGATTAACAATGGAAAAGCAAGCATGTCAGCAACGTCAGCTGACGGGCAGACATTGTCCTACTCATACGATGGATGGGCTGGATTTATTGGTTCATTGACCTGGTACGATTCTGCCGAAGAATTGCAATTGAGAATGATGCTCACCGGCAGTGGAGAAGGTCATACCGGCAATGTTTGGTTCATACGTGCGGGCGATATTTTCTCAGAGGAATGGAATCATGAATCGGGTGCGCCTGAAGTTGAAATTACAGATTCATTCTTTGTTGGTGATCATCCTAGTCAAGGTCCCTACGACCAGATGATTTACTGGTTGGATGCAGAGATGGGTGGCGGGACAAGTAGTGGTTCACTGACACTTCGAGACCACAATTCAGCATCCGCATTAACAAGGCAATGGGGCTCAGGGGCCAAGGAATCAGGAAATCTCGGCACCATTCCTTATCCCAGTGGAGATTACACTTTGACCATCACGCAAACTGGAGATTCTTACATCCGCTTGGTTGTGGCTGGCGGGTTGACAAACTCATGGGAACTGTGAGGGATTCAATGGGCACATTTGTCATGCTCCACGGTTTGACGGGTACACCAGATATGATTCGACCATTGGCCGAATCCATGTGCCCTAAGGGCTGGGATATCTTGTTGCCCGAAGGCCCCTTCAAGCATCCAGAACGCGGCAGCGCTTGGTGGATTCGAGATGCGCCCCCTGACACTCCACTCGATGGAAACTCCCTCACTCAAGTCGATGAAAGTCTGGCCTCACTTGTTTCTCAAATGCCTCAGGGTCCACTGATTGTGGGAGGCTTCAGTCAGGGCAGTGCTCTGGCCCAAGAATTATTGTCGACAGAATTTGCAGCGCAAATCTACGGTGTCATTGTCATTGGAGGAAAGAGTGCAAGACCGGTTGAGCTTCGTCTATCACTTAATGGAGGAGTGCCCAAGAGGATGATTTCCATGCACGGTGAATCCGATCATATCGTACCAATGTGGCAGGCGGACCAAACGGTCGAAATTTTTGAGGAGGCCGGTTGGGATGTCACTGTTCTCCGTCATCACAAAGGCCACATGGTTAATCTCGCCCAACAACAATCGCTGATCGATTGGGTTGAAAATACTGCCAAAAATGTAGACAACGGTTGATGAAGGCCAACCCTTTACGGAATGTATGGGCGAACGAGCGATGGCACTTCTGAATCGAGCCGATACTGATTTTTTCATTGTCAGTACAAACGTCTGTCCTTACTGTTTCAAGGCCAAGCGGTATCTCGATGGGCACAAATTGTCATGGTCAGAAGTCAATGTTCAGAATGATCGAGAATTGAGGATGGAATTCGTAGCCATGACGGGGCATCGAACGGTCCCCATCGTCTTCGATGTCCGGGGTCCCAATCCAGTGTTTGTAGGCGGTTCAGACAACTTAGAGGATTATCTCTGATTAATCAGATTCAGATGTTCCAAGAACCCGACGGGTTTCATCAGGGTCGATGAACATCACACAGAGGATGATAATGGACTCAAGGATGGCTCCACAAATAATCAGTGAAGAATAGTCAAATCGCTGTGAAAGAGGTTCGGTTAAGGCGTATCCAATCACAGCTGAAAGATTCATCATAGCCATGTAGGCGGTATATTGCGTACCTCCAACTTCGGGCCAAGTGACTTTCATCATCAAAGAGAAGATATTGATGTAAACCATGCCCTGGCAGAATGTGTGCATCGACCAGATTGTAACCAAGAACATTCGATTCTCCCACATTGATTCTGTGAAGCCCCAAATGATGCTGATGATGACCAGTGCCAAGGTAGAGTAAATGATGATTGATTTTCCACCGAATCGCTTCCCCAATTGTCCACCAACAATGTAGCCGAGCATCAGCACAAGTACCAACAAACCACCCTTCGTGGCGTTGAATCCTTCTTCACTCCAGCCCAACTCTTGGACAAACAGGATGGGCAACACAGGGACCAAGAAGTAGGACAATGATTTCGACAGACTGAGCACAACCCCTAGTTGAGCAGAGCGCAGAGAAAACGCAGTTCGAATATTCGAGAGAATTTGGACAAAGTTCCGCTCGACTTTTTGCTCATCAGACCACAAACCGACATCAGACTTGTTCCACGGGAATCGGATGTCGCCGGGACGTTCTGTCATCATCAACGGAACCATCATGATTAGCAAAAGAATTGGAATTTGCAGCAGAATCGCGCCCTTAATCCCCACAAAACCAATGATTGTACCAAGGCCTGCCCCACCAATCATTCCGCCAACCAGTTTCGAACTAAACATGTAACTGTTGACTTTTTCAAATTCGTCAGGACGAAGCACATCGACGGCCAAGGCATCGGTACTGACGTCTTGCAGGGAAGTGAAGAGATTGTACACAAGGAAAATTCCAACAACGGCATTCAAGTTGGTCGTGGGATCTGGGATGAAGAGGATGAGTGAGAGTGTCAAGATCATTCCTGCTTCTGCAAACAAAATCCACGGGCGTCGTCTTCCCATGGGGCGATATTGATATCGATCAATCACTGGACCCCACAAGAACTTGAAAGTCCAAGGCAGTGTACCCACCAACAATAGTTTCGCAATCATTCCTGCTGAGACGCCCTCAACAGCAAGGAACGTCACAAATGTCACAGTGATGAATGCCCAAGGTAGGCCTTGTGCGATGTACAATACACACAGTGTGATGACCCGAGATTGGTAACTCTCAACCAATGACTTCCCATTGGATATGACGGTAGATTCGGGCTTGTAATCGGTTTCTTCATCTTCTTCAATGATAAATCCGAGTTGGAATTGGTCTCTTCGAACGGAGATGAATCCAACAAGACATAGCAAACCGATGAACCATGGTAAGAAGAACACAATCGAGATTTCTCCTGTTCCTTGGGCGGTTGATTCCCCATCGCCCTCAACAACACCGTTTGTGGTTGCGTTCCAATCCCACCAAGCCATAGTGGCAATAATATTCAGGCCGGTTTGCAAGCCGGCTTCGACATTTGTCCTCCCTCCAGCCAATTGGTTCACAGTCGCGACGGAATCGGCTTGGGAATGCTTTGGGGTCTGCTCACATGTGTCTCCTTCTTCGTGAATGTACTGATGTTGTCCACGAAGCCAAGTTGCAGTGTGGTTGTGCATGATGAAGTTGTAATGATCTGAATTTCCCTTGGTATCATCAATCACTCGCACCCATTCTTCTGGATGGGATAAATTGGTGTTGATTTCTTTGAGATGTCCTTGAAACCACTCGGCATTGGTAATCATCTCATCCGTGACTTCAAGCCCTTCATTCTCGTAATAGGACCAATCATCGACGGGAGATGTGAACATATACAGTGTCCAGTATTCTTCATCACAGCCCGATAGTTGACTGGCCAAGGGCGTGGGGACGGGCCAATTGAGTGCAAACATATCCAAATTGATGTAAGTGACATTGACATCTTCGGGTATACTCTCAACAAAATGCAAGCTCCCTTTGCCACCCCCTTCAGGGCTATTCGCTCCTTGCCATTCTTCGTAATCCCACCAGCCTAATTTCCAAGTGTGTAGAGGTGTGCCTTCCCATTGGGCAAATGTTCTTGCCAATTCTAACAGGGCACCAGAACCCGTTCCATCGTCATATGCACCTGTATTCGTGCAACCTGGGTAGGTTTGCCCGATCAAAGGTGGAGGCGAGTAACAGATGGCATCGTGATGGGCTCCGACAACCCTCCAATCATCTTCGAGCGTACCGTTAATCGTGACGACGATGTTCTCACAATTGTTACAGACTTCAGAAGTGAACGGCTGTCGTTCGACTTCATAGCCCATGGATTCGAGCTCGCTGGCGATCCAATTTCGAGCGTTAATATTTGCAGTTGAGTCAATTTGACGGTAACCAAAATCCGCCATTGAGACCATGTTATCGTATGCATTGCTGCCTTCAGGCCAAGCGGGTGGAGTTTCTTGTTGCACTTCAATCCGCATGATTTCTCCAGGCAACAATGCGGTCAGCAGCAGGGTGAGGACGAGTAGCACAGAGTGCTTCCCACTGCGAGACATTGCTTTTCCGACTCAGGTTGTCATCTTGAGGCTTCGCCTCAAGCGCGTGCGCCCATGCGAGGGTGAACCTGAAGGTCCTTCGCGAGTTCGCAACATTATGGCAGACTGGGTGGTTCCAGAACACCGCACCCAACCGGTATCTCGTGGGGCCGAATTGAAAATCGAAATGGAGTCTCCTATCGAAGCACCCGTCGCCGCTTGGTGGCTCACACAGGCATCGTGGATGGTGCGATTCCAAAATGGGCCTCTGGTTCTGATCGATCCATGGTGGCGAGATTTGTTTGCTGGCGATCGATGGGAAAAATTGCTCGGTGAGTTCCCCTTGGAACCTGAAGAGCATCCCGAACCTGATGTGGTACTCTGCACCCATTGGCACGATGACCACATTTGCCCTGAATCAATCCCTCGCCTGGCTACACATTTCCCCAATCTCCGTTTTGTGGTTCCAAACCGTTCCATCGATATGTTGACCGGCTGGGGGATTGAACAGAGTCGAATCATCCCAATGAAGGGGAGCGACACGACGGTAATTGACAACATTCGAATCCATGCAATTCCTGCGGCCCATGAAGAACTTGATATCAACGAAGATGGCGCCTTGTACCTCGGTTTTGTCATAGAGTTTGGGAGTTCGACCGTACTGCACATGGGTGACAGTCGGCCATACCCGGGGTGGCATGATGCCTTTCAAAGCGCATCTGGTCACTATGATTTGGTCTTTGCATGCATCAATGGAAACGACAATCTGCGTCATGATGAAGCGGTGGATTTGGCATTGGCATTGTCTCCGAAATTGATTGTCCCTATGCATTATGGGATGGATCCTGGAAATACGGTCGACCCTCAAATTTTTGTCGATGAAATCAAGCTCAGAGCTCCAAATCAATCCTATGTTATCCCCGAGGTTGGAGGCAGAATCCTCATTGATTGAAAATTGATTGTGCATACTTGTATCCTTTAGAGTTACCCACATCTATGTATTTCGTTTTTACAAAGCAAGCACTCAATTTTTGCAATGATCCTAAACAGCGTAATGTGGAAACTTCGTCATCATCCTCAATTTCCCAGAACGCTTCAGTCCAGATAGCACGTCCCGTAATTCTGTATTGACCCAACGGGAATTCTCGATTCGGGAACTTGTCTGAAATCGCTAAAATCTTATTTTCATGCAATTCTGTAACTCTGCCTGTATCCTTGAGTTGCAAACCCCAGGGGGCTTCAACTTGAATCACTGCTAGCAAAGTTTCTCCATCAAACGATGCGATAAGTTCAGCCGATGGATTCGCATCAGGAAACAATACATCAGGCAAAGCGATCAAGCAGGGCCCTGAACCCATGATTTCTCGAGCGCATTTGACCGCATCAACCAGACCTTTTGGTTCGGCTTGATGAACGATTTTCACACCACGATTCATGATTGCATTATCGATTGCTGGCTTGCTCGGCGAAGATACGACCACAATCTGCTTGATACCTGCATTTTCAAGTTCTTCAATGGTATGTTCAAGCAATGTTTTCCCTCCAACCTGAACCAACTCTTTGCAGCCCAGCACAGCGTTTTCAGCCATTCTAGTCCCAAGGCCAGCTGCTGGAATCACAGCCCAGAATGGAGGATTTGACCCCGCCATGATGTCCGCTAGTCGTCAACGGAATTAAGATACCCGTGAACTAGAGTCGGTAAACATGCGCCGAGGTGCAGAGGCCATCTTCTGTTCCATTCCAGCCCGGATTGGAATTCTAGGAAATCCTTCTGATGGCTACAATGGTCAATGCATTTCATCGCTTGCGCGGAACTGGCGTGCGAGTAGTGTCTTGACACCCCATGAAAATCGCTGGGACTTCTCGATTGACATCTCTTGTGGGGATGAAAAATTAGAGTACAAATCCCTGGCGAATCTCGCTGAAAACCCCCCTGACTTGAGTCAAGACGGTTTGTCTCGTTTGGTGTTGGGTGCATTGATTCATTTTCAGGAAGAGTGTGTAGCCAGTGGTTTGGCGATTGAGGCAAGTGGTTTCCAATTGAATTTGGATACCAATATTCCGCGCCAGGTTGGACTTGCGGGTTCATCTGCCGTAATCACAGCAGTCATCCGTTGTTTGCTTACACACCATGGGCTTGGAACCGCACTGCCTCCGCATGCGGTTGCAGATATGGTACTCAAAGTCGAAACCGATCGCTTGAATATTCACGGGGGCCTCCAAGATCGCCTCCCTCAGGCCTACAACCAAATGCTTCACATGGACTTTCGTGAGGAATTGATGGTTGGTCGTGGATGGGGTGCATATTCTCACTTGGATGAATCATTGTTGCCGAAAATGTGGTTGGCCCACGGCGGGACGGGCATCGAGTCTGGAAAAATCCATGCAGATTTACCGAAGCGGTGGGCTGAACAGGAACCAGTGATGGTACGCGTGATTAACGAATTGGCTTGGTGTGCCCATCGAGGGAAAGAAGCACTGGTCGCCGGCGATATGGCTGCCTTAGAAATCGAGATCAATCGTAATTTTGACTTGCGAACGGAGTTATTCGGAGAAGAAGCTCTCGGCGAAAATCTCGACATGGTCCGTTTGGCTCGAGAGATGGGCTCCTGTGCCAAGCAACCGGGTTCCGGTGGCGCCATCATCGGCATCGTTCCGGACGACGAATTCATGGAGCGGGCAGCATCAGCCTTTGCTGAGCACGGCTGGGAGTTGGTGCTGCTGGAGATGTAGGGATGCCCGATAATCGGATGCGTATCGCCTACATCCATGACTCCCCATTGTTTGAACGACTGGAAACAGATTACCGAGACCCACTCAAACTTCGAGAATTGGGATTCACCGACGTGGTTCTGTCCGACCAGATGAGTGGTTGCTTGTTTGGAGTGACACCAAAGTTGGTCAGCGAAGTTGAAACCGTTTCTGAACTTGGTTTGGGCGTTTGGCTGATGGATGATCTGTTCACCTTGCCTGCGGATTCAATCGCGGGATGTCCTGGTTCGGAAGAAACCTGGGAACTGACGGGACAAGCCATTCGAGATGTGATCGAATCTGTACCGCAAATCCGAGGCTTGGTTTTTCGATATGGCGAAACCTTTGAGAGTTCGGATTCGGCAATCAAACGGGTCGGTTTGTTTGACTGTCAGTGTATCGATTGTTCCTCTATGGATGAGATTGCTCGTCGACGAAAAGTCATCGAATTGCTTGAGTCCGTGGTGTGTCGGGAGAATGGCAAGAGATGCATTCTCCGACTGTGGGATTTGACCTCAAAGGGCATCCATGCCAATCGCATTCTACAATCAAAAGTTCTCTCGAAGTGGGGCGGAGATCCTCGATTCTTTGTCTCTGTAAAACATACGATGACAGATTACTGGCGACACCAACCTTGGAATCCAACGATGACGATAAGCGGGCCTGCGAGGTTCATTGAGTTCCAGTGCGAGCGAGAATACGAATTCATCGGAATGGTCCCAAATTGGTTGGGCCCCGAGTGGAGTCAAGGTCCGATTGAATGTGGTGAACGGGGTCGCACCGGTCTGGGCAATACTCTGCCTGAAGAATGGGCAGGAAGTTGGATTATTCCAATAGGCGGTGGTTGGTCCAATCGGCATGCTGACAACTCGCTTTGGGCTGACATGAATGTTCATGCTGCACTTGCACTAACTGCAAATCCCAATCGGGACTCCAGTGAAATATTGCATGAATGGATTGTCGAAAATCAATTACCTTCTGATTTGCAATTGCTTCTTGAGAAGAGTCCAGAGTTGATTCTTCGTCTCCGATATTTGGATGTATGGAAAGTGCTGAAGAACCAAACCTGGATGCCTTCTGAAAACTGGTTTCGAGATGATAATTTTGTTCCGGGTGCGTGTGCAAAGATAGCCAATGCTGTGGTTGAGCAAAATATTGCAGACCTCTTGCGTTCAGAGCGAGCATTAGCCTCTGCAATGGCCCGTAATCATCTATTGGAAGCGGAGAAATTGCCTGTTTGCGAGCATACAGATTTCATCATTGGATCCTATCAATGGGCCAGCCATTTTGCCGAATGGACAGAGAAAACATGGGATATTTTACTAAACCATGCGCCACTATCTAGAGCACAATGCAAAGATTTGCTTGTGGCACGTCTCGATGAAGATCCACTCCCTCCGCTTTCGGTGATGGATTAAGTCATGCGACCGTTTCGGGTCACTATGGAGCGGGATTTGTTTGCCCGACTTTGGGAAGAGATTGACTTTGATGACCACCCTTTGTCGGGAGGACATCAACCAGATCCAGAGGGTGAACTCAAAGTCAAGATGACACCCAAAAGCATCCGACTGGAAGATGACCGTCTCTCTTTCTTGATTGGTGAGGGCATTGATGCAGATTCTGTTCATCGATGGGCCGAAAATGATGTTCGAATCAACGATGGACCCGAAAGATTGGGTGTTCATCGATGGTCGATGACTCCGCAATCCTTCTCACCAAAACTACGTCAATGGCTAATCCAGAAAATTGGCAATCCGGAGATCATTGAAGGCGAATCAGTAGAGGATTATCGCAGGCTTTTGCATCATCTTCGTTTACGCCTTGAACCGAAGTTGCCAAACTGGACTTGGCATCTTGAGGTTGACAACAAGGCAGACCGAATGGGTTGGTATGTACGGGCTCCTGAATCCTGGTGTAGTCTATTCACTATTTTTGTCGGTCTCGGTTGGAATGCTCAGATTCCTGCTCGAGGTTTTCTCTTGTTTGAACGAGCCCCTCCGGGTGAGTTGGATCGACCTGATGAGGCTGAAGCCAACCGTTTGGATGGATTGAGGACAGTCGCCTTGTGTGACAGACGTCGAGGGGCGCTTTCGCTTCTTGCCAACAACATGGATTGGGTTCTTCAACCGCAACCGTGTAAATTGCAACTACCGGGCGATGTAGAATTGTGGCCTCCTTCAATGGGCCGTTGGCCCTTACTCCACGGGCGCTCCAATTCGATCGAAGATACTGTGGATTGGGCCGGTATTGTCATCGATGCTCTTCAACCTGCAATCTCGACCTTATCGGCAACCATTGATGGAATCAGCTGGCAGTAACGACGAGTCCTTCCTCATCGTAATCCCATTCCAAAACATCCCATCCAGCACTTTTGCATGCCGCGATTACAGCGTCTTGTCGGCCGGATCCTGCGAGTAGTGCAACACAACCTCCTCCGCCGGCACCAAGCGCTTTCCAAGCCGCAACATCACGATTGGCAACCATTGGATTAACCACTTCTCTGAACGGCTCGTGGAGCGAGGTGTCTAGAGAATCGACGCCTTCACAAACTTCGTGAAATGCTTCGACAATGAGATCGCGTCGATCTTGATCTAGACCTTGAGCCATTTTTCTTGCAGCCAGTCGAATACTCATTAGGCCGTTGATTACCGCTTCATCTTTGTCAGCGTATTTTTGCCAAATTGTATCGTGTAATTCACCGCTAACGTGAGGGATTTTACTGTTGGCAACGATAAGGTGCTTCTGCAACCAAAAACGGACACTGCGGGGTGGATCAAATGGCATTTCTTCGACAGCATCACCGATGAACATCAAGTGGTTGAAACCACCATACTTTGCAGCCCACTGATCTTGTCTACCTCCGGTATTGCCGAGCAGTGCTTCAAATTGGTAGGCGACTTCTTCGGCGTCATCCGAGCCGTGAATCGCCGCCATCAATGCCACGTTGATAGCCCCAGTGGTTCCAAGTCCTGAGCCGATTGGTGCATCGCATCGATAGTTGACCGAGAGTTTTCCATCATCATCAATTTCCAATGACGCATGCGCATGGATGTTGATGGCGACATTGACCACTTCACCCCCCATTTCGTGGGTATAGGGTGGGACATCGGTCCATCCACCTGCCAAGTCCAAGCGGACCGGTGCACGAGCATCGATGCGTTTCATACAACCACCGAAGGAGACGAGTCTCTTCATTCCTCCGACAGTTGAGCGATTGCATCTACGATGATGGCTTGGGAGCGCTCCAGAATCATTCTTCTCCATTTCATTGATCGAGGGTTAAATGCATCAAGCATTTCGCGTCGCTCTGTACTACCAAGTAGACGGAGTGGTGGTTTTCCACTCCACTGCGTCAAGCGATTCTCGGCTCGTGCCAATCGTAGGAGTGGAATCGGTTTGATGGTCCCAAACTCTTGGGTGATACTGGTCCAATTCTTGTTCGGAAATCGGGCTTCAATTCCTGCTTGTATCCCCCCTCGGATTTTGTATGCCACGCCCTTTTTTGGATCCAGTGGTTGAACTCTTGAACCGTATTGTTGTTTGAGCTCTTGCTCGTTAACCCCTTCTCCAACGAGTAGAGAATCCACACCAAAGGGACCCAATCCAGTGTGGAAATCAATCCAAACAATTTCCTCCACCTGTGACAAATTCCGCTCACACCAAGCGATGAAATTCCGGCTTGATTCAGCCAATTTTTCGCCACCATATTGCAGAGATTTAGGTCGTGTATACTGCCCTTCTTGAACCGCCTGTTTCGCATTGGAAAAACCCAATTTAAACGAATGCCAAGCAGCTCGAATCGTGTAATATTCACGTCCGGTTTGCATGCTTGTGGGATTCAGTAAGTGATCCAGCCTGGCATAATTCGCAGGTTCACCCTCGTAAGATTCGCCTGGGGGCAAAAAATTCCGATTCAAGTCTGCATTATCCTCATTCACTCTCCGCAACCAAGCCATACCCCAGGGATTGATGATGTGTGCAAATGCTATCGCACAATCATTCGGCAGCAGCAATTTTTTCTTACGAAATCCATCGAGAATATGAACAGCTGCAGCAGATCCAGGGAACCCTTCGACACCGTGTACACCGGAGGTATGCAGAATCAATTTTTTCGCATCCTTGGGTCCGAGCCAGAGATAATCGGTCGACAGGGTTTCATCATGCGGTCCCTTTTTGGAAATCGGAATGGATTCAACAATCAAATCCATTCTCTCAGCACGATCGAGAAACTGTTGACGTGCAGTGACATACTCAGAGGCAAAGCAGCGATCAATGTCAGCATCCGCTAGCATGCAGGAGCCTCAATTAAATCGCCAAGTTGCAATCGATTTTGCGTTGAGCTTTGCCGGCCATCCCGACTTGGAAATACGAGGCTTCGTGGTTTCATTTTCCAACAGGTCACATCCACGGACATTGAACAATGGGAGGTCAGTTTCAATTCGGCCTTCCCAGACTTGATCTGTCGGATTGTATAGCCGTACGACATTTCCGTTACCATCTGCAGCAGGTTTGAAACAGGCAATGATTGGCATTGGACCATTGCCGACCAATCGAATCGGCTGCATTCTTTGACCTCGGGTTCCAGCAGTACATACTTCATCGAATTCCCCATCCAATTGTGGTTTGGGGAGTGCAGAGATGACACTCGCTTGACAAGCATAAGTTTCAGCGACTTGGTGAATGTTTGCCTCCGCCCAATCGTCTTCGTAGGCCATTAGTGCCCATCGAGTACAAATCGCTCCCTTGCATTGAGCACCGGGTGCCGCAAATACGGGTCCGGCTCTATTTCGACGGCTGGCAAACCCGTCCCGACTTAGATATCCAGTTGAGCGTAACAAGGTGATTGCCAACGTGGTTCCATCATCGCCGGTGATGGCTTCGTACTCATTGGATCCCGGGCAGAACAATGCAATTCCTCCTCCCTTTTCTTCCGCCATCAATAGGTCGCTGAAGTGTTGTGTAGGTACATGAGGCTGTTCCCAGTCGCTAAGATGCGGCCAATTGGCTGGTCTCTCAATGACATCGAAAGCGGCTCCAGCATGGACCTTTTTTGCATCAACACCTGTCGGCACATGCAATCGAAGACGATGATCTTCACATGAATTATTGACCCAAGTTTCGACCTCGACCATAGAGTGCCCGCTCCGCAAAGTGATGTAATGGTCAATCGTATTCCATTCCATCTCTTGGCTACGAGTTTGTGTCGAATCATCGAATCTGGCAGGGAGTGCCCAGGCGATGTGTAATCGAACTGTAGCAGTCCAGTCGTCTTGTTGTTCGATGGTCAAGTATACCTGGCGATTGGTTTCATCCATGTCAGCAAATCTAGAATCGATTGCCAAGACACGTTCATGCATTTTTTCTCCACGTCCGGCTGCCTGCGGAACGGGATGACCTCCGGCGGACCAATCGTAAGAATCGCCAGCGTCTTCTGAATCCTCGAGTCTTCCAGCTCCAATGATGTGCCGACCTGTAGAGTGGTCCATGATGTCAAATCGACCATCGGCACGGAATAGTACCCGCACCAATCCGTTGTCCATCCAATCGGTTCGGCCAAATTCTCCTCCAAGGTTCACCGGCTCAGCAGGCAGAGCGTAGTTGCCTCGTCCGGGTAAGATGTGTGCAACGGACAAGCCCGGTGGTAATCGATGAACATGAATCCGTCCGACAACTCGAGGGAGTTCTACATTCGCAACTCGATCGTAATGAACATGCAATCCCCAAGATTTGGGTGTGATACTCAATCCTGATGTGTGAATCATACAGTCTCCAGAAGGTGCAGCCATCTCGATTTTGACGGGCAACCCGTGATCAAGCCAACACCGGAATTTGGGTACGGCGAGATCGATCATCAACGACCCTGACCATGCCTTGGCCAATGGATTGTGAAGCAAGACGGGCACAGCATCCCTATCCTCATGTGACAAATCCATTTGTTCACGCAATTCCAACCGCAAATCATCTTCCAACATGGCGCAAATCTGATCTGCATGTTTGAATCGAACTTCCATGTCATCATGGGTTTCGTCGACACTACAGCCGCAGATGTCATCGTGCGGGTGGTTACGCAGAATCTCTTTCCAAGCCCAATCCAATCGCTCTCCACGGAACCGTCCACCATGTGCACAAGAAATGGCACTCAATTGCTCGATTCTATCTCTTAATACACGCATGGTTTGATCGTTTGCGCGCTTCAGATACAATCTCGCGCTGAACACACCAGAGAGGATGTTTCGATCCCATCCTGAATGCAACTCACCTTGATAGCGAAACATTTTCTTCTTACCCAACCAACCTTTGAGTGCTTCAATGTAAGCCGGGAATGAGGAATGCTGGAACTTGATTTTTCCATTGAACTTTTGACTCGCTTTCCCAATTAGCATGGGAAGTGTTGGTTGGGGATGTGTATGGTCGCTTCCTTGTCCAAAGAGCAGGACCTCAGGTTTCCATCCCATGGCTTCATGCTTGTCCAATAGGCGCTGCATTCGTTCCATTGCAGTATCAACATTCACATCCAGAGAGTCTTTTCGATCTAGAGGCCTTTCCTCAAAACCCCAAGCCATGAGGTTAGGATAATCGGGAACTTGTTGGACGGCCAATACCTTGGTTTTTCCATCACTTGCATACCAGTTGAATACACCACCGGCCTCCTGGATCCATGGCCCGGCTCCTCGAGTGAAAATGAATGAATCAAGTCCGGCGCCCTTGAGAATTGCAGGCAACTGTGCAACATGGCCGAATGGGTCGGGCACATAGCCCACTTCTGAACGTCCACCCCAGCGTTTTGCGGTCCGCTCACCCATCAGCAAATTGCGAACCAGAGCTTCGCCACCTACGATGTATTCATCCGGTAATACATACCAAGGACCAATATTTAATCGTCCTTTTTTCACCAGTTTTTCAATTCGATTTGCATTTTCGGGTTTGACTTCAAGATAATCCTCCAAGACGATGGTTTGGCCATCCAATTCAAACGTTGGATATGCAGTCGGATTGTTTTCCATCAAATCGAGCAAGTCATCGACCAACTCCACCAGTCGGTATCGATATTTCTGGAAAGGCAAGTACCAGGCTCGGTCCCAATGTGTATGAGGGACAATATGCCCCGTGAGTGGAGCATCTTTCAAACGACCTGTTTTGGCTTTGGAGAGTTTAGGATAACGACTGCCTTCAGCCGCCTCTTTGGGCAATGGCTCAATTTCAGGTAGAGGTTCCTCTTCCTCGTCGGGTGCTTCCCACTTGTCGGTTTCACTCGCAGCAACCCGTTCTTCTTCCTCCGCCTTGGTCAATGCTGCTTCTTGTGCTGCCAATTCCTCTGCATCAATAATGACCTCTTTTTCCTGTCCGGTCATTTTTGCCATTGCTGAATCAAAGGAAGTTGTTGGTTCACTTCTGTCTTCATTGAGATCGGAATCAACATCTGTCGGAGGTGGTCCTCGATTCGGAGGTCCACGACGACTGGGTGGTCCTCGTGAGGGGGGGCCTCGCTTGGGTGGCCCACGTACCTCAGGTGCAGCTTTGGGCTCCGGTGAAGAGGTTTCATCCGACAAATCCTCTACTTTGTTGTCGACAAAGGCATCTGCGGGAGGGCGGAGTGGTGGCCTAGATGGTGGTCCACTAGGGAGTCCAGAAGGTGGCCCCCCAGATGGCCCAGAAGGAGGGCCCGAAGGAGGGCTATTTGGAGGTCCCGCCGGTGGCCTTGACGACGGGGCTCGACTCGGAGGTCCGCGTTTTGGAGGCCCGCGTGAAGGAGGCCCTCGTGCGGGGGGTCCTCGGGGTGAATCTTCGCCACTCGTCTCCTCTTCATCCGGGGTGTCAGGGTCAGCCATGATGCTGCAAGGGCTAGGTCTGCCTATGAAATTGATTCAGACGTCAGTAGAGATTGCAATTTTGCATGTGCCTCTCCCAGAGGGAGAGAGTGCTCAATTTTTGCACCAGGGTATTGTAATGCTGCAGCCACTCCAACCAATAATGATTCATGAGGCAAATCATGTTCCTTACAGAGGTTGATTGGACCGATTAATCTCTCAAATCGCCCCAATTTTCTAACAGGATCTCGAGCATTTCTTTCGATAGGATCGCGAATCGTTCGGTCCTGATATTTGGCCAATGCTCGCTCACACCATTCTTTTTGCTCACTTGGATCGAATCCATAGGCTGCGACCAATGCGGCAGAAGATTCCTGCCCAGCCTGCAAAGCCATCGCAGAGATGCGGGAGTCATTTGCAGCATCAGCAAGCCACTCAAATCCTGCCAAGTGTCCCAAATAACAGACCATGGCGTTGACACAATTGTACGTGAACAATTTCCGCGTCAATTCACGCTCAAAGTTGGGCATTTTCTTGAACCCCTGTATTGAAAAATCGGTTTTCAGGGCATCACCATCAAGCGGTAACGTCCAGTGATCTTGGATTTGAACAGTAAGTGGATGTTGAGCCTGCAATGGTTCAATGCAAGAACGCAGAACTTGAGCTTGGGCAATCCCCAATCGTTCCTCGATTAACATCTCTTGTTCTTCATTTGCATTCTGCAACAATGCTTGACGGACGGCAAAGGCAGGACGTGGATGATTTTCAGCCAAAATCAGATCCAAATTACCCTTTTCCAAACGCTTGCAGAGAGTTTTTCGAATTTCTTGAGCCCACAATTGCAGGTGAGACGCACCGATAGAAGTGAGAATCAAGTCTGCATGTTCGAAGATTGTTTCAAGGTCTTGCGAGGTATGAAATACACCTTGAGGCTGAATCCATTCGGTTTCCTGAGTCGATAGATTGAATGTATGCCATCCACCATGTTTCTGAATAGCATAGACCGTTTCTTGATGGGCATCTACCAGCGTGAACGTCCATCCTGATCTCGACAATAGTTGGGCCAGAAACCCTCTACCCACCTTTCCACCGCCGAAGATCACAGCATGTGGTTTCCGCTGCGCCAATTTGGCGATACCCAGTGCACTAACTTCAGCACCGGCCTTGAAGATCGCCTTCCTGCGTTCGACCAAGGATTTGTTCATGGCCAATCCACCACCAATCCACAATTCTCTTGGTGGAAAGACGCGTACCAAATCGGCTACTTCGGCATCTCGTTCTGTGTCTGAAGTACCAAACCCTGTGGAAGTTGCATTGTAAGTCAGAGACGGCAGTGAACCTAGTGCTGGCAACCAACTGATTCCTTCGATGGCTTCCTCCCCGATTATACCCACATGTTCACTGGTATTTGCCAAATTGAAGACCACACCTTTCTGAGCTCCAAGCCCAATCACACCTGCAGTCAAATCGTCACATCCACAGATGACCTCAACACCTTCGGGGATTCCGGATAATTCAGCACCAGTCTTGTTCACCAAACCGATGACCTCCTCCGGTAAATGCAAGTGTGAGTTGACAAGATAGCCGCGCATTGAGCGTGAATCGCGTGCCACGATTCCGGTGAGTTCCCAGTTGTACAGATCTTTGAGTTGAATTGCAACCCCCTCACCAATTGCTCCATATTCGGATTCCCATTGTGCAAGACGTGAGGGCACCCACGCCCGGGTTTGAGGCAACTGATGTGTGCCCTGAGTGGGTCGCTCGCAATCTTTTGGTAACGGTTCATGCCAAGCAATGATTCTGCCACAGAGAATTCCATCGCGGATTACGATTGCAGAGGGGCCATGTGCGGTGATTCCAACGCGAGTGATTTGTGTGTCCTTGGTTTCAAGCCATGCTCGCAAGTTTGGCCACAATTCTTCTTTAGACGACCATTCGTGCATTTCCCACGAGGAGTCAGGATTCAGTAAGACAACTTTGGTGGCGGTGCTCCCAACATCGATGCCCAGTGTCTGTCCGCCGGACATATGCTGCGGATGGCAAACAGGTTCATTGCACGTTCTCTACGTTGTCCGGCCATTGGATGGGTGTCCAATTCAACACAGATTGCCCTGGTTCTAAATCGAGAAAACGTCCAGGGGAGTCTGACTGTGCAGCGGTAAGTAGGTGTCCATCCAGTGGATTTTCTACAGCGGCTTGGAAGAATCGACGTACGTCTTCTGCGAGAAATGCCGTGGCCTGCAAACGACCACCTCTGACCCAATGTTGCTCTTCGTTTGGAATCACAGTTCCAATCCGAACTGCGATGGTTTCAATTCCATGGATTCGAGCATACATTTCGGCCAAGACTTCTGCATAGATTTTCGAGGCCCCATATGTTGATGTTGGTGCAATTCCATCCTCGATTTGGATCATCCTGCCATGCATGGGTCCGCCTTTTGCAAAGAGTGGTTCCAAGCCAACCTGTGCCAATCCACTAGAGGCCACAATCACGCGATTCACTTGAGCCAATTTTGCGCATCTAAATACTGCAGTTGTAGGTTCGATATTGTTGCGAATCATCGAGTCATCATCATTGGAGGGGTTGGCATCAGCAGCCAGATGGATGAGACATTCGACATCTTCTAGAGTCGCCATCAATTCTTCATCGGAAATCATGGTCAAATCCATTTCAATTTCAACGCGATTTCTGGCATTTTCATCCTCTGTATTTCTTCCAGCATCTAGCCAATCAGAATATGGACGATCGATTCCGATCACGTCATGGCCCAATTCGGTAAGATGGTCATACACAATGCCTCCAATCAGGCCTGCAGACCCCGTAATCGCCACACGCATAGCCCGTCGAAGTGGTTCTCAGTCAAGAGTTTGCTTCCGAAGCGACATCCGTCACACTCATGACTGAATCGCGGCCGTAGGCCGCGCGATGTCCGACGTCCTTGAGGCGGAACTTGCGCCATCCGGTGGTCTCAAGTCCGGATGGGTTGATTTGGGCAAGAAGGATTTTTTCCGCGACATTTGGGTGGTAATCTTCTACCTAGGTCTCATGCTTCCTTATGCCTTCGTCGGTCTTTGGATTGGGACGGTTGCGAACAATGAATTCCAACTTCCAATCAAGGATATTGCACTCGCTGTAATGCTACTAAAAATCCCATTTTTCCTACGACTGGTATGGGCGCAGCCCGTCGAGCGTTTTGTCAACCTACCCTTGGGCCGTCGACGAAGTTGGATTCTTATTGGAACCATTTTGCATATCGTCTTGATTGTTCCACTTCTCTTCATTGACATCCGAACGGCAACATGGGTTTTCGTTGGGATTACTTTTGTTGCCCTGATTCCTCGCTTATTCGCCGAACAAGCCGTTGCTGGAATGATGGCTGAAAGTATCCCTAAACTTGGTCGATTCAACTCTGGAATCAATCTTGCATACCGTGGTGGAGGCCACAT